>NZ_JANFVR010000042.1 GCF_024609805.1 Tahibacter caeni | reverse complement strand
TCGCCTGCTCGTCGATCTGGGGTGGGTCGCGGCGCCGCCGGGGGGGCCGGCGCCGGCCTGGCCGGAACTGCCGTTGACCGACGTCGAGCTGCACGGTATCTACGCGCCCGCGCCGGGCGGCGGCCTGCGCGTCGGCGGCGACGCGCTGCCGCGGCAGAGCGGCTGGCCGAAGCTGACCCTGTTCGTCGATCTCGCCGCAATCGCGACCGACCTCGGCGCGCCGGTCGCGCCGCGCCTGTTGCTGCTCGACGCGGAGCCGGGATCGGCCTTCGTGCGCAGCTGGACGCCGGCGATCATGGCGCCGGAAAAACATCGCGGCTATGCGCTGCAGTGGTTCACGTTCGCGCTCGTCGCCGGCGTCATCTTCGTCGGCCTGCACTGGCGCAAGAGCAATTGAGGAATCGGTGGATGGATAGTCAAACCCGCAAGCGACTGCAGTTG
Source organism: Tahibacter caeni (assembly GCF_024609805.1). Taxonomy (GTDB): domain Bacteria; phylum Pseudomonadota; class Gammaproteobacteria; order Xanthomonadales; family Rhodanobacteraceae; genus Tahibacter; species Tahibacter caeni. The sequence continues at coordinate 24,058 of NZ_JANFVR010000042.1, read as the reverse complement.
ATCGCGATCATGCTGGTATTCCTCGCGCCGATGGTCGTCGCGTTCGCGCTGCGCCTGGCCGACTGGCAGCCGCACAAGCTGCGCAACAACGGGGTGCTCGTGCAGCCGCCGCAGGCGCTGGCCGGCGACGCGCCGCGTGCGCAGCGCGACGCGGCGTTCGCCTGGAAGGACGGCCAGTACCGCTGGACCCTCGTGCTGATCGCAGGCCCCGGCTGCGCGGCGGCCTGCGAACGGACCCTGGCCGACGCCGAGAAGATCTGGTCGCTGCTGACGCAGAAGGCGCCGCGCCTGCGCATCGCCGCGCTCGGCGTCGAGGCCACGCCGGCGCGGCTCGACCAATACCCGCGCATCGACTTCGTCGAGTCCGCTGCCGCGCCGCTGCAGGCGCTGCGGCCGGCTGCGCCCGACACGGTCGCGGCGGCCGTCGTCGATCCGGCCGGGCTGTTGATGCTGCGTTTCGAACCCGGCTACGACCCTGCGGGCGTGCGCCAGGACCTGTCCCGTCTGATCCGTTGATGCCATGACCCGCCCGACCTTCATCACGCGGCCGCTGCTGCGCAACCTCGCCTGGTTCGCCGTCGCCTTCGCCCTGCTCGTCATCGTGTTCGGCGCGTTCGTGCGCCTGTCCAACGCCGGCCTGTCCTGTCCCGACTGGCCTACCTGCTACGGCAAGCTGACCTGGCCCAAGCACGACCACGAGATCGAGGCGGCCAACGCGGCGTTCCCCGAGCGCGCGGTCGAGTCGCACAAGGCCTGGCGCGAGCAGGTGCACCGCTTCCTCGCCGGCGGCCTGATCCTCACGACGTTCACGCTGGCTGCGTTCGCGGTCCTTCGCCGGCGCGAGTTCGGCAGTCTCGCCGGCGTGCTCGTCGGCGCGTCGGTGCTGATCGTGTTCCAGGCTCTGCTCGGCATGTGGACCGTGACATGGAAGCTCAAGCCGGTCGTGGTCATGGCGCACCTGCTCGGCGGGTTGTCCACGTTTAGCCTTCTGTCTTATGTCGCATTGCGCCTGAGCCTTGCGCCGTTCGGCCGCGTCGACACCGCGGCGCTGCGGCGCCTCGTCGTCGTCGGCCTCGTGCTGGTCGCGCTGCAGATCGCACTCGGCGGCTGGACCAGCGCGAACTACGCCGCGCTGGCCTGCGGCACCGATTTCCCGACCTGCGCCGGCCAGTGGTGGCCGGCGACCGATTTCCGCGAGGCGTTCGTGCTCTGGCGCGGGATCGGCGTGAACTACGAAGGCGGCGTGCTCGACGCCGACGCGCGCACCGCGATCCAGCTCAGCCACCGCATCGGCGCGCTGCTGGTGTTCGGCCATCTGCTCGGCGTGGTCGCCGCGGCCTGGCGCCGCGGCTTCGGCCGCTGGGCGCTGGCCGTGCTCGCGGCGCTGCTGCTGCAGATCGCCCTGGGCGTCAGCAACGTGCTGCTCGGCCTGCCGCTGCCGGTGGCCACGGCGCACAACGCGGGCGCGGCGCTGCTGCTGCTGGTCCTGGTCGGGCTGCTCGTGCGCCTGCGGCCGGCGCCGTCCCCTTTGGCCGGATGAGGAAAGCGAGATCGGCGGCTGCGTGAAAGCCGCCGGCTGCCGCTACACTCGGCTGATGGCCCCGCGCAACGGCAACACCACCCAGCGACGCACGATACGCCCGCCCGGCGAGCGCTCCGCGCGCGTGGGCTCGGCCTGCCTCGTCGTGATCCACGGCGAGAACCTCGGCCACCGCCTCGAGCTCGCCGATGCCGCCGTCGTCATCGGCCGCTCGCCGGACGCGGAGCTGCAGATCAACCACCGCAGCATTTCGCGTCAGCACTGCCGCATCTGGCGCGAGGCCAACGGCTACCGCATCCGCGACCTGGATTCGACCAACAAGACCTTCCTCAACGAGCAGCCCATTCTCGAGGCCGAGCTGCGCGACGGCGACCACATCGGCGTCGGCGACAGCATCCTGAAGTTCATGGAGCAGGGTTCGGTCGAGGCGCGCTACCACGAGGAGCTCTACCAGCTCGCGACCTCCGATCCGCTGACCGGCTTGTACAACCGGCGCCAGTTCCAGGAGCTCATGGAGAAGGAGATCCTGCGCGCGACGCGGCACCTGCGCGCGCTGTGCCTGGCCCTGGTCGACATCGATCACTTCAAGCCGATCAACGACCGCTACGGCCATCCGGCCGGCGACGGCGTGATCCGCGGCATCGCGCAGCTGCTGCGCCACAACGCGCGCGCCGACCAGCTGGTCGCGCGCATCGGCGGCGAGGAGTTCGCGCTCGTCTACGCCGAGCAGGACCTGACCGAGGCGGCCGCGTCGACCGAGCGTCTGCGCCGCGCGATCGAGGCCAGCCCGTTCGATCTCGGCGGCACGCCGGCGACGGTGACCGTCAGCATCGGCCTCGCGCAATGGCGCCGCGGCATGAGCTCGTTGTCGGATCTGATGCGCGCGGCCGACCAGCAGCTGTATCGCGCCAAGCAGGCCGGCCGCAACCGCATCTGCCGCGTCGACGCGGAGTGAACGCACGGCGCCCGTCGGCGCTGTATGCGGTCGGCGTCGGCCTGCTGTCGGCGCTGTTCTTCACGGCGACCTACGTGCTCAACCGCGCGAGCGCGGTCGACGGCGGCCATTGGGCTTGGACCGCGGCGCTGCGCTACCTGCTGACCCTGCCGCTGCTCGCGCTGGTCGTGCCGTTCAACGGCGGCTTCGCGCCGGTGCTGCGCGCGTTGCGCGCGCATCCGCTGCCGTGGCTGCTCTGGAGCGGCGTCGGCTTCACGGTGTTCTGTGTCTGCCTGACCTGGGCCGCGGCCAGCGGGCCGTCGTGGCTGGTCGCCGGCAGTTTCCAGATCACCGTCGTCGCCGGCATGCTGCTCGCGCCGCTGATCTACCGCGACGCGCGCGCACGCCTGCCCAAGCGCGCGCTGTCGCTGGGCCTCGTCATCGTCGCCGGCGTGCTGCTGCTGCAGTACGGCCATTTCGCCGGCCGGCTCGACGCGCGCGCCTGGGCCGCGCTCGTCAGCGTCTGCATCGCGGCCGTGCTGTATCCGCTCGGCAACCGGCAGATCCTGCTGCACCTGGAGCGCAGCGGCGAGGAGCTCAACGCGACCCAGCGCGTGTTCGGCATGACCTTGGCGAGCCAGCCGTTCTGGCTGCTCGTCGCCGCGTACGCGGGCCGCGAGGCCGGCTGGCCGGGCTTGCCGCAGGTACTGCTGGCCGGCGGCGTCGCGCTGTTCGCCGGCACCGTCGCGACGATCCTGTTCTTCCACGCGACCGGCCTCGTGCGCAACGACGCGACGGCGCTGGGCGCGGTCGAGGCCATGCAGGCGGCCGAGATCCTGTTCGCGACCACGCTCGGCGTGGCCTTCCTGCACGAGCCGCTGCCGACGGGCACGGCGGCGCTCGGCGCCGTGCTGATCATCGCCGGCATCATCGGCCTGAGCCTCGTCGTCGCGGCCAAGGCCGCCGGCGACCGGCGCGAGACCCAGGCGCTGCGCAGCGATCGCAGCTGAACCCGCACCGCCGCGGAATCGCCTGCCGCGTTGCGGCAGCGCTCGCCGCCGCGACCGCAACGCTTGACCCCTGCCGGACATCGGTGCGAGAAGACGAATCGCCTTTTCCGCCGGAGTCTTCCGATGAACCGATCCGTCTTCCCGGCGCTGTGCGTCGCCGTGTTCGCGCTCGCAACGGCTGCTCCGCCCGCCGCGGCGGAGCAGCCGGCCTCCGCGGTGCCGGCCGTGCGCGACATCGTGCTCGTGCGCCACGGCAACTACCTGCCCGATGCCGCCATCGACGAGAAGGTCGGTCCGCCGCTGTCGCCGATCGGCGTCGCCCAGGCGCGGCTCGCCGGCGCGCGGCTGCGCGGCGAGCTGCCGCGGCCGGATGCGCTGCGTGTCAGCCCGATGCAGCGGGCGCGCGACACGGCCGCGGCGATCGGCGCAGAGTTTCCTGGGCGCGCGTTCGAGGTGGTCGACGACCTCGCCGAATGCACGCCGCCGACGCGCCATGCCGAGGTCATGGCGAAGGAGAAACCCGAAGACGCGGCGGCCTGCAAGGCGCGGCTGGATCGCCTGTTCGCGACGTATTTCCGACCCGCGCAGGGCGCGGCGCGCACGGAACTGTTCGTCTGCCACGGCAACGTCATCCGCTATCTGGTCACGCGGGCGCTCGGCGTGGATACAGCGGCCTGGCTGGAGATGTCGGTGGGCCATGCGAGCCTCACACGCATCCGGGTCGAACCGGACGGGCGCATCAAGGTGATCGCGGTCGGCGATGTCGGGCACATCCCGGCGAACCTGCGCACCGGTGCGAGCGGCGATGCCGATCGCGGCCTCGCGACTCCGTCGCTGAATGTCGCGCCGGCGGCGGGCGCGCCCGCGGGCTGATCGCATCGCCCTCGCGAGCCGCCTGGGTGCGGACACGATCGAGGTGGCGGAACCGCCGGCCGCGACTAGCGGAATCGTCTTCCGGCGGCGGCTGCAGGGTCGTCGACAGCTCCTCCAGCGCGGCGATCGCCGCTTCGATCGCGTCGTACAGCTCGCTCTGGCGCGTCATCAGCGACTCGATGCGGTCGGCCTGCGCGAGCTTCGCGAGCTCGCCGTCGAACAGCAGCATTGCGCCGTGAAGTTCTCGACGTTGTTCTTGGCGTAGTGGCGCATCTCCTTGAGCTGCGCGAGCAGGGCGGCGACGTGGTCGAGCGGGGTCCTGGCATCCGCGGACATGACGAACTCCCGAGAGAGTCAAAGGCGCAGGTAGCCGCGAAAAACTGGCTGTTGCGGTAACGCGCGTCCCGGCGCGGCGCGCGTCGACGGTCGCGTCTGGCAGACTGCGCTGCGTCGGCGGCGGCGATCGATCCGTCGCTGCAGCCGAGGCCGCCGACGAAGTGCGAGCCCGCGCGATACTGCGTCGGCCGGATCGCCGTCGCAGTCCGTGTTTCAGCTGCGGCCGAGCGCCGCGCCGCGGCCGCGCCAGGCGGCCCAGGTGAAGCCCAGGCCGGAGAGCAGCAGGATCGCGACGGTGTGCACGACCGGATACGCGACCGCGACGAGCAGGCCCGCCGCCAGGCACAGGCCGGCGCTGGCGGTCGCGAGCGCGCGCAGCTTCGACACCGGCATGTCCTTGGCCATCCACCAGTACGCCGTGCCGGCAAGGATCAGGAAGATCGCGAAGCTCAGGCTGAACATGCAGTGCAGGGTCCATAGCGTCGTGCCGAGGCGCGGCACGAGCACGTAACTCTGCATCGCTTCCATGACGGCGCGGCGGCGCTCGTCCAGGCCCATGCCGGCGACGTAGAACTGATAGTGCGCCATGGCCTGCATGCCGGCGGAAATCAGGAAGACGCCGGCGGCGAACCTGATGCCGCCGCGAAGATGCTGCTCGGTCATGGGCGGACTCGTGCGGAATGGATCGCAGACGGTATCGCCGCGGCTGCGGCGCGGCAATGCGGGAGCGGCATCGACCGCGCGGGCGTACGCAGCGTTTTTCAACCGCCACGGCTAGGGCGGCGCCGCTGCCGTGCGCGCCGTCGCGACGCGCCGCCGCAGGACCGCCGACGCGACTCTCCGTACATCCGGGTCGCGGTGGTCATCGCCGCCTGCGGGTGGGACGGCCGCGCTGCTCCAGTGCTCGCTGATCGCACAGCCGTCGAGCACGGCCCTGAGACGCCGTCGCTCGCGGACTTCCGCCGGCATCGCGCCGGCGTCGCGGCCGATCAGCCAGAACTCCAGCGGCCGCGATTCGGTCGCGCTGCAGGCCGGCCGGCTCGCGGGCGCCGGCCGGGCAGCCAGCGCCTCGGAGGCGACCAGGCCTGCGGCGATCAGGGCCGCGGCGGCGAACGGCAGCGATTTCATGCGCGCTCCGGGTAGGTCGGTGACGGAACGCAGCCCGGACGCGGCGCCGGCTCGCGCCGGACGCGGCTGCCACGGACCGGGGCGGGCCTGGCCGCGCCCGGACTGCGTATGCCGGTCAGTCTAGGCAGCGCGCCGGACGGCGGGTGCGGGAAATTGCGCGCTGGCCGGTGCCGCCGCGAACGCGCAGGAATTGCGTAGCCGCGGGCGGCGACATGGACGCGTCAGTGTCCAACCGCGACAATAGCCGGCTAGTCCTCCCGGCAGCCGCCTGCCTTCCTTCCCACCGGAGATTCTCATGGCCGAGCCCACCATCACCGCCCCCGCCGGCGGCGCCAAGATCACGATCGACAACGGCGTCCTCAACGTTCCCGACAATCCGATCATTCCGTTCATCGAAGGCGACGGCACGGGCGCCGACATCTGGCGCGCTTCGGTGCGCGTGTTCGACGCGGCGGTGAAGAAGGCCTACGGCGGTCAGCGCCAGATCCACTGGCTCGAGATCTACGCCGGCGAAAAGTCCAACAACCAGTTCGGCAGCTGGCTGCCGGATTCCACCGTGCAGGCCTGCCGCGACTATCTGGTCTCGATCAAGGGCCCGCTGACCACGCCGATCGGCGGCGGCATCCGCTCGCTCAACGTCGCTCTGCGCCAGATGCTCGACCTCTACGTCTGCCTGCGCCCGGTGCGCTGGTTCAAGGGCGTGCCCTCGCCGGTCAAGTCGCCGGACAAGGTCGACATGGTGATCTTCCGCGAGAACTGCGAAGACATCTACGCCGGCATCGAGTTCGAACAGGGCAGCGAAGCGAACACCAAGTTCCTCGCCCTGCTCAAGGAAAACTTCCCGAAGGAATTCGGCAAGATCCGCTTCCCGGAAACCTCGGGCATCGGCATCAAGCCGGTGTCGAAGGACGGCTCCGAGCGCCTGATCCGCGCGGCGATCGAATACGCCATCGCCAACAAGCGCAAGTCGGTGACCCTGGTGCACAAGGGCAACATCATGAAGTTCACCGAAGGCGCGTTCCGCAACTGGGGCTACGCCCTGGCCGAGCGCGAATTCGGCGGCCAGGTCTATACCTGGGAACAGTGGGAGCGCACCAAGGCCGCCAAGGGCGAGGCCGAGGCGAACGCCGAGCAGAAGGCCGAGCTGGCCAAGGGCAAGATCCTGATCAAGGACGCGATCGCCGACATCACCCTGCAGCAGGTGCTGACGCGTCCGGACGAATTCGACGTGATCGCGACCCTGAACCTCAACGGCGATTACCTGTCCGACGCGCTGGCCGCGCAGGTCGGCGGCATCGGCATCGCGCCGGGCGGCAACATCAACTACAAGACCGGCCACGCCGTGTTCGAAGCCACCCACGGCACCGCGCCGAAGTACGCCAACCTCGACAAGGTCAACCCGGGCTCGGTCATCCTGTCCGGCGAAATGATGCTGCGCTACATGGGCTGGACCGAAGCCGCCGACGCGATCATTGCGGCGATGGACAAGGCCATCGGCAACAAGACCGTGACCTACGATTTCGCCCGTCTGATGGAAGGCGCCAAGGAGATCAAGTGCTCCGAGTTCGCCGATGAGCTGATCAAGGCGCTGTAAGGCCTGAGCGCGAAGTGGCGCAACGCCGCGTCGCCGTCTGCCATGTCGCCGCGCCCCGATCGGGGCGCGGCATTCCGACGCGATGCCGGCGCTGCGCTCAGCGCGACGGCCCGAAGAACGCCTCCTGCTGAAAGCGCAGCCCGGCCAGGATCTGCGCGACGCGCTGCGGCGACAGGCGGCCTATGTGCGCGCCCAGTCGCGCCTTGTCCACGGCATCGATCTGCGACACCACGACGACGCTCTGCCGCGTCAGCCCGCCTTCTCCGGGATCGAGCAGCACGTTGCCGGGTTCGCCCGCGCGCCGCAGGTTCGAGGTCAATGCGCAGACGACCACGGTCGCGATGCGCGAGCGGTTGAACACGTCGTCCTGCACCACGACATGCGGATGGGCGTGGGACGGTGCGACGGCGGCATCGTCGTCGGGGCCTATCCAGTACAGGTCGCCGCAACGGATGGTCGCCGGCGCCGCCATGTCATCGGTCGTCATCGGGACATCCTAGCGGCGGTTGCATGAACGCGTCGGAGAAGCCGGGACGGGAATCGTTTTCGGGGACGCGCGACGCGAGGTGACACGGCAACGTCGCGGCGAGCGGTGCAGTGGGGCGCGACATTCCGGCGCCTGACACGGACCGCGTACTTGCCGCGGTGGGCCTCTATCCGGCCGCCGCCGCAATCGCGATACTCGGGCTCACCGCCGACCGTCCGCGCGCATGAGCACACCGTCCGCCGCCGCCGAAGCCGCCGCCCTGATCCATGCCGGCTTCGAGGACTACCACGCGCGTTTCCGGGCGATCACGCAGCGCGCGCAGCGGCGGTTCGAGGCGCGCGACTGGGCCGGCGCGAACGAGGATGCGGTGGAGCGCATCGAGCTCTACGACGCCTGTGCGCTGCGCATGGCCGCACAGCTCGAGGCGCATCTCGGCGAGGCGCTGCGCGACCGCGCGCTGTGGCGCGGCATCCATGCGCATTACGCGGCCATCGTCGCGCACCTGCTGGACCAGGAGCTGTACAAGACCTGGTACAACACGCAGACGCGGCGCTTCTTCAAGACCCGCGGCGTCGACGCCGACATCGAGTTCGTCGCGCTCGACATCGAGCCGACCGACCGCATCACGCATCCGGTCGCGCGCCACAGCTACGCGGTCTGGAGCAATCTGCCGCGCGTCTGCCAAGCCATCCTCGACGACTATCCGTTCGCCGCGGCCTACGCGCATGCGGGCCTCTGCGCGATCCGCATCGCCGAAGCCGTGTCGCGCCGGCTCGACGGCTGGGGCAGCGATCCGGTTCGCGCAATCGAGCTGCTGCAGACCGTGTTCTACCGCGAGCGGCGCGCGTACCTCGTCGGCCGCGTGCTCGGCGCCGAACGCATCGCGCCGCTGGTCATCGCGCTCGTGCACGAACCCGGCGGCATCCGCGCCGACGCCGTGCTGACCGAGCGCGAGCACGTCGCGCAGGTGTTCGGCTACACGCGCAGCTATTTCCACGCCGATCTCGCGACGGTCGGCGACGCCGTCGTGTTCCTGCGCACGATATTGCCGTCCAAGCCGATCGACGAGCTCTACACCGTGCTCGGCCGCGCCAAGCAGGGCAAGACCGAGCGCTATCGGCATTTCTTCCGGCATCTGCAGCGCGATCCCGACGAGCCGCTCGTGCATGCGGACGGCGAACGCGGCATGGTCATGCTCGTGTTCACCCTGCCGTCGTATCCGCTCGTGTTCAAGCTGATCCGCGACCGCTTCGCGTTTCCGAAGGAAAGCGCGCGCGAGGAGGTCATGGCCAAGTACCGGCTCGTGTTCCACCGCGACCGCGCCGGCCGCCTTGTCGACGCGCAGGAATTCCGCTTCCTGCGCTTTCCGCTGCGCCGCTTCGCCGAGCCGCTGCTGCGGGAAATCCTCGCCGAATGCCGCGACAGCGCCTATGTCGACGGCAACGATCTCGTCATCGCGCACTGCTACATCGAGCGGCGGCTGCGGCCGCTGAACCTGTATCTGCGCGAAGTCGGCGCCGACGCGGCGCGGCGCGCGATCCTCGACTACGGCCAGGCGATCCGCGATCTAGCACGCAGCAACGTGTTCGCCGGCGACCTGCTGCTGAAGAACTTCGGCATCACGCGCAACGGCCGCGCGATCTTCTACGACTACGACGAGCTTTGCCTCGTCGCCGAATGCCGCTTCCGCGCGCTGCCCGACGACGAAGGCGACGGCGCGAGCGGCAGCGAGGCCTGGTACGTCGGCCCGCACGACGTGTTTCCGCAGCAGTTTCCGCGCTTTCTCGGCCTGACCGACGAACTGCGCGATGCGCTCATGCAGCGCCACGGCGAAATCTTCGACGTGCGCTGGTGGCTGGAACTGCAGCAGCGCATCGCCGCCGGCGAGCGCATCGACGTGCCGCCGTATCCGGCCGCCGCGTGCCTGACACCCGAGGCGCTGCTGGGGTATTCGCTGATCTGAGTGCGCCACGTCGCGCCTTCCGCCCCACGTGCATCCGCAGGTGGGGCGGATCGCTCCCGGCGCGTCAGCCCGTCTTGCGCTCGCCGCCGTAGCGCCGGCGCAGGAAGTCGAAATACGCGCGCAGGCCCTGGGCTTCGCCGCCCTTGGGCTTGCCGGGGCGTTCGCCGTCGTTCCAGGAATAGACGTCCAGGTGCGCCCAGGCGATCGCGTCGGGCACGAAGCGTTCGAGGTAGAGCGCGGCGGTGATCGCGCCGGCATGGCGCGAAGGGCCGGCGTTGGCCAGGTCGGCGATGCCGGAATCGAGCATGGTCAGGTACGGCCGCCACAGCGGCATGCGCCAGAGCGGATCCTGCTGCGCGGCGCCGGCGTCGAGCAACTGCTGGGCGAGGTCGTCGCGATTGCAGAACAGCGCCGGCAGGTCCGGGCCGAGCGCGACACGCGCGGCGCCGGTCAGGGTCGCGAAGTCGAGGATCAGATCGGGTTTCTGTTCGGCCGCATAGGCCAGCGCGTCGCAGAGCACGAGACGGCCCTCGGCGTCGGTGTTGTCGATCTCGACGCTGATGCCGGCGCGCGTCGTGATGACTTCGCCGGGGCGGTACGCGTTGCCGGCGACGGCGTTCTCGACGGCCGGAATCAGCAGGGTCAGGCGCACCGGCAGCTTGGCCTGCATGACAAGGCCGGCCAGCGCGATCGCATGCGCGGCGCCGCCCATGTCCTTCTTCATCCAGCGCATGCCGTCGGCGGGCTTGAGATCGAGGCCGCCGGTGTCGAAGCAGACCCCCTTGCCGACGATGACGAGATGCGGACCCTTGCGGCCCCAGTTCAGTTCGGCCAGGCGCGGCGCGCGATGGCTCGCACGGCCGACCGCATGGATCGTCGGGAAGTTGTTCTTGAGCAGCGCGTCGCCGACCCATTCGCGGTATTTCGCGCCATGGGCCTTGCCGAGATCGCGCATCGCGGCGCAGAGCTCGGCCGGGCCCATGTCTTCGGTCGGCGTGTTGATGAGGTCGCGCACGCGCGTCGCGGCTTCGATGAGCGGCGCGACCGCGGCGATCACGGCGGCTTCGACGGCCAGCTGCGCCGGCGCGCGGCGCGGCTTCTTGTAGCGCGTGAACTGGTAGGCGCCCAGGGCCCAGCCCAGCGCCGCGCGTTCGAGATCGGTCGCGTCGCCGGCCAGGCGGTAGTCGCCGGGCGGCAGGCGCTGCGGCAGGCTCGCGAACGCGTAGATGTCGTCGCGGCGGCCGGCGCCGAACAGCACGCAGCGCAGGCTGCCGTCGTCGCCGGGTACGTGCAGCAGGCTGCCGGCTTCGGCCTTGAAGCCCTGGCTTTCGACCCAGCGCCGAGCCTTGGCGCCGAGGTGTTTGAGCTGCGCGTCCAATGTTTCCGGGGTCAGCGCGACCAGTTCGGTGGCCCGGCTGTTGCGGCGCAGTTCGATCAGTCCTTGCATGCGTGTTCCTGGCGGGAGTGGCGTGACGGAATTCGGGCAGGCGGCAGCAAGTCCCGTGCCGCGGCGGGGTTTCAGGCGGCGAGGCGCAGCTCCAGCCAGTCGGCGAGCTCGGTCAGGTCGCGGAACTCGACGTCGGCGCGCTGCGCCTGCGCCCAGGCGGCGCCGTCGCGATTGAGCCAGGCCGTCGGCAGGCCGGCGCTGCGCGCGCCGTGCACGTCCAGCAGCGGATCGTCGCCGACGTGCAGCACCTGCTGCGGCGCGAGGCCGAGGCGGCGGCAGGCCTCGTGGAAGATCTCCGGCGCGGGCTTGGCCATGCCGAACTCGCGCGCGCTGATGCAGTCGGCGAACAGGTGGCGCAGGCCGATGCGGCCGAGATCGGCGTTGCCGTTGGACAGGCTGATCAGCGGCAGGCGCGCGGCGAGGCGCTGCAGCGCGGGCAGCGAGTCGGCATAGAGCTCGACCTCGTTGCGCGCCGCGTAGAACGCATCGAACGCGGCTTCCATCAGGTCGCCGTAGCCGTGCGGCTGCAGCGCTTCGGTCAGGCTGAGCTTGCGTTGTGCGGTGTAGTCATGGGCGAGCTGCGGGTTCTGTTCGGCGATGCGCTCGCGCAGCGCGCGCATGCCGTCGATCGGATAGGCCGCTGCGACCGGCGGGCAATGCTGCTGCAGCCAGTCGTGCAGGCGCTGCTCGGCGCGCCGCACGATCGGCGCGATCGGCCAGAGCGTGTCGTCGAGGTCGAGGCTGACCGCCCGGATCTGCATCACCCGCCGCCGGCCTCCGCCGCTGCGCCGGCGGCGGCCTTGGCTTTCTTCGCCGAGGCCTTCTTGCTGCGCGATTCGGCGGCTTCGGCCTTGGCTTCCTGAGTCAGGGCCGACGTCGGCGCGACGCGCGTCAGCGCCGCGGCGGTCGCGGCCGGCGCGGCCAGCGGCGTCTCGTTGACCTTGGTCTCGATCATGGCCAGACGCGTCGCGTCGCCGTCCTTGAGCGCGAGGCCGTCGGCGTACGGCAGCAGCTGGCGCTTGAGCAGCAGCGCCTTGGCGTTCGGCGTCTCGAGCCAGGCGATGAAATCCTTGACCGCCGCAGCGTTGCTGCCGTCCTCGCGCAGCACGACGTAGACCGGCGTGTACAGCGCATAACTGCCGTCGCGCACGCTGGCCGTCGACGGCACCACGCCTTCGACGTTGAGCAGCTTCAGCTTCGGATTGCCGGCCGTGTTCGACAGGGTGCTGACGCCGAGGCCGGAGGGATCCAGGGTGACGGCTTCCTCGAGCTTGGAGGTGTTCAGATAGACGCGCGGCACGGCCACGCGCTGGTCGCCGTTCCTGAAGATCAGCCAGCGCAGCGCGTATTCGACGCCGTCGAGCGGGCCGGCCACGGCGTACATGTTGATCGCCTTGTCGTTGCCGCCGAGCAGCTTCCAGTTGTCGGCGCGGCCGTAGTAGACGCGCCAGATGTCCTTGATCGAGATGTTCGAGACCGGATTGGCCGGCGAGGTGATCATGACCAGGCCGTCCCAGGCCACCGGCACGAAGGTCAGACCGGATTCCTCGTTGCGCTTGGGATGGTTGGGCCGCAGGCTGCCGGCGAAGTCGGCGCTGCCCTGCGTGACCGCGTCGATGCCCGAGACCGTGCTGAACGGCGTCAGCTGGATGCGGACCTTCTTCTCGCGTTCGTAGAGTTTCGCGAGCTCGCTCATGAGGCCTCGCGCACTCGCGATGTCGCCGCGCCAGACCAGGCTCTGGTTCGGCTTGGACGCCGCCGCAGCGGGCTTGGCCGTGGCCGGTTTCGCCGCGGCGGGCTTGGCGGCGGCCGGCTTGGCCGCGGGCGCGGCGGCCGGTTTCACAGCGGCTGCCGGCTTCGTGTCGGCCGGTTTGGCAGCGGGCTCGGCAGCCGACAGCGGAATCAGCCAGCAGGCGGCGCAGGCGAGGAACAGGGCGCGCGGCAGGGCGCGGAACGGACGCGAGATAGTCACCGTTGGGAACCCGACGAAATGCTGAATCGGCTCACGATACCACGCGATCCGCGGCGGCGGCGCGACGGCCCGTTCACTATTGAAGGCCGTCACGAAACCGCCGGCCGGCTCGCCGGCCGCGGCCGTTTCCGGGGCGCGCCGGTAGCGGAAACCCTCGCTTTCGCGTCATTCGCACATCACGAAGAAGGCGTTCTGGCCGCGCACGATCGTCAGCAGCAGCTGGCGCGGCCGGCGCTTGGTCAGCGCGGTCAGGTCGTCGAGCGAGCGGATGTCGACCTGGTTGACCGCGACGACGACGTCGCCGCTGCGCAGGTTGTTCGTCTCGGCGCGGCTGCCGTTCGCGACGCGCGCGATGGTCACGCCGCGCAGGCCCTGCTGGCGCTGGCGTTCGCCGATGTCGGCGAACTGCGCGCCGCCGAGGCGCGGATCGAGGTTCTGGCCTTCGGCGCTGGCCGTATTGCGGCCGACGAGCTTGGCCGTGACCGTGGTCTCGCGGCCGTCGCGCAGCACCTTGAGCTCGACGTCGCTGCCGATCGGCAACAGGCCTTCGGCGTTGTGCAGGTCCTGCTGGTCGTTGACCGGCTTGCCGTTGACGCCGACGACGACGTCGCCCAGGCGCAGCCCGGCGGCTTCCGCGGCCGAATCGCTCTGCACGCGCGTGACCACGGCGCCGCGGCCGGCCGGCACGTCGAGCATCTGCGCGATGTCCGGCGTAAGGTTCTGTGTCTCGATGCCGAGCGAGCCGCGCTTGACCGTGCCGGTCTTGATCAGCTGCTGCATGACGTCGCCGGCCAGGGTCGACGGAATCGCGAAGCCGATGCCGACGTTGCCGCCGGACGGCGAGAAGATCGCTGTGTTGATGCCGACGAGCTCGCCGTTGAGATTGACCAGCGCGCCGCCGGAATTGCCCGGATTGATCGACGCATCGGTCTGGATGAAGTTCTGGTAGCCCAGGCCGCGCAGGCCCGAACGGCCGAGCGCGGAGACGATGCCCGAAGTCACCGTCTGATTGAGTCCGAACGGATTGCCGATCGCGACGACGAAGTCGCCGACGCGCAGCCGCGTCGAATCGGCCAGGCTGACCGCCTTGAGGTTCTCGGCCGGGATCTGGATCACCGCGACGTCAGTGTCCGGATCGGTGCCGACGAGCTTCGCCTTCAGGCTGCGGCCGTCGCTCAAGGTCACGCCGATGTCGTCGGCGCCCTGCACGACGTGGTTGTTGGTCAGCACGTAGCCCTTGGCCGCATCGACGATGACGCCGGAGCCGAGCGACTGCTCGACGCGTTCCTGCGGCATGTTCGGCACGCCGAAGAAGCGGCGGAAGAATGGATCGTCGAGCAGCGGATCGCGCACGCGCGTATGCGTCTTGGACGAGATGTTCACGACGGCCGGCGTCACGCGCTCGATCATCGGCGCCAGCGAGGGCAGGGCCTGGCCGTCGACGACCGGCGGCAGTGCGGCCTGCGCCGGCCGCTGCGCCGTCGCGAGCAGGCCGGCCGCGGCGCCGAGGCCGAGGGTCAGGGTGGAAACGAGCACGAGTCGGGTCAACGAGGACATGGAGGCTCCGCTGGAGAAGGTTCGCAAAGGAAGGATCGCCGGAAGACGATTCGCGACATGGACAACGCGAAGCGCCGGCGGTTTCCGCTGCGGGTTACCGTATTCATGTAGGCGCCGCGGACGTAAGCAACTGCAAATTCCGTTGTCGCGATGTCGTTCGCGAGACCGCTTTCACGATCTTGCGATTGACACCGCGGAAGGCCGGGCGTAGGTTAGCCGCCGCTCGCAATCACAAGATGTTGTGCCTGATCACCGGGGGGTAGCCCCAAAACTTGGGGTCAATCAGGCAGGCCGCAGCGGTTCCTGTACCGTTTGCAGCCTTGGCGCGGCAGTCCGGCCATGGCGACCGGACCGTTCGCGACCGCACGGGAGTACGAGCGTCCAGACCGACTACGTTCGGCCGACAAAAGGGACTCGGGAGGACGAGAGCAGACATGAGTACGGTGCGCCTTGAAGATCTTGCGCGCGGCGCGGCCGCGATTCCGCTGCAGCCCGCCTCGCAGGACATCTGGGACAAGAAATACCGCCTCAAGACCAAGCAGGGCGAGCCGGTAGACCTGTCGATAGACCACAGTTACCAGCGCATCGCCCGCGCGCTGTCGGAAGTGGAAGCCACACCCGACAAGCAGCAGTACTGGAACGAACGCTTCCTCTGGGCGCTGCGCCACGGCGCGATTCCGGCCGGCCGCATTACCTCCAACGCCGGCGCGCTCGAGCACAAGCCGGCGACCTCGACGATCAACTGCACCGTCTCGGGCACCATCGAGGACTCGATGGACGGCATCCTGCAGAAGGTCCACGAGGCCGGCCTCACCCTGAAGGCCGGCTGCGGCATCGGCTACGAGTTCTCGACCCTGCGTCCGCGCGGCGCCTACGTCTCGGGCGCCGGCGCGTACACGTCCGGCCCGATGTCCTTCATGGACATCTACGACAAGATGTGTTTCACCGTGTCCTCGGCCGGCGGCCGGCGCGGCGCGCAGATGGGCACGTTCGACGTGAGCCATCCGGACGTCAAGGACTTCATCCGCGCCAAGCGCGAAGACGGCCGCCTGCGCCAGTTCAACCTGAGCCTGCTGATCACCGACGACTTCATGAGCGCCGTGCACGCCGACGGCGACTGGCCGCTGGTGTTCCCGATCAACGTCAAGGAACGCGACGAGAGCGACCTGGACGACGCGGCCGCGGTGGTCTGGCGCGACTGGCCGACGACGGCCAATTACGTCGTGCGCGACGACGGCTTGGTCGCCTGCAAGGTCTACGGCCACATCAAGGCGCGCCACCTCTGGGACATGATCATGGTCTCGACGTACGACTACGCCGAGCCGGGCTTCATCCTGATCGACCGCGTCAACGAGATGAACAACAACTGGTGGTGCGAGAACATCCGCGCGACCAATCCCTGCGGCGAGCAGCCGCTGCCGCCGTACGGCTCCTGCCTGCTCGGCTCGATCAACCTGACCGTGTTCGTGCGCGACCCGTTCGGTCCGAAGGCGCGCTTCGACTGGGAGGAATACAAGGAAGTCGTGCGCGTGTTCACGCGCATGCTCGACAACGTCGTCGAGATCAACGGCCTGCCGCTCGAACAGCAGCGCGAGGAAATCCTGTCCAAGCGCCGCCACGGCATGGGCTATCTCGGCCTGGGCTCGACCCTGACCATGCTCAAGCTGCGCTACGGTTCCAGGGAAGCCTGCGCGTTCACCGAAGAGGTCAGCCGCGAGATGGCCCTGGCCGGCTGGGAAGTCGGCCTCGCGCTCGCGCAGGAGAAAGGCCCGGCGCCGGTGCTCGCGCGCGACTACACGGTCACCGCGGCCATGCTGCGGCGCCGTCCGGAAATGGAGCGCGACGGCTGGAAGGTCGGCGACAGCATCCCGGGCCGCGTGCTGCACGCCCACTACAGCCGCTACATGCAGCGCGTCGCCGAGGTGGCTCCGGGCCTCGTCAACGCGCTGGCCGAACACGGCTCGCGCTTCACCCACCATTCCTCGATCGCGCCGACCGGCACGATCTCGCTGTCGCTGGCCAACAACGCCTCGAACGGCATCGAGCCGTCGTTCGCGCACCACTACTCGCGCAACGTGATCCGCGAAGGCAAGAAGACCAAGGAAAAAGTCGAGGTGTTCAGCTTCGAGCTGCTGGCCTATCGCGAGCTCATCAACGCCAAGGCCATGCCGTTCTCGGACAAGCCCGAGGAAAAGCTGCCGGACTACTTCGTCGCGGCCGACGACATCTCGCCGACCGAGC
Organism: Tahibacter caeni; assembly: GCF_024609805.1. Classification (GTDB taxonomy): domain Bacteria; phylum Pseudomonadota; class Gammaproteobacteria; order Xanthomonadales; family Rhodanobacteraceae; genus Tahibacter; species Tahibacter caeni. Next base: position 6,976 of record NZ_JANFVR010000042.1, on the reverse strand, counting down.
ACGTCGACATCCAGGCCGCGGCGCAGAAGTGGATCGACTCGTCGATCTCCAAGACGGCCAACGTGCCGACCGACTACCCGTACGAAGACTTCAAGAACATCTACACCTACGCCCACGCGCAGGGGCTCAAGGGCTGCACCACGTTCCGTTTCAACCCGGCCGCTTTCCAGGGCGTGCTGGTCAAGGAAGCGGACCTGGAGAACACCATCTACCGCTTCGAACTCGACGACGGCAGCATCGTCGAGGTCAAGGGCAACGAGCAGATCGAGTACGACGGCGAGACTCACACGGCCGCCAATCTGTTCGACGCGCTCAAAGAGGGTTACTACGGCAAGTTTTGAGCGGGCGCGGAATGGAGTAATGTCCACACCGCAACACCCCGATCATCCGACCACAACCCGTACGAGGAGCTGGAGGGTTCTTATGCAAACCGTAGGTGAAGCTGTAAGCAATGCGATCGAAGCGGTCAAAGAGACCGCGCAGAACGTCGGCGAAGCCGTGGCCGAGAAGACCGAGGCCGCCGTCGCCACGGTCAGCGCGGCCGCTTCGGACGCAAAGGAAGCGGTGGCCAAGCGCGCGAAGGCCGCCGTCAAGAAGGTCAAGGAAGTGAAGGACGCGGCCCAGGAAACGGTGAAGACCGCCGTCGCCAAGGCCAAGAAGGCCGTCAGCAAGGCCAAGCCGGCGGCGAAGAAGGCGGCCAAGAAGGTCGCCAAGAAGGCTGCCGTGAAGAAGGCTGCGACCAAGAAGGCGGCTCCGGCCAGGAAGGCGGCGGCGAAGAAGGCTCCGGCCAAGAAAGCTGCTGCGAAGAAGGTCGCCAAAAAGGCCGCCGTGAAGAAGGCTCCGGCCCGCAAGGCGGCAGGCAAGAAGACACCGGCCAAGAAGGCGCCGGCCAAGAAGATCGCCAAGAAGGCCGCGGCGAAGAAGGGCGGCGTGAAGAAGGCGCCGGCCAAGAAGGCCGCCAAGAAGGTGGCCAAGCGCCGCTGAGCAACCAGGCTTCCGTCCGCACCAACCCTGGATAAGGGGGCCGGACGGAAGTGATGCCGCGACGTCGAGGCTGCGTCGCGGTATTTACTGGCGGTGTGTAAGCGCCCCGGTCATGCGGTCCGTGCAGCGCTCTGGCGCTTCGGCCGGTCCGGTTCGCCGCTTCCGCATCATGCAAGACCCACTGCCAAGTACGCGCGGCAACGCGCCACAGCCTTGTTTCCACTCCGCGTCGGTAACCCGGCGCGGAGGTCCTTTCGACGCCGGCCGCGGCGCCGGAAGCCTCATTCGCCCGGACGCCGCGATGCGCGCCGGCAGCCCTTCGGGGCTTTCGCATCGCCGCCGCCGCGTACCGCCTCCGGCGCGGCGTCGCCAATCCGGAGGCCGGGCGGACCAGCGGCGGAATTGCGTCATGACGATCAAGATCAGCAAGAAGATCAAGGGCTACAGCGTCGAGAAGCCGAACGACAAGGCGGCCCAGGTCAGTACCGTGCTCGCGCCCGTCGCCGCGGCGCCCGAGCCGCCGATGGCCGAAGTCATCCAGATGCACGAGAAGGTCGAGCGCCCCGACACCCTGATCGGCGCGACCTACAAGATCAAATCGCCGCTGTTCGAGCACGCGCTGTACGTGACGATCAACGACATCGTGCTGAACCAGGGCACGCCGCACGAGTCGCGCCGTCCGTTCGAGATCTTCATCAACTCGAAGAACATGGACCACTTCCAGTGGATCGTCGCGCTGACGCGGATCATGTCGGCCGTGTTCCGCAAGGGCGGCGACGTGACGTTCATCGTCGAGGAGCTCAAGGCCGTGTTCGATCCGCGCGGCGGCTACTTCAAGGCCGGCGGCGTCTACATGCCGTCGATCGTGGCCGAGCTCGGCGCGGTCGTCGAGCAGCACCTGAAGACCATCGGCCTGATCCACGATCCCGAACTGAGTCCCGAACAGCGCGCGCTGATCGCCGAGAAGCGCGCGGCCTACGAGCAGGGCGCAAAAAAAAAAGCTGACGTGAGCGCCGACGCGCGTCAGGGCGAAATCTCCGCCGGCCTGGCCGGGGCCGGCGCCGCATCGAGCACGCGCGAACCCGCGCCGTCGGCGAACACGTTCCCGCCCGGCGCGACCCTGTGCCACAAGTGCAACGTCGCCGCGACGATCCTCATGGACGGCTGCGCGACCTGCCTGAATTGCGGCTATTCCAAGTGCGGCTGAAGCGGCCGGAACGTTCGGTCGTTAGCCGCCGCGCCGCCGCCTGAGCGCGAGCACGCCGCCGCTGCCGGCAGTGCCAGTGCGACGGAATCGGTAAGGCATCGGGGCTCCGCGGAACCCCGTTTCGTTTCGACCTGGCCGCATCGGCGGCGTCGGCCGTTCGGCCACGCCGTTGTTCTTCCACGGGTCGCACGCGATTTCGGCGGAACCGCCGGTGTCCGCCGTCCCCCGGCGGCCGGCCGTAACGGGCTCCGCCCGCTCCCTGCCTCTGTCGCTTGCCGCCCGGCCATCGGCTCCGGTGCGCTTCGCGTTCGTCGCAACGGTGGCCATTCGGCCTATTGAATATCGTTTATCGATACGATTAATATCGTTCCACGATATGTCGCCGGATGCGTCGCCATGAATGCCCCCTCCGATGCCTTGACCTTGTCGCGCCCGCTGCTGCGCGGCCTGATCGTCCTGAACCTGCTCTATGCGCTGGCGATCGCCGTGCTGTTCGTTGCCGGCCTCGTCGCGGAGGACTGGGTGTTCGATGCGCTCGGCGTGCGCTCCGGCGAGCACCGCCCGCGCCTGATCCTCGGCATGCGTGCGATGGCGGTCGTCGGCCTCGCCGCCGCCGGCGTCGTCGATCGCGTACTGCGGCAGCTCGCGGCGATCGTCGACACCGTGCGTGCCGGCGATCCATTCGTCGCGGAGAACGCCGGCCGCCTGCAGCGCATCGCCTGGTGGGTGTTCGCCGGCGAGATCCTGCGGCTCGCGATCGGCGCGATCGCCTGGGCCGCGACGACGAAGGCGCAGGCGCTCGACGTCGACATCGGTTTTTCGTTCGCGCCATGGCTGGCCGTGCTGCTGCTGTTCGTGCTCGCGCGCGTATTCGCCGAAGGCGCACGCCTGCGCGCCGATCTCGAAGGGACCGTCTGAGATGGGCATCGTCGTCCGGCTCGACGAGAAACTGCACGAGCGTCGCATGACCTTGACCGAGCTGTCCGCGCGCATCGGCATCACCGTCGCGAACCTGTCGATCCTCAAGACCGGCAAGGCCAAGGCGATCCGCTTCTCCACGCTCGAGTCGATCTGCGCGGTGCTCGACTGCCAGCCCGGCGATCTGCTCGTGTTCGATCCGTCGCTGCCACCCGAGGAATGAGCAATGAATGCATTCGCCGGCTTTTTCGTCTCCGACCCGCGGCGCCACGACGGCGTGCGTCCCGTGCAGATCTGGGGGCTGCGGCTGTTCTACCTGCTGATGCTGGTGTTCGTCGTACCCGAGGCGTGGGGTGCGCTGCTGCGCCACGAAGGACCCTGGGATCACCTGCGCGCCGTCGCGTTCTGCGTCTGGGCGACGTATCCGGCGCTCGCGCTGTTCGGACTTGCGCGCCCGCTGCGCTGGCTGCCGCTGATGATCTTCACGATCGGCTACAAGGCGCTCTGGCTCGCGTTCGTCGCATGGCCGCTGTGGCACGCCGGAATGCTGGCCGGTTCCAAGGCCGAAGAAATGGCCTACGCGTTCGCGATCATTCCACTGCTCGCGGCTGTCGTGCCGTGGGGCTACGTCTGGCGCGAATACGTCGCGCTGCCGCGACGTCCGGCGGCGGGTTGAATCGTTCCGCCGCGCCGTCGCGGTTCGGCACCGTCGACGGCGCGCGCGGAGCGCTCAGTTCGGCGCCGGCGCCGATACTTCCTTGACGACCTTCGCCGTTTCCTTGTTCTTGCCGGCCAGCGCGATGTCGGCCAGCGCGACGATGCCGGTCACCTTGCCTTCGCCGTCGACGACGGGCACGCGGCGTATGCGCGCGTTCTCCATCAACGCGACGCAGTCCTGCAGGCTGCTGTCCACCGCGACCGTGCGCACCGGCGAGCTCATCGCATCACTTGCCGCAGTCGTGCCGTCGCCGCCGATCGCGACGACGCGCACGCAGATGTCGCGATCGGTAACGACGCCGATCGGCTTGCCCTTGTAGTCGACGACCGGAATCTCGCCGCAGTCGTTGTCGAGCATCATCCGCGCCACGTCGCGCACCGACGTGTTCGCGTCGCATACCGCCGGGTTCGGCGTCATCACCGCGCTTACACTGACCATGTCGGCCTCCTTCTCGAATGCTGTCGATCCGGTTCGCATGCTCGCGTCGGCGCGGTTCTTCTTCCGTGAACGAAAGCGTCGCGAGTCATCACCGTGCCACAACGCCGGTCGCGCTAGCATTCCTCTCGCCGAAAAAGCTCAGTGCTTCGGCCCAGGGCAAGATCCGGTAGAAGGCTCAGCCGTCGAAGAAACCTCTTTGGCGCTGGGCCTTCTCATTGCGCGGTGTTCTGTTCGCCGCTGCGCTCACCTCGCATTGTCCCGGGTTTAACCGCGTTGAGACTAGCGTCGGTTCGTCACCGTCTGCGGAGAGCGCCCATGCCCGAGAAACAGACCCTGCAGCGCGCGCGGCGCGACAAGCGCGAAGGCAAGGCGTCCAGCACGCAGGCCGGCGAATTCGTGCGCGAGGAGATGGAGCACATCCGCGAAGGCAAGCACGGCGCGCGCTCGGCCAAGCAGGCCATCGCGATCGGCCTGTCGAAGGCACGTCGCGCCGGCGTCGATCTCGCGCCGCCGAAATCCGGCACGACCAGCGCCGCGACGCGGCGCAAGGCCGAGCAGGATCTGAAGGCCGGCGACCGGCCGGCCGCGAAGAAGATCTCGCGCACGCGTTCGCGCGCGACGACGAAGGCGCTCGAACGCGAAGGCACTGCCGCCGCATCGAAGCAGGCGCTGTCGCGCCAGACCACGTCGGCCGCGCGCAAGCGCAGCGCAGCGGATCGTTCGACGGCCGCGAAGAAAGCGGCGCGCACGAAGGGCGCCGGCGGCCGATCCACGGCGGCGAAGAAAGCCGCGCGCACGCGGGCGCGCCGCTCGTCCTGACTCGCCGCGGGGCGAACCGGCCTGTTCCGCGACGGCGTGTGCCGGGCCTTTGCGCTTGTTTGCCTTTTCCGCGCCCCCATCTGCGCGGCCATGGACATCCCTGTTTCCGATTCGTGCTTCGAGCGCGACGATTTTCCCGCTGACGACAACGAAGCCTCGGCTTTGGACGCCTACTCGCGCGTCGTGACCGGCATCTACGACGCGGCCAATCCGGCCGTCGTCGCGATCGAGGTCAGTCGCGAACGCGAGGGGCCGGCCATGGGCGCCGGCTCGGGCTTCCTGTTCACGTCCGACGGCCTGATCCTGACCAACTCGCACGTCGTGCGCGGCGCGCGGCGCGTCACCGTGCACACGACTGCAGGCGGCCGTTACGAGGCTACCGTTCTCGGCGACGATCCGCATACCGACCTCGCGCTGCTGAAGATCGCCGCGGCCTCCGCGCTGCCGAGCCTGGCTCTCGGCTCGGCCGGCAACCTGCATGTCGGCCAGCTCGTCGTGGCGATCGGCAATCCGATGGGCTTCGCCTCGACCGTGACCGCCGGCGTCGTCAGCGCGCTCGGCCGCAGCTTGCGCGCGACGACCGGCCGCCTCATCGACGACGTCATCCAGACCGATGCCGCGCTGAATCCCGGCAACTCCGGCGGTCCGCTGCTCGACGCGCGCGGCCGCGTCGTCGGCGTCAACACGGCGATCATCGCCGGCGCGCAGGGCATCTGCTTCGCGACGTCGATCGATTCGGTGCAGCGCGTGGTGCTGCAGCTGCTGCAGCACGGCCGCGTGCGCCGTGCGAGCCTGGGCCTGGCCGGCCAGAACACGAGACTGCCGCAGCGCTACGTGCGGCATTTCCGGCTCGATCAGGCCGGCGCCGTGCGCGTGATGGAGATCGTTCCCGGTGGGCCGGCGGAGAGGGCCGGCCTTCGCGTCGGCGACCTCATCGTGAGTTTCGGCGGCAGTCCGAGCGGCAGCATCGACGACCTGCATCGGCTGCTCGACCTGCAGCGCATCGACCGCGACTGCGCCATGTCGGTGCTGCGCCACGATCGGGAAATCACCGTGACGGTCCGTCCGGCGGAACTGGCCGACTGAACCGCCGGCCGCGCAGTTCCTGCGCGGCGGTTGCGAATTGCGTAGCGGTCCGCCGCGGCGGCGATCGGTGTGCGCCGACGGTGTGCGCCGACGCGGTAGCCGCCGCCTCAGTGTTCGCCGCGCAGCTGCGACTCGAGCGCGAGATTTTCGCGATCGCGGCCCACCGATGCCGCGGCGACGAGCCTGCCGCCGCGGAAATAGCGCGCCGTGAAATCGTGCGACGGCAGGTCGCCGTCGATGCGCACTTCGTCCCAGCGCGCGGCATGGCCGCAGTAGCGCAGATCGACACCGTGGTGGTGGGTCCAGAAGAACGGCACCTCGGTGTATTCCAGTCCGGCGCCGAGCAGGTTGGCGGCGGCGACCTGGCCCTGGCGCTGCGCATGCACCCAATGCTCGACGCGCGCGGTGTCGCCCGCGAGCGGATAGCGCGCGACGTCGCCGGCGGCGTAATGATCGGGCAACGAGGTCTGCAATGTCGCATCGACGAGGATGCCGTCGCCGACGGCCAGTCCGGCCTGCGCGGCCAACGCGGTGCGCGGCGTCACCCCGGTGCCGACGACGACGAGATCGGCGTCGATGCGGCGGCCGTCGGCCAGGGCCAGTCCATCACCGTCGAAGCCGGTCGGCGTCGCATTCATGTGGAACCGCACTCCCGCGGCCGCGTGCAGCGCGGCGATGAAGCCGCCGAGTTCGGCGCCGAGCACGCGTTCCATCGGCACCGCGCCCGGAGCGACCACGTGCACGGCCAGGCCGCGCGCCCGCAGGGCGCCGGCGGCCTCCAGGCCGATGAAGCCGGCGCCGATCAG
>NZ_JANFVR010000419.1 GCF_024609805.1 Tahibacter caeni | reverse complement strand
CGCCTGCGGCTTGCCGCCGTCGACCTCGACGCGCAGGGCGTGCGCCTGCGCCGCCGGGCGCGAGGTCAGCGCGAAGCGCGCGATCGAGGCGATGCTCGGCAGCGCCTCGCCGCGGAATCCGAGCGTCGCCACGCGCTCGAGATCGTCGAAGCTCGCGATCTTGCTCGTCGCATGGGCGCTGATCGCGAGCGGCAGGTCGTCGGCCTCGATGCCGCCGCCGTCGTCGCGCACGCGGATCAGCCGCGCGCCGCCGTCCTCGATGTCGACCTCGATGCGCCGGGCGCCCGCGTCGAGACTGTTCTCGACGAGCTCCTTGACCACCGAGGCCGGCCGTTCGATGACTTCGCCGGCGGCGATCTGGTTGACGAGTTCGACGGGGAGCTGGCGGATGCGGGGCATAAGCGGCCGATCATAGCGGTATGCGGCGCCGGCGGGCTCGGTGTCGCGCCGGTCGCGAAAAGTTCCGCGGCGGCGGCGGTCAGCCGCGGCGGCCCGCCGCCGGCAGTTGCTCGAGCACGCCGGCCAAGTCCTCGGCCAGCGGCGCGGAGAACGCGTAGGTCTTGCCGCCGAGCTCGAAGCCGAAATGCTTGGCGTGCAGGAACAGCCGGCGCAGGCCGTACGGGCGCAGCGACTTGTTGAAGTCGGCGTCGCCGTACTTGTCGTCGCCGGCGATAGGATGGCCGATGTGCTGACTGTGCACGCGGATCTGGTGCGTGCGGCCGGTTTCGAGCGCGGCCTCGACGAGGCTCGCGGCCGCGTACCTCTCGATGGTCTTGAAATGCGTCAGCGAAGGCTTGCCGTCGCTGTCGACGCGCACCATGCGCTCGCCGCCCTGCAGGATCGACTTGCGCAGCGGCGCGTTGACGCTGAGCGCCGCGCGCGGCAGCTGGCCCTGCAGCAGGCAGAGGTACTGCTTGGTCGTGCGGTTCTCGCGGATCAGCTCCTGCAGGCCGGTCAGCGCGGCGCGGCGCCGGGCCAGCACGAGCACGCCGCTGGTGTCGCGGTCCAGGCGGTGCACGAGCTCCAGGGTGTCCTTCGGCCGCAGCGCGCGCAGCAGCTCGATCGCGCCGTGGCTCACGCCGGAACCGCCGTGGGCGGCGATACCGGCCGGCTTGGACAGGACCAGGAAATCCTTGTCCTCGTAGATGACGGACCCGGCAATACGCTCGGTCATGCCGCGCGGCGGCGGCGCGGCGGTGCCGGGCTCGGCCGTGCGGACCGGCGGAATGCGCACCTCGTCGCCGCCGGCGACACGGCTGTCGGGCTTGGCGCGCTTGCCGTTCAGGCGCACCTGGCCGGTGCGCAAGATCCGATAGATCAGGCTCTTGGGCACGCCCTTGAGCTGCCCGGCGAGGAAATTGTCGATGCGCTGGCCGTCGCGGTCGTCGGCGACGCGAACCAGTCGCACGCCCGTACCCGCGTCGGAGGAATTGCCCGAAGTTCGCGTCACGATTGAAGAAATCTGCTGTCAGCTGGTAGACTCGGGCTGCACTTCGCGTCAAGGAACGAGGTATTCGACCATCGTTCGGCGATGCACCTACCCGTTGACTGTACTGCCGGCCCCGGCGGATTCCTGACCGGAACCATCGCGGCGACCGGCCGCATCGTAGCGGATCGGGTCGGAGATTGCCCGCAGCGCGGCAAGCGCCGCGGAGGGTCTCCGGTCGTGCAAAGGCAATACTCCCGCGCCGACGCGATGCGAATCGCGGCGGACCAGAACACAACACCGCGCTCCCGGCGATGGCCGCGAGAGTGCGCAACCAGGACGGCGCCGGACCGGCGCATTGCGCCACCGTCGTCCGCCGACCGGCTCGCCGGTCTTTCCGTACGCAGCTGCCGCTGCGTAGCGCAGGAGTTTCCTGCGAGGTATGCGCCTCCGCGTCCGTAAGCGGTAGAGCGCATTACGGAATCAAGACAATGAAACGCATGTTGATCAACGCGACTCAGCGTGAGGAGTTGCGTGTGGCCATTGTGGACGGCCAGAACCTGTTCGACCTCGACATCGAAATCCCGTCCAAGGAACAGAAAAAGGCCAACATCTACAAGGGCCGCATCACCCGGGTCGAACCCTCGCTCGAAGCCTGCTTCGTCGAATACGGCGGCGAGCGCCACGGCTTCCTGCCGCTGAAGGAAATCTCGCGCGACTACTTCACCTCGGGTGTCGACCACAACCGCGCCGGCATCCGCGAGCTGATCAAGGAAGGCCAGGAAATCGTCGTCCAGGTCGAGAAGGAAGAGCGCGGCAACAAGGGCGCCGCGCTGACCACCTTCATCTCGCTGGCCGGCCGCTACATGGTGCTGATGCCGAACAACCCACGCGCGGGCGGCGTCTCGCGCCGCATCGAGGGCGAGGACCGGGCCAACCTCAAGGAGGTGATGGACCAGCTGAACTGCCCCGACGAGATGGGCCTGATCATCCGCACGGCCGGCATGGGCCGCGACGCGGAAGAACTGCAGTGGGACCTCGACTACCTGCTGCAACTCTGGAAGGCGATCTCCGAAGCGGCGACCTCGCGCCCGGGTCCGTTCCTGATCTACCAGGAATCCAAGCTCATCATCCGCGCGCTGCGCGACTACCTGCGCAACGACGTCGGAGAGATCCTCATCGACAACGAGGAGCTCTACCACGACGCGCGCGACTTCGTGCAGCAGGTCATGCCGAACAACCTGCGCAAGCTCAAGCTGTACAAGGACACCACGCCGCTGTTCTCGCGCTTCCAGATCGAGACCCAGATCGAGAACGCGTTCGAGCGCACGGTGCGCCTGCCGTCGGGCGGCTCCATCGTCATAGACCAGACCGAAGCCCTGACCGCGATCGACATCAACTCGGCCAAGGCGACCAAGGGCGGCGACATCGAGGAAACCGCGTTCAACACGAACCGCGAGGCGGCGATCGAGATCGCGCGCCAGCTGCGCATCCGCGACGCGGGCGGCCTGATCGTCATCGACTTCATCGACATGGACAGCCCGCGCCACCAGCGCGAAGTCGAAGAAACGCTGAAGGACGCGCTGAAGCTCGACCGTGCACGCGTGCAGCTCGGCCGCATCTCGCGCTTCGGCCTCATGGAAATGTCGCGCCAGCGCCTGCGCCCGAGCCTCGGCGAGTCGACCCAGATCGTCTGTCCGCGCTGCACCGGCCACGGCCGCATCCGCAGCATCGAGTCGCTGTCGCTGTCGGCGCTGCGTCTCGTCGAGGAACACGCGATGAAGGACAACACCGGCCAGGTGCTCGTGCAGGCGCCGTCCTCGGTCGCGAACTTCCTGCTCAACGAGAAGCGCCGCCAGGTCAGCGACATCGAACAGCGCCACGACGTCGCCGTCATCATCGTCGCCGACGAGAAACTCGAAACGCCGCACCTGGAAATCCAGCGCATCAAGAGCGCCGACATCGGCGACAGCCCGCGTCCGAGCTACGACCGCCTGACTCCGATCGTCGTCACGCCGCCGCCGCAGGTCGCCCAGCCGAGCGCCGAGCCGGAACGCCCGGCCGTCAGCCGCGTCGTGCCGGCCAGCCCGGCCCCGCTGCGCCCGGACGAGGACGAAACCGTCGCCACGGCGCCGGCCCCG
>NZ_JANFVR010000418.1 GCF_024609805.1 Tahibacter caeni | reverse complement strand
CGCGGCCGCGACGACGGCCGGGTCGGCAGCGACGCGCGCGACACGCCGCGCGAGGAGCACGGCGTCGGCGCCGCCGGTGAACCACGTTGCATGCCGCGGCTCCAGGCACAGTGCGCCGGAGTGGCGTTCGCGCAGTGCGCGCAGGAAACCGTCGGCAACCCGCGGATCGAAGGCGAGCGACGGCGGCAGCTGGACCAGCAGCGCGCCGAGGCGCCGGCCCAGTCCGTTCACTTCGTCGAGGAACGTGTCCAGCAAGGCTTCGCAGCCGGCGAGCCGGCGTTCGTGCGTGATCGTGCGCGGCAGCTTCGCCGCGAAGCGGAAATCGTCGGGCACGCTCGCGGCCCAGCGCTCGTAGGTGCTGCGCCGGTGCGGCCGGTAGAACGAGGAATTGATCTCCACGGCCGGGAATACCGCGGCATAGCGCGCGAGCTGGCTCGCGCCGTCCGGGAATCGATCCTGCACCGCACGCGCGAGCGACCAGCCGGCGCAGCCGATGCGCAGCGTGCCCGCGTCCCGGTACGACGGCGCGAGCGGCGGCATTGCGCCGTCCGGCGATTCGCCGCGTCGGGAGTGATGCGGCATCGACGAGCGTTCCGCCATGGCGACTCCGGGAAGTCAGGACGATTCGTTCCCGGCAATGGCCGTGCCAGGCGCCGCGCGGCGCCGGGCGTGCAGGCCAGGGCGGCCCGTTCGCGACCAGTCGCTCACATCGCCTGCGCAATCGCGCTCATGCCGGCGCAATGCACGATGCGGCACGGATGCCGCGGTGCCGTCGAAAGCCGCTGACACCGGTTGTCATCAGCCGGCAGCGGACGGACGCGCGTTCGCCGCAGGGCCTCTCCTGCGCCTTTGTCGCGTCGTTCGCGCAGGCCGGGCGACGATCGGTTATGTTCCGCGACCACCCGTGCGGCCGCGTTCCGGCGGCCGGCGACTACCGGGCCTGCGTCACGGAGCGGCTGCAATGAAGGCGGATCTGGCCGTCGCCGACGGCGTCGATGTCTGGCTGGCGTTCTACAACGAGATCACGGACGCAGCGCTGCTGGAGCACTTCAGCAGCCTGCTCAGCCGCGCCGAGCGCGAACAGGAAGCCCGCTTCCATTTCGCCGACGACCGCCGGCGCTATCGCGTGACGCGTGCGCTGCAGCGCACCGTGCTGTCGCGCTACGCGCCGGTCGCGCCGACCGACTGGTCGTTCGCGACGAACGACTACGGCTGCCCGCGCGTCGCGGCGACGCATGCCGCGGCGGCCGGCCTCTCGTTCAACCTGTCGCACACACGCGGCCTGATCGCGCTGGCCGTCACGCGGGACCGCGCCGTCGGCGTCGACGTCGAGAACCTCGCGGTGCGCGAGGTGGCCGTCGGCATCGCCGACCGCTTCTTCGCGCCGGTCGAGGTCGAAGCGCTGGCCGCGGTGCCGGCCGCGCAACAACAGCACCGCTTCTTCGAGTACTGGACGTTCAAGGAGGCCTACATCAAGGCGCGCGGCATGGGACTCTCGCTGCCGCTGGACAAGTTCAGCTTCCGCTTTCCCGAACAGGGCGCGGTGCAGCTGGCCGTCGATGCCGAGCTCGGCGACGACGCCGGCCGCTGGCGCTTCGCCCAGTACCGACCGACGCCCGAGCATCTGCTCGCGCTCTGCGTCGAGCACGGCGGCCCGCTGCGGGCGCCGCCCGTGCGGCTGCGCAAGGTCGTGCCCGCTGTCGGCCACGAAGACCTCGAGCTCGAACCGCTCAAAATGACCTTGTGACAAGCGGCAGAAATGGCAAAGTGGCCATGAATACCTGCGCACCTTGCAAACTTGTAGTCAATTGACGATACACTCCGCCGCTGCGCGGAGCCGTCATCCGGGGAGGAGCGGACCCGGCGCCGGCCGTGTCGTACCGCAGCGGTCTCCGCCGCTCCGTCCTGCCTCCTGCACGAGGAAATCATGTCGTCCGAAGCGACCGAACTGGCCGCGGCGCCGCCGCCGTCCTGGTGGCGGATAGCGATCCTGGCGCTTCAGGGCAGGCGTCACGACTACACCACCGAATCGCTCGATCGCGCCGTCCTGCTGCTGGCGGTGCCGATGGTGCTGGAAATGCTCGCCGAGTCGGTGTTCGCGGTCGTCGACACCTACTGGGTCTCGCGGCTCGGCAGCGAAGCCGTCGCGGTAGTCGGTCTGACCGAAGCGGTCATGACCCTGATCTACGCCGTCGCGATCGGCATGAGCTTCGCGGCGACGGCCATCGTCGCGCGCTACGTCGGCCGCGCCGGATCGGGCCGCGCCGCGGCGCAGATCGCCGGCCAGATCATCACGGCCGGCATGATCGCCTCGACCGTCGTGGGCATGACCTTGTGCTGGTTCGCGGCCGACATCCTGCGCCTGCTCGGCGGCGAGCGCGTCGCCGAGCTCGGCACCGGCTTCGCCCAGGTGATGTTCGCCGGCAATCTCAGCGTGTTCCTGATGTTCCTGATCAACGCGATCTTCCGCGGCGCCGGCGACCCGGCGATCGCGATGCGCGCGCTGTGGCTCGCGAACGGCATCAACATGCTGCTGGCGCCGTGCCTGATCTTCGGCTGGGGACCGTTCCCGGAAACCGGCGTCATCGGCGCCGCGCTCGCGACGACGATCAGCCGCGGCATCGGCGTGCTCTACCAGCTCGGACACCTCTGCGGCGCGCGCTCGGCGATCGGCGTGGGCCTGCGTCACCTGAAGCCGGTCGCGGCCGAGCTGCGCCTGGTCACCGTGACGGCGCTCAGCGGGATCGCGCAGATGGTCGTCAGCACGACCAGCGGCATCGGCCTGTTCAGCATCGCGGCGCTGTCGGGCACGGCGGCGCTGGCCGGCTGCGCGATCGCGCTGCGCGTGGTGCAGTTCTTCCTGATGCCGGCGCTGGGTCTCGCGCATTCGGGCGCGACCCTGGTCGGCCAGAACCTCGGCGCCGGCAATCCGGAGCGCGCGGTCGCCGCCGTGCGGATCGCGGCGCGCTACAACATGATCTTCCTCGGTTCCATCGGCGTGCTGCTGTTCGTGCTCGCGCCGTGGATCGTCACCTTGTTCAGCCGCGAGCTCGCCGTCGTCGACGAGGCCACGCTCGCGCTGCGCATCGTCGTGATCGCGTTTCCGTATTACGCGGCCGGCATGTGCCTGCAGGCCGCCTTCAACGGCGCCGGCGACACCTGGACCGCGGCGCGGCTGAATTTCTTCTGCTTCTGGATCGTGCAGGTGCCGCTGGCCTGGGTGCTCGCCGTCGTGCTGGAGATGGGCGCGACCGGCGTCTACCTGTCGGTGCCGATCGCGTTCGGCCTGCTGACCGGCCTCGCGGCGCTGCTGTTCCTGCGCGGCCGCTGGAAGAAGCATGAACTCTGATCCGTCGCCGAGGTTCCCGTGAACGCCCAGATCGCGCCTTCGCCGCACGCCGTGCCCTTGTCGGACGCCACGGCCGCCTTCCTGCAACGCCCCAAACAGCTGCTGATCAACAACCGCTGGGTCGAGGCCGCATCGGGCCAGCGCATCGCCGTCGAAAATCCGGCGCGCGGCGAGACGATCGCCACCGCCGCCGCCGCGGGCGCCGCCGACGCCGACAGCGCCGTCGCGGC
>NZ_JANFVR010000417.1 GCF_024609805.1 Tahibacter caeni | reverse complement strand
GGGCCGGCGGCGGCCAGGCGGACGCGACCCCGCGCGACGCGGAGTTCGACAACCCGGCGCCGGTGCCGGTGCAGGAGCGCCCGGCAGAAGTCATCAGCTATGCCGAGGCCGCGCGCAGCGCCGTGTTCAACCGCGGCCGCTACACGCGCGACGCGATCGGCGTCACGATCGACGTACCGTCGAAGTTCCGCCTGATCAGCGGGGCCGATGCGCGCCGCATGGACCGGGCGCGCGGCCGCAACGAAGATTCCCGCGGCATGGGCTGGATCATCCACGAAAAACTCGCGCTGACCGATCCCGACGCCTGGCACGTGAACGTGCGCTGGCTCAGCGACGGCTGGATCGCCGCCGCGCCGCTGGATCCCGTCGCCCTGCTCGACGACGCGCAGCGCAACAAGTCGCCGAAGCCGCACGTGCTCGTCAGCAACGGCGACCTGCTCGGCTACGCGGCGGCACCGCAGTTCGACGGCCAGGTGCTGGACTGGGCCGAGGAACGCCTGCTCGTGAATTCCGACGATCGCGTCGTCGACTGCCACGCCCTGCGCCTGGGCCGGCGCGGCGCGCTCGAGTTCAGCGTCGTCGGCATGCCCGCGGCATCGGCCGCGCTGTGCCAGACCACCGTACGCCTGCTCGCTTCGCGCGCGATCTTCATGCAGGGCAAGGAATACGCCGAAGCCGCGCCGCCCGAGGGTCTGCGCGCGCCGTATACGGTCGCGGCGCTGACGACGCACGCGCCGTGACGACGCGCCGTCGCGGCTTGTTCGGGCGACGGCGCGATCATCCGGGACGGGCTTTTCGCGGCGGGAACGCCTCGGTGCCGTGGTTCGCCGCGCTCGCGACGACCTGCGCGTGCCGGTGCGACACGCCCGGCGGGTCGCGACCGCGCGGCGGCGCCGCGCTTCAGGCGTTATAGCCCTTGTACAGCGTGCCGTGGGCTTCGCGCCGTTCTTCGGCCGGGCGCTGCGTCGTGTAGTAGTACAGCGCGATCGACTGGCGGTAGATACCCTCGGGCGCGGCCCAGTGATTCGGATGGCCGTGGAAGGTGTCCGAACGCGTCGCGAACACGACGGCGCGGTTGAACAGCGGTTCGACCGTGCGCACGCGGCGCGTGCCGGTCGTGTCCCAGAGCTCCAGCTCGCCGCCGAAGCCGGCTTCCCAGTGCGGATTCAGGTAGATCAGCAGGTTCAGGCGCCGGTGCGCCTGCAGGCCTTCGTGCCAGTTGAAATCCGCATGGATGCCGAGATGGTCGCCGCGGCGGCTCAGGTGGATACCGCCGCCGGCCAGGCCCGGGTCCGGCAGCAGATGCCCGATGCCGCTGAGGCGCTCGAGGAAACGGATGAACGGCCCGGAATTCAGATCGTGGATGGCCCGGCGCAGCGCCGGCGGAAAACGCACTTCGTCGGAGGAGCCGAGCTTGACCTCGTAGCCGATCGCGCCGAACCGGTCCCAGGCCAGGCGATCTTCGGGCTTGGGAAAGACCTGCGCCAGCTCGGCCGCGGCCGCCGGGTCGAGGAAGTCCTCGAACACCGCATGCGGGTACGGCTCGGCCCCGGCGAAGCCCTCGGCCGTACCGGCGGCCAGGGTCTGCAGCCTGTCAAGATCGAAAACGTACGGCATAGAATAAGCAACTACCGTGAAACGTCTGATGATAGCAGGCGCTAACCCCTCAGCCGCAGGAAGGCGAATCGTGAGCAACCAGCAACGCGTAGGCATCATCGGCGGGGTGCGCATCCCCTTCTGTCGCAACAACACGGCCTATGCCGACGTCGGCAACCTCGGCATGTCGATCAAGACGCTCGGCGCGCTCGTGGAAAAGTTCGGCCTGCACGGCGTCGAGCTCGGCGAAGTCGCGATGGGCGCGGTGATCCACCATTCCTCGGACTGGAACCTCGCGCGCGAGGCGGCGCTGTCCTCGGGGCTCGCGCCGACGACGCCGGGCATCACGATGGCGCGCGCCTGCGGCACCTCGCTCGACACCGCCATCCACATCGGCAACAAGATCGCGATGGGCCAGATCGAGGCCGGCGTCGCCGGCGGTTCGGACACGACGAGCGACGTGCCCATCGTCTACGGCCGCAAGCTGCAGCAGCGCCTGCTCGCGGCGGCGCGCGCGAAGACGCCGCTCGACAAGCTCAAGACCCTGCTGCGCGGTTTCAGCTTCAGCGAACTCAAGCCGCATTTCCCCGGCGTGGCCGAGCCGCGCACGGGCAAGTCCATGGGCGACCACTGCGAGCTCATGGCCAAGGAATGGAAAATCGCGCGCGAGGACCAGGACAAGCTCGCCTGGGAAAGCCATCAGAAAGCCGCCGCGGCCTATTCGCGCGGTTTCTACAAGGATCTCGTCGTGCCGTTCCGCGGCATCGAGCGCGACAACATCCTGCGTCCCGACACCTCGCTGGAAAAGCTCGCGAGCCTGAAGCCGGCCTTCGACAAGACCTCGGGCCAGGGCACCTTGACCGCCGGCAACTCCACGCCGCTGACCGACGGCGCCTCGGCCGTGCTGCTGGCCAGCGACGCCTGGGCGCAGGCGCGCGGCCTGAAGGTCCAGGCCTATCTGACCCACTCCAAGGTCGCCGCGGTCGATTTCGTCCACGGCGAAGGACTGCTGATGGCGCCGACGATCGCCGTCGCGCAGATGCTCAAGGACGCGAACCTGACCCTGCAGGACTTCGACTTCTACGAAATCCACGAGGCCTTCGCCGCGCAGGTGCTGTGCACCCTGCGTGCCTGGGAAAGCGCCGAGTACTGCAAGAACCGGCTCGGCCTCGACACCCCGCTCGGCAGCATCGATCCGGCGAAGATGAACGTGAACGGCTCGTCGCTGGCCCACGGCCATCCGTTCGCGGCGACCGGCGCGCGCATCGTCGCGAACCTGGCCAAGCTGCTCGAGGAAAAGGGCAGCGGCCGCGGCCTGATCTCGATCTGCACGGCCGGCGGCATGGGCGTCACGGCAATCGTCGAACGGCCGTAGGCCGCCGCCGGCCTTCGCGCCGGCTGTTCGGTTCAGGTTGCGCCCGCGTTCTGAAACGGTAAAGTCGGGCCAGCGCGCCGGCCCCGGCGCGCCTGCTCCATCGGGGAATCTCATGCAGAACACCAAGCACGCGTTGGTGCTGACCGGCACGGTTTTGTCCGGTCACGCCGCGGAAACGGTCTGGCCGGCGTTGGCCAGCTATTTCCGCATGGAACCGGACAAAGTCAGCACGCAGCTGGTGCCGCGCGCGCCGGTCACGTTGAAGGAGAGCGACGACCTCGCCAAGCTGCAGGGCCTGCAGGACGGCCTGCGCAGCATCGGCGCCGACAGCGAGATCCATGCGCTCGACAATCGCGGCAGCCTGTTCGCCGTGATCGGCGGCAAGCCGCGCGGCCCGGTTCCGCACACTTTCGTCGAGCGCAAGGTCGCCGCCGGCGACTGGTCGGGCAACGTCGAAGTCGCCAAGGTCGGCGAGAACGAATGGGGTCCGTTCAGCCGTCTCGGCGCGCCGGCCGCGCCGGCGACTCCGCCGCCGATGGCTCCGCCGCCCGCGCCCCGCGCCGCGGCCACGCCGCCGAGCTTC
>NZ_JANFVR010000416.1 GCF_024609805.1 Tahibacter caeni | reverse complement strand
GCGGCGCCGCGGCCGGCATGACGGGAGGCGTTGCGGCGGCCACGGGCGGCGGAACCGGCATCGCCGGCGGCAGCGCAGAATAAGCCGGAGCCTGCGGCGGCAACGGCGCCGCGACGGACGACGCAGCGGGCATCCGCAGATCGTCGAACGTCGTGACCGCGCTCGCCGGATCGAGCGCAGGGCCCGAGCCGAGCAGATCCGCCATCATGCGTTCGGCCGCAGCGACCGAGCCGCTCGCGGCGGTCGCCGCAGCAGGCGGCGGCGCCGTCGTGGCATACGCCGGCGGCGACGGCGCGATCGTCACCGGTGGAACCGGTGATGCCGGCGCATTCCTGTCCGGCGCCGACGGCAGCACGAACAGCGAATCGATCTCGAGACCGTGATCGAGCGACGTGCTCGCGACGACGTCGCTGCCGCTGCCGTTCAACATCGCGAGCGGGTCGAGCGCGTCGCGGTTCGTGTCGAGCAGGCGCTGGCGCTGCTGCAGTTCCTCGGGCGACTCGGCGATGACGTCGCTGCCGAGCGCCTGCAGCTCGGAGAACACCTCGCGCACCGCGGCCTTCTCGTTGTAGTCCTCGATGACGACGTCGTCGTTCGGCAGGCTGTACGGCGACGTCGGCGGCGCGGGTATCGCGAACACGTCGAAGTCGTCGGGGATCGTCTGCGCCGGCTTGGGCTTCGTCGCCATCGGCATGGCCGGCGGCACCGGTGCCGGACGCGGTCCCGCAGGCCTCGTTGACGCCGGTGTCATCGCCGGTGGCGCCGTCGCGGGCGGCATGGTTGCGGCGACGGCAGTTGGCGCAGGCGGCATCGGCGACGGCATCGCGGTCGCGATATTCGCGGTAACCGGTGTCGACAACGGCGGCGGGGATGGCGGCGACGTGATGGCCGGCGCAGCGGGCAAGCTCGCCGGCCGCAGACCGAGCACGTAGCGGCCGATCAGCAGCTGGTCCGACGGACTCATCGTGCAGCTGCGTCCCGGCGCGAGCTCGCTGCCGTTGATGAACAGCGAACTGCTGCTGCTGAGATTGCTGATGTCGACGGTGCCGGCAGGGCCGAGACACAGTCGCGCCTGGTGGCGCGAGATCAGGCGTTCGGGATCGTTGAGCGGCAGGTCGTTGTCGCTGCCGCGACCGACGTTGACCGGCGTGTCGAGGGCGCGGCTCAGCGGCGCGGCCAGGGCCTGGCCGTTGTAAGACAGCACCACGAGTTCCAGCCTGACCGCCGACATTCACGCTCCCTCGTGCGCGTCCGATGCGTTTCGGATACTGCGGCGCTGATCACACGCGCTGCGTCGCTGCGTAGCCCGTCCGTGCGCACACAGTCCAGGCCCGGAAAATTTTGAAGCTATCAAAACCTATCCACCTTCGCAAACGCGCACACGTGGCGATGAGAACGCGTCGACATCGTCGTGCGGGCACCGCATCGCATCGGCTGAGACTGTCATCCGATGTCATCGCTGCGTAGTGCGCGGCGACTAGCCTCGAACCGGGAACTCCGACACGGAATCGAGCGTCGCAGACGAGCCATAAGACGACACCGAATATCCTGCGTGGAGCTGCGTCCTTCGCAGGACGTGTGCACACCGTGAAATGTTTACGCAGTATTGCGGCGTGCCGGTGAAGAAATATGGATGCGAGTCACAAAGGCCAAAACTCCTCTTTGCACTGGGAAAACTTTTCGCCTAGATTGCATAAGACGCCCTCCCTCTCCGATTCGCAGGCATGGACGCAACTGTAAACGCGCGCGTCGCTCCCATCATTTCCGGCAAGGGTCATCAGGACCTCGCACCCGGGAACGCGCTCGTGACGGGCATGCGGCTGCGTGAGTTCGAGATCGTCGAGACGCTCGGCGAAGGCGGGTTCAGCATTGTCTACGGCGCGCGCGACCTGCAGCTCATGCGCGAGGTCGCGATCAAGGAGTACATTCCGATCTCGCTGGCCGGCCGCGTCGCGTCGACGACCGTGCGCATCCGTTCCGAGCACAATCGCGAGACGTTCGAAGCCGGCCTCAACGGTTTCATCAACGAAGCGCGCCTGCTCGCGCAGTTCAAGCACCCGGGCCTCGTCGAGGTGCTGCAGTTCTGGGAAGAGAACGGCACGGCCTACATGGTCATGCCGCGCTACACGGGCAAGACGCTGCGCTCGGTGCTCAAGGACATGGGCGGGCAGTGCGACGAGCCCTGGCTGCGCGGCATCGTCGCGCCGGTGCTCGACGTGCTCGAGCTGCTGCACTCGCGCAACGTGTTCCACCGCGACATCGCGCCCGACAACATCCTGATCAAGAACGACGGCACGCCGGTGCTGCTGGACCTCGGCTCGGCGCGCGAAGTCGTGACCGGCCTGCAGAAGGCGATCACCGTCGTCGTCAAGCCCGGCTATGCGCCGATCGAGCAGTACTCGAGCGACTTCGCGCTGCCGCAGGGACCGTGGACCGACGTCTACGCGGTCGGCGCGCTGCTGCATTTCGCGATACTCGGCTGTCCGCCGCCCGCATCGATCTCGCGCATCATGAAGGATTCGCTGCAGCCGCTGTCCGCCGCCGGCCTCAGCGGCTACTCGCGCGAATTCCTGACCGCGATCGATCGCGCGCTCGCGCTGCAACCCGGCGACCGGCCGCAGTCCATCGCCGAGCTGCGCGAGCTGCTGCGCGTCACGAAGCTCGACAAGACCGTCATCGATCTGCATCCGGCGCATGCCGCCGCCGTGCCGCACGTCGCCGCCGCGCCCGTGTCCGCGGCGCCCGAAATCACCGAGCTCGCCGAGCTCGATCCTGATCTCCCGGGCAGCGAGGACGAGCGCACCGTCATCGTCTCGGCGCAGGAAGTCGCCGCGCTCGTGCAGCAGCTCGCCGGCGCGAAGGCCGCTGCGGCGGCGTCGGCGAAGCCGGCTGCGACGAACGCGGCGCCCGTAGCGAGCGCCGCGCCGCCGGCGTCGCCTCCGTCTGCCGTCGCAGCGAGACATGCATCGCCGGTCGCGGCCGCATCCATCGCTACGGCGCAGACGCTCGTCGGCGAATTGCCGGCGATACCGGCGCCGCCCGTGCCGCCGGCTGCGCCGGTTGCCGTGCCGGCGGCGGCGCCGTCCGCTGCTGCGCCTGCTGCCGCAGCCGGCACGTCGTCTGCAACGACGCGCATGCCGGCCGTCGACACGCTCGCGCAGGAATCCGCATCGACACCTGTCGCGATGCCGCCGCCGACTGTCGCGCCGGTTGCCGCAGCGACGGTGCCGATCGATGCGCCGCCGCTCTTTGTCGCACCGCTCCCCGCAGCTGCCGCGGCGAGCCCGCCTTCCGCAACGACCGTCGATGTCGCTAACACGGCGCCCGTCGCGACGGCCGACTCCGCCGCGCCGTTCCCGTCGTTGTCCGGCGTCGAGCTCACGCTCGAACCGATGGATCGTGTCGAGCCCGACGTCGACCCCGTCGCCGTGCCGCCGCCGGCCGTCGCCGAGTGGCGCATAGAACCGGTGTCGATGCCGCCGGCGCCGCGCGCCGCGACTCCGGCTGCGGCCGCCGACAGCGAAGCCACGCTCGTGATGCCCGCGCCGGCGGCGCTCGTCGACGCGGCGCGCGCCGCCGCGGC
>NZ_JANFVR010000415.1 GCF_024609805.1 Tahibacter caeni | reverse complement strand
CTCGAGCGCGGCGATCGCGGCGCGATAGCGCGCGGCCACGGTGCCGGGCAGCAGCGGCGAGGCGAGCACGGCGGCCGCGGGCGCGTGCAGGTACGTGGCCAGATCGATCGCGCCGCGCTCGGCGAAGGACGAGCGCCCGCCGATGCCGTGGATACGCGCGATCAACCGGCCCATCCATTGCAGCTGCTCGGCCGATTCGAGCTGCGGTGCGCGACCGCCGCGGCGCGGATACAGCGCGAGGCGATGGCCTTGGACCGCATGCAGGCTGCGGCCGTGCACGATCAGCGGCGCGACGACCGGCAGTTCCGCCGCGGCGAGTTCGGCGGCGAAGGCGTGTTCCTCGGCGATCGCCGCATCCGTCCAGCGGCCGGGCCGGTAGAACTTCGCGACGACCGGCGCGCCGTCCTCGATGCCGACCTGGTAGACGCGGTTCTCGTAGCTGTTGAGCGCGAGCAGGCGGCCGTCGGTGGCGAGGTCCAGCGCCTCGACCGCGGCGAGCACACGCTCGGGCGTCAGGTCGGCGTACGGCGCCGCCGCGCTCATGCGCGGTCGCGGCGCGGCACGATGGCCATGGTCAGCCGCGCGATGCAGTTGAGCTCGCCCGCGTCGGTGACGATGCGGATTTCCCAGACCTGGGTCGTGCGGCCGATGTGCAGCGGCGCGGCCGTGCCGGTGACTTCGCCCGACTGCACGGCGCGCAGGTGGTTGGCATTGATGTCCAGGCCGACCGCAAACTCCTTGGCCGGGTCGAGACAGAGATTCGCGGCGAGGCTGCCGAGCGTCTCGGCCAGCAGCACCGAGGCGCCGCCGTGCAGCAGGCCGAACGGCTGGCGCGTGCGTGCGTCGACCGGCATGGCGCCGCGCACATAGTCGGCGCCGAGCTCGGTGATGCGGATGCCGAGCGCCTCGGCGGCGGTGCCCTTGTTCCAGCCGTTGACGGCGTCGAGGTCGATCTGCTGCTTCCAGAGGCTCATGGTGCGCTCGCTGGGGGTCGGAAGCGGCATTAGACCGCCTCGCGCCGCGGGCCGGAAGGGCGTGGACCGCCAGCGGCCGCCGTCCGCCCCGCGCGCGTGGTGGCGCGTGCGACAATCGCGCGTCGTTCCAGCGGAACCCCGCGTTGAGTCATATCGTCACCTTGCAGGCCAGCGGCAAGCGTTTCGCCGTGCGGCCCGGCGAAAGCGTGCTCGAAGCCGCCCAGCGCGCCGGCCTGGCCCTGCCCTATTCCTGTCTGGCCGGCGTCTGCGGCAGCTGCAAGGCCAGTCTCGTCAGCGGCGAGATCAACTATCCGCGCAATCCGCCGGCCGCGCTGAATGCCGGCGAGCAGGCGCGGCACCAGGTGCTGCTCTGCCAGGCCGTGCCCTGCAGCGACCTGACCCTGTTCGCGCGCGAGGTCGCCTCGGTCGCCGACATTCCGCGGCGCGTGCTCGCGCTGAAACTGCTGCACAAGCGCCGGCTCGCGCCCGACGTCATGCAGCTGATCCTGGAGCCGCCGCGCGGCGAACGCCTGACGCGGCTGGCCGGCCAGTACCTCGACGTGCTGCTGCCCGACGGCAAGCGCCGCGCGTTCTCGATCGCCAATGCGCCCGAAGGCGACGCGCAGATCGAACTGCACGTGCGCCACGTCGCCGGCGGCGGCTTCACCGGCTACGTGTTCGACGGACTGGAGCCCGGCGCCGTCCTGCGCGTGGAAGGTCCGCTCGGCACCTTCGTGCCGCGCGAGGATTCCGAACGGCCGATGCTGTTCGTCGCCGGCGGCACCGGCTTCGCGCCGGTCAAGGCGCTGATCGAACATTTCCGCCACCTCGGCACACGCCGGACCATGACCCTGTACTGGGGCGCGCGCCGCGCCGAGGAGCTCTACCAGGCCGGGCTGCCGCAGCACTGGCAGCGCACGTCGGCGAACTTCCGCTACGTGCCGGTGGTCTCCGACCCGGAGTTCAGCGCCGGGCTGCGCAGCGGCCTCGTCCACGAAGCCGTGATCGAGGACCACGCGGACCTGGCCGGTTTCGACGTCTACATGAGCGGGCCGCCGGCGATGATCGACGCCGGCCGGCGCAGCTTCGTCGCGGCGGGACTGGACGAAGACCGGCTGTACTACGACAGTTTCGACTACGCGCCTGACGTGCTCGCGGAAATCTTGCGCAACCGCGCCGGAATACACGGACTATGAAGCGACTCGCCCTGCTCTGCCTGCTGCTGCCGATGCTAGCCGTGCCGGCCCACGCCCTGCGCTGCGGCACGCGCGTGGTCACCGACGGCGACCGCGATTTCGCCGTGCGCGAGCGCTGCGGCGAACCGTTCTACGTGGACCAGTTCACCAGCGTCAGCGTGCGCGGCGCCGACGGTCCGCTCGAAACGCAGATCGAGGACGTCTACGACGTCTGGTACTACAACTTCGGCCCGCGCCGGCTCATGGTGCGGCTGCTGTTCCTGAACGGGCGGTTGCAGCGCGAGGAAACGCTCGGCTACGGCGTCACGACCATCGGCGACAGCTGCAATCTCGACGCGCTGCCGGCCGGCACCAGCGCCGGCGAGATTATCGCCTACTGCGGCGAACCCGCCGCGCGGCGCAACCAGCGCCGCGCGAACGTGCGCCGCGACGGTCTCGGCAACGAACGCTACACGCCGGTGCGCGTGGAGGAATGGACCTACGACTTCGGCGACAAGCGCCTGCTGCGCGTGCTGACCTTGCAGAACGGCCGGTTGCAGGACATTTCCGCCGAAGGGCGATGATCGCCGTGTAGGTCGTGGCGAGCCCAAAGGGCGAACCGCAACGTCTCGGTCTGCACGCTGCGAGCGGCCCCGAAGGAAGGCCTTTCCCCCCGAGCGGTCTCGGGGAACCCTGTGTGCCGGGAGACTTCTGGAACCTCGCGTGCCGGGAGATCGATTCGCTGCTGGTTCTTCGCAGCGACGACACCTCGATGTTGCAGTTCGCTGCGCTTACCGCAACCTACGCCGCTGGCGTGATGACCATCGCAGGCAGCATTGGCCAATAGTCAGGACGACAGATCCGGCAGCCGCGGCACGCCGTGTTCGCTGCGTTCCTCGAACACCGCGGCCTTCGTGTCGAGGCCGAGCCGCCGCACGCTGCCGGGCAGCGGTTCGCCGGCTTCGCCGCGCGCGAGGCGCAGTGCGTTGCGATAGCAGTGCTCGGCCAGCGCGTGGCTGCCTTCGCCGGCGTAGCCGTCGCCGAGCGCTTCCCAGCTCGCCGCGGTCTCGCTGATCGCGAGCGCGCGCTCGAGGTATTCGCGTGCCTTGCCCCAGAGCCGGCCGGCCACGCAGAGACGGCCCAGCGCGGTCAGCAGCACGACGCTGTTCGGATGCTGCTTGAGCCAGCCCTCGGCCTGGCGCAGCCGCGCGCCGGTGTCGGCGCCGGCGAGGTCGGCATAGGCCTGCACGACGGGTTCGGCCCAGTCCTTGCGCAGATAGCCTTCGATCTCGCTCATGCCGGCCAGCGGCTGGCCGAGCTCGGCAATGCGCCGGGCATACGCAGCCAATGCCGCCGGCACGCGCCGCTGCGCGCGCGTCAGCGCGGCCCATTGCGCGTTGAGGCCGTCGGCGCTGCGCTGTGCGCCGAGCGCCGCCGCGAGCACGCGGGCCTCGAGCGC
>NZ_JANFVR010000414.1 GCF_024609805.1 Tahibacter caeni | reverse complement strand
CAGCGCGGCGAGGCCGGCCGGCTGGGCGAAGCTCGCGTAGCCGCCGGCGCCGTCGGCCAGGCCGAAGCGGCCCGAGCCGGCCAGGACGTCGACGGTGCCGCGGGTCAGGTCCAGGTCCCAGATCTGGTGCTGGCCGGCCAGCGAGACATACAGATGCTCGTTGTGCACGGCCACGTCGACCGGCGCGCAGAGGCCGACGGCCGCCGGCTCCGGATGCTGCTGCGGCCGGTCGCGGCCGACCTTGCCCGTGCCGACGATCGTGTCCACGTCGCCGGCGAGCAGGCGCACGCGGCGTATCGCATGGTTGCCGGTGTCGGCGACGTAGAGACAGTCCTTGCCGAGCGCGAGGCCCTGCGGCGAGGACAGCCCGCAGTCGGCCAGCCGGCCGTCCCAGTAGCCCGCATTGCCCGAGCCGAACTGGCGCAGCACGCTGCCGTCGTGGGTGGTTTCGAGCACGCGGTGATGGGCCGTGTCGGCGATGTACAGGTGGCGGTCCGTCGCGATCACGCGGGCCGGGAACGCGAGCGGCCGATGCGGCTCGGGCCGCGCGACCGGCGGCCAGTTCTCGTAGACGCGCGTGTCGCCGGCGATGGCCTCGTCGAGCAGGGCCTTGATGCGCGCGTCGATCTCCTGGCGCCGGCCTTCGCCCGTGTAGATCGCGACCGGCCGCGCCTGGGTGTCCAGCAGCACGACGCTCGGCCAGGCCTGCACGCCGAGTTTCTGCCACAGCGCGAAATTCGGGTCGCTGGCGACCGGATGGCGCAGGCCGTGGCGGTTGACCGCCTTGAGCACCGCGGCCGCGTTGCGCTGCGCGTCGTAGCGCGGCGTGTGCACGCCGATCACGCAGAGCCCGTCGTGATAGCGGCTCTCGAGCCAGGCGACGTCGGCCAGCAGGTTGATGCAGTTGACGCAGTCGTAGGTCCAGAAATACAGCAGGGTCGCCCGGCCGCGCAGCGAGTCGCGCTGCGGAATCTGGCTGGTATTCACCCAGTCCAACTCTGCCGGGAAATCGAAGCTGTCGACCTGCTGTGCCATCGTCCTGCTCCTTGCGCCGTAGCGCACCGATTATGCGCAATCCGCCGGCGGATTGAAGCCGCGGCACGAGGTCCCGGTCCGCCGCTCGCCGCCATGCAGGTCGCGGAAATAGCGGGAACGGACTCCCCGGCGTCGGGCGCTGCATCACGCGTCGCGACCCCGGCGCCGTTCGCTGCCGTCGCCCGCGATGCGATCCACCCGCCGGCGCTAGGTCGCGCGCGCTTTTGCTATGACGCGCTGTGCGAACGCTTCCGCCAGGTCGATGACCGCATCGAAACCCGCCTCGCCGCCATAGTACGGGTCGGGTACTTCCTGCGGCCGCAGGATGCCCACATACGGCAGCACCAGAGACAGCTGCGCCGTCGCCGCCGCCGGCCGGCGCCGCTGCAGCTCGGCCAGATTGCTGCGATCGGCCGCGAGCAGCCAGTCGTGCTCGACGAAATCGGCCGCCGCGAGCTGGCGCGCGCGATGCGTCTGCAGCGAATAGCCGCGGCGCAGCGCCGACGCGCAGCTGCGCGGATCGGCGCCCTGCCCCAGGTGCCAGTCGCCGGTGCCGCAGGAGGCGACCTGCCAGTCGAGGCCCGCGCGCTCCAGCTGCGTCCGCAGCACGGCCTCGAGCACCGGCGAACGGCAGATGTTCCCGAGGCAGACGAACAGGATTTTCATGACGCGAGCAGCGCGTTGACGCGGGCCAGGTCTTCGGGCGTGTCGACGCCGGCCGGAAACGGCTCGGGCGCCAGACGCACGGCGATGCGGTGGCCGTGTTCGAGCACGCGCAGCTGCTCCAGCGATTCGGCGCTCTCCAGCGGCGTGCGCGGCAGCTGCGTGTAGCGGCGCAGAAACCCCGCGCGATAGGCGTAGATGCCGATATGGCGCAGGAACGGCACGCCGGCCGGCAGCGCGTCGCGGTTCGCCGCGAACGCATCGCGCGCCCAGGGCAGCGGCGCGCGGCTGAAATACAGCGCGAGCTCGCCCGCGGCGACGAGCTTGACGCAGTTCGGATTGAACAGCTCCGCGGCGTCCGTGATCGGCGTGGCCAACGTCGCCATCGGCGCATCGTTCGCGATCAACGCCTCGGCCACCGCGCGGATGCCGCTGGCCGGCGCGAGCGGTTCGTCGCCCTGCAGATTCACGACGACCGCATCGTCGGCCCAGCTCAGCTGTTCCGCGCATTCGGCGAGCCGGTCGCTGCCCGACGCGTGATCGGCGCGCGTCATGCAGACCGCGACCGGCTGACCGGCCAGCGCCGCAGCGATGCGCGCGTCGTCGGTCGCGACCACGACCTCGCGCGCCCCCGCCGCGAACGCGCGCCGCGCGGCGTGCACGACCATGGGCTCGCCGGCGATCAGACTCAGCGGCTTGCCGGGCAGCCGCGTGGAGGCGTAGCGGGCGGGAATCGCAACGATGAAATCGGACATGCCGGAAGACCCGTGAAGAGCGGGCTGCCGATTGTAGGCGAGCGAAACCGGCGCTGCGCGGCGGCAGCGGCGCGAGTCGGCGGCCGGAAAATCGCCGACGAGGACATGACGAATGCACGCGCCGGCGAAGTGCCGGAAGATGCTCCGTCGCTCCGGCGCCGCTGCGTCGGCGACCGCCGCCCCTCCTGGGCCAGATCGCTCCCGTCGCGATCTATCGGGCGGGATGCGCTTCCCTGATTCGCTGTGCTTCCGCCCGCTTCTGTTCGATGATCTGCGGCAGCACCGACTCCGTGAGTTCCTTCACGGCACTGTCGTAAGCCTCGACCGCTCCTCCGCAAGCGGTGAAATTTCCGCCCTCGTCGGTAAAGAACCAGTATTTGCCGGGCACCAGAAGACTCATTCCGCAGGCCGACGGACTGGACGACGTCCGTACACGGTCAAATGGAAGCGGACCGCCCTTGCGTACGATCGCATCCGTTATTCCAAACACCGTCCATTCACCATCGCGGCCGTCGGGCGCTGCCGATATCACGTCCGCGAGGAACGCATGGGACGACTTCTCCAGCGCGTCCTTCGACGGCCCGAACTGGCAGCCGCAGGCGAAAACCGGCATGGCCGACAGGGCCAGAACCACAAAGACGGCGGTCTTCACCGAGCGTGCGAATCCTTGACGACGCATTCCGCTCTCCTTGATCGGGCATTGGCAGCGAGCGGAACCGATCCGACCGCGCCGGGAACGGACCGGCCGATGCCCGGAAAGATTCCTCGTCATCGCGTCCGTGCGTCAGCCCAGCTTGCGCACGCGCAGGCTGCGACCCTTGATCTTGCCCTCGCGCAGGCGCTGCAGCGCTTTTTCGGCGATGCCGCGCGTGACGGCGACGTAGGCGCGCGTGTCGAAGATCGCGATCTTGCCGACGTCGACGCCCGGAATGCCGGCGGTGCCGGTCAGTGCGCCGAGGATGTCGGCCGGGCGCAGCTTGTCCTTGCGTCCGGCATCGATGACGAGGGTCTGCATCGGCGCGAGCTGGCCGCTCTTGAGACGCGGCGGCGCGGCCTTGGCCGGTTCGCAGGACAGCGGCCGGCCGAGCCGCTCCGCGACGGCGTCGACGCGGGCCTGTTCGCGCGGCGTGCACAGGGTCAGGGCGAGGCCGCTGCGGCCGG
>NZ_JANFVR010000413.1 GCF_024609805.1 Tahibacter caeni | reverse complement strand
GTGCTCTTCCGATCGGCCCGGCGCGACGCCGGCCGCAGCGCGCGGCAGGCTCACGGCGACGACGAGCTCGTCGGCCGCGCGCGCGGTCCTGCGGTAGTCGAGGAAGAAATCGGCGATCGCGACGTCGCGCGCGCCGTGCGGACCGCGCAGATGCACGACCGCGTCGAGCGCGAGCAGCACCGGCAGCAGGTCGCCGATCGGCGAGGCCGTGCCGAGATTGCCGCCGACGGTCGCGCGGTTGCGCACCTGGCGCGCGGCGAACCACGGCAGCATCTGGTCGAGTGCCGGAAACACGCCGGCGAGTTCGGTTTCGAGGCGGCTCAGCGGCAGGCCGGCGCCGATGCGCACGACGTCCGCGCCGATCTCCAGCTGCTGCAGCTCGGGGATGCGGTCGAGCGCGATGAACGCGGTCGCGACGGGCTTGCCGTGGCTGAGCTCCACGCCGAGATCGGTCGCGCCGGCGATCCAGACCGCGGCCGGCTGCTGCACCTTCAACGCGAGCGCGTCGCCGATGCTCCGCGGGCTGAAGTAGCTGCCGAGCGCGGCGGAGGGCGGTGTGGCGGTTTCGTCGAGCAGCGCCGCGAACGCGTCCTGCGGCGCGGGCAGCGCCGCCAGTACCGCGGTCGCCGAGCGGATCGGCCGGTAACCCGTGCAGCGGCAGAGATTGCCTTCGGTGGTTTCGTCGTCGAGCGCGCCGGCGTAGTAGCCGGCGAACAGGCTCATGACGAAGCCCGGCGTGCAGTAGCCGCATTGCGAGCCGGCGCATTCCACGAGCGCCTGCTGCACCGGATGCAGCGGTCGGCCGGCTTCGCTCACGCCTTCGACGGTGATGACGTCGCGGCCGGGCAGGGCGCCGACCGGCAGCAGGCAGCTGTTGACCGCGGTCAGCCGCGTGCGGCCGTCGGCGCCGGTCTCGCGCAGCACGACGGTGCAGGCGCCGCAGTCGCCGTCGGCGCAGCCTTCCTTGGTGCCGGCCAAGCGCCGGCGCTTGAGCCAGCGCAGCAGGGATTCGGTGGGATCGTCGTCGCCGATGTCGACGGGCTTGCGGTTGAGCTGAAACGTGCACTCGTTGGTCATCGCCCAAGCGTAGCGCGCCGCGCTGCGCTTGGCACGGTGGCCCGCCGCAGGCAGGCCCGGCTTTGCGCCGTCCCGGCGATGGTGCAGACTGCGGCGCCACGTCCGCACCGGAGTCCCCGTGAACCTCGCCCAGCCCGACCGCCAGGCCCTGCACGCGTTCGCCCGCGCCATGCCCAAGGCCGAACTGCACATCCACATCGAGGGGTCGCTGGAGCCCGAGCTGATCTTCGCGCTGGCGCAGCGCAACGGCGTCGCTCTGCCGTATCCGGACGTCGAGGCGCTGCGCGCGGCGTATGCGTTCACGAACCTGCAGAGCTTTCTCGACATCTACTACGCCGGCGCGAGCGTGCTGCTGCACGAGCAGGATTTCTTCGACATGGCCTGGGCGTATTTCCTGCGCGCCAAGGCCGACAATGTCGTGCACGCGGAGCTGTTTTTCGATCCGCAGACGCATACCGACCGCGGCGTGCCGTTCGCCGCCGTCATCGACGGCCTGCACCGCGCCTGCGTGCAGGCGCACGATCAGCTCGGCATCCGCGCCGAGCTGATCCTGTGCTTCCTGCGCCATCTCAGCGAAGAGGCGGCCTTCGCGACCCTGGAGCAGGCCAGGCCGCATCGCGACAAGTTCATCGGCGTCGGTCTGGATTCCAGCGAGGTCGGCCATCCGCCGGAAAAGTTCGCGCGCGTGTTCGCCGCGGCGCGTGCGCTGGGCCTGCACGCCGTAGCGCACGCGGGCGAGGAAGGTCCGCCGCAGTACATCCGCGACGCGCTGGACCTGCTGCACGTCCAGCGCATCGACCACGGCGTGCAGGCGCTGAACGACCCCGAGCTCGTCGCGCGGCTCGCGCGCGAACGCATTCCGCTGACCGTCTGCCCGCTGTCCAACGTCAAGCTCTGCGTGTTCAAGGATCTCGCGCAGCACAACCTGCGCGAGCTGCTGCGCCAAGGTCTCGTCGCGACCGTGAACTCGGACGATCCGGCCTATTTCGGCGGCTACATCAACCAGAACTTCGTCGAGACCCTGGACGCGCTGGGCCTCGACGCGGCCGAGCTCGTGACCCTCGCGCGCAACAGCTTCGAGGCGAGCTTCGCGAGTGACGCCGTCAAGGCCGGCTACCGCGCGCGGCTCGAGGCCTGCTGCCGCGAGCACGGCATCGCGGCTTGATACCGGCGCTCTTGCCGCTGCAGGTTCCCGCGACAAAGCATTGACGATCGCCGCGCGCGCTGCCGGCGCTCCCGGCCGTCGAACCATCACCGAGAATCCCCGGGGAGGGGCTAATGGGAAAACTGACCACGCACGTACTCGACACCGCCCACGGCAAGCCCGCGGCCGGCGTCGCGATCGAGCTCTACGGCATCGCCGTCGGCGCGCGCCTGCTGCTCGTGCGCGCGACGACGAACGCCGACGGCCGCTGCGATGCGCCGCTGCTGGCCGACTACAAGCTGCAGGCCGGCGTCTACGAGCTCGACTTCCACATCGGCGACTACTTCGCCGCGCAGGGACTCGTACTGCCGCAGCCGCGCTTTCTCGACCTGGTGACCCTGCGCATCGGCGTGCACGACGCGAGCGCGCACTACCACGTGCCGCTGCTCGCGTCGCCGTATGCCTACAGCACCTACCGCGGTTCCTGAGGGCAGGGCGTGGCCGACTACCTGATCGAGTGCCTGGGCTTCCTGCTGCGCTGGCTGCACGTCGTCGCGGCGATCGCCTGGATAGGCGAGTCGTTCTACTTCGTCGCGCTGGACCGCGGCCTGAAGCCGCCGCGCGAGGCCGAGCCGAACCTCTACGGCGAGTCCTGGTCGGTGCACGGCGGCGGCTTCTACCGCAAGCAGAAATACCTGCCGGCGCCGCAGGAGCTGCCGGCCGAGGTGCATTGGTCAAAATGGAAATCGTATACGACCTGGTTGTCGGGCCTGGCCCTGTTCACGGTCGTGTATCTGTTTTCGCCGCAGGTCTATCTGATCGATCCGGCCGTGGCCGGCCTGACGCCGGCCCAGGCCGTGCTGATCGCCCTGGCGTTTCCGCCGCTGTTCTGGCTGCTTTACGACGGCCTGTGCCGGCTGTTCCACGACCGCGACGACATGCTCGGCGCGGCGGTCGCCGGCCTCGTGGTGCTGCTGTGCTATGCGACGACCCAGCTGTTCGCCGGCCGCGCCGCGTTCCTGCTGTCCGGCGCCGTGCTCGGCACGCTGATGTCGGCCAACGTGTTCTTCGTGATCATTCCGGGCCAGAAGAAGATCATCGCGGCGCTCGCGCGCGGCGATGCGCCGGATCCCGAACCCGGCCGCCGCGGCAAGCAGCGTTCGGTGCACAACACGTATTTCACCTTGCCCGTGGTCTTCGCGATGCTCAGCACGCACTACGCGACGGCCTACGCCCATGCGGACGGCTGGCTCGTGCTCGCGGCCTTCATGGCGGCCGGCGCGCTGATCCGCCAGTTCTTCGTGCTCTGGCACAGCGGCGGCCGCGCCTGGTGGCTGCTGGGCGCCGGCGCCGTCGTGCTCGTCGCCGTGTTCGCCTGGATACGGCCGGTGCCGCCGGCTGCCGCCGCGACGGCTGCGGCCGCG
>NZ_JANFVR010000412.1 GCF_024609805.1 Tahibacter caeni | reverse complement strand
GTCGTCGCGATGAGCGTGGGTCTGCAGCTCGCCCGGCGCCGCGAGCCGCCGCGCCGCGCCGCGCATCCAACGCCGGTTGCCGACGCGACGCCGCCCGAACGCGGTCCTTCCATCCCGACGGCGGACGATGCATCGGCCATGCAACCACCGCGCGCGCCGGCCGCAGCGGCGCCGGCCTCGGCCGTCGGTGTGCGGCCGACCGTGTCGTCGATCGGCGCGACGCCGCCGTCCGCCGAACTCAGTCAGCGCGAACGCGAGGTGCTGCGCCGGCTCGCCGAGGGGCTCAGCAACAAGCAGATCGCCCGCGCGCTGTCGGTGTCGGAGAACACGGTCAAGACCCATCTCGCGAACGTCTACGCCAAGCTCGGCGTCGGCCGGCGCACCGAAGCGGCGCGAGCCGCGCGCGAGCGCGGCCTGGCCTGACGGCGCTCACCCGAAAATCACCCGCCCGGGCGATGCCGCGGGCCGTCGCGGCGGCCTAGCCTGGGCCACCTTCACTGCGGAGTCCCACCATGAACACCGTACTGCGTTACGGCCTGGCCGGCGGCGCGACGATCAGCGTGCTGCTGTTCGCGCCCTTCTTCATCTTCGGTGCCAGGCCCGAATGGATGAAGGTCGGCGAGATCGTCGGCTACGCGAGCATGCTGCTGTGCCTCAGCGCGACCTGGTTCGCCATGCGCCGTGAGGCGCAGCGCCGCGGCGGCCTGGGCTACGGCGCGGCGCTCGCGATCGGCGTCGGCGTCGCGGCCGTCGCCGGCCTGCTGTTCGGCCTGGCGACCTGGCTGTTCTACAGCGCCGTCGGCGATGCGCTGCCCGAAGCGCTGATCGCGTTCTACGCCGAGCAGATCCGCCAGTCCGGCGCCGCGCCCGCGGCCGTCGCGACGCAGCTGCGCGAACTGGAGGCCATGCGCCCGTTCTTCTTCGACCGGCCGCTGCAGGGCGGCATCATGGCCGCGACCGTGTTCGTGCTCGGCGTGCTCGAAAGCGTCGTCGGCGCGTTCTTCGTCGCGCGTCCCGGCCCCGCACCCGCGGCGGCCTGAAGCGACGACGGCGATGGGGGCACGCATGCCATTGCCGCAGCGCCGCCGTGGTCCGCGTCTGCGCGGGCCTCGCCGCTACAGGTCGGCACTCGGAAATGAATCCGGCGACGGCGGCACGTCGAAGCCGTTGCGGAAGATCGTGTCGGAGGGCACGTACTCGAACGCGCCCACATCCACGCCGACACCCTGCACGCGCGTCGCGCCGTCGGCGTCGAAGACGCCGCTGCCGCCGGCCGGATTCGCGATGCCGCTGTCGACGAGGATCGAATCCGCGCGCGGGCGCGGATCGCCCGCGGCGACGAAGCCCGGATCGCCGCTGCCCGGCGCATTGTCGGAATCGGCCGTGCCGCGCAGGCTGCCGCGGTGCACGCGCGTCAGATCGACCGTGCCATAGAAGCTCGACACCGCGACGTCGCTGACGTCGACCGAGGCTCCGGCATTGTTGAGATAGCCGCTGTTGCCCCAGGACACGCTGTTGCTCAGCGCGATCCGGCTCGCGGCATCGGAGGTGTTCAGCAGAATGCCGGCGTTGTCGTTCGGATTGCCGTCGAACGCCATCGCACGCGCCACGCTGATCTGCGCGAGACTCGACGTGCCGCCGAGACTCGTCGTCACGCCGATGCCGCCGTTGCGCCGCCCCAGTCCGTTGGCGACCGCGACGTCGCGCACGATCAGGGTGCCGCCCCGGTTGTTGAAGAAGCCCGAGGCGAAGCTCGTGTTGCGCGCGACGCAGTCGTGCACCTGCAGGCGCTCCAGGCGTGCTTCGCTGCCGGCATCGACCGCCACGAAGAGGCAGGCGCCACCGACGGTGTCCGTCGCCGTGTGGTTGGGATTGGAGATCGCCAGATCGTGCACATAGACCTGGCCGCCGTTGCTGGCCGCCCCCAGGGTCAGGGTCGGACTGCTCGCGATGCCGACCAGCTGGGTCAGCGCGGGCCTGGGTCTCTGGGTCGTGCAGGCGGCGCCGTCGCCGGACCAGCCGCCGGAAATGTCGAGCACCTGGTTGGGCGTCTGCGCCGCATACGCGAACGGCACCGAGGCGGCGAACGCGTCGTAGGTGCCTTCGCGCAGGCGGATCAGGACCAGCGTGTCGCTGGAGCCCTGGGCGGCGGTCAACGCCTGATTGAACTGCTGGGCAGTGCTCACGC
This sequence comes from Tahibacter caeni, assembly GCF_024609805.1. Lineage (GTDB taxonomy): Bacteria > Pseudomonadota > Gammaproteobacteria > Xanthomonadales > Rhodanobacteraceae > Tahibacter > Tahibacter caeni. Next base: position 1,458 of record NZ_JANFVR010000412.1, on the reverse strand, counting down.
AATAGCTGGTCAGGGCATGCCCCGGCGCGGCCAGCGCGAGCAGGCACGCGGCGAGTAGCGGACGGAAAACGGAACGAGCGCAACGCATGACGGACAGACCTCCGAGCCCACCTCCGGGTGGTTCGGCGCACTCTGCAGCCGCGTTGCCGGCCCCGCCTGACGACAAGGTGACGTCACACTTATCCGCAGATTATTTCTTTTCGCATCAGAAACTTGACGCACAACTGGCCACGCGAACACCGGTCAGCGATCGCCGCCACGTCACCAGCGGGGACGGCGCGAACCGGACGCTGGACCACGAAGTCCTGCCGCACGCCCGGTGCGGCTGCGGCAGTCCAATGAACTGCCCGCGACGCCGCGCGCGCCGCTGCGCGGTTCAGCGCTTTTCGTAATTGATCAGCAGCACAAGCTCCTCCGCGCCGACCTGGTGCAGCGCATGGCTGCTGCCGGCGCGCGTCAGCAGCGCATCGCCGGGACCGACATCGTGGGCGACGCCGTCGAGCACGTAGCGGCCGCTTCCGGAGAGGATGTAGTAGATCTCGTCGTGCGCGTGCCGGTGCAGGCCGATGCCGGCGCCGGCCGGCAGCACGCGCCGGCGCAGCACGATGCGCAGATCCGGCACGTCCTCGAACAGCGGATAGGCGACCGTCGTTCCGCCGCCGCCGTGCGGCGCGGGCTGCGCGCGGCCGTAATCGCCGTCGCGCGCGATGCGCGAGGCGCCCGGGCGCGCCGTGTCGCGGTCATCGGGTATGCCGCAGTCACTGTCGCGGCGCAGCCGCGACGCGTCGAGCAGCCCCTGTTCGCGCAGGCCCTGCACGACGAGGCAGGCCACGGCCGCCGCGCCGCGCTGGTGGAAATGCGTGTCGTCGCGCAGGTTCTGCTCGGGCACGTGCAGATAGAACGCGCGCGAGGCGTCCTCGCCGAGCCCGGCCAGCCAGCGCAGGCTCGACGCGCCGAGGTCGACGAGAGCCGCCTGCTCGCGCTGCGCGAGCGCGCGCACGGCTTGCGCATACGGGCCGTGCCGGTCGACGGCGCGGCCAGCGACGAAATGGCGCCGCGCGACCGGCGTCAGCAGCACCGGCGTCGCGCCGACCGCGCGCGCGAGTTCGACGTACTGGCGCAACCAGAGCGGGAACGCCCACTGCGGCTCGTCGTAGCGCGCCGGATCGTCGATCTTCTCGTCGTTGTGACCGAACTGGATCAGCAGCAGGTCGCCGGCGCGCAGATCGCGCGCGACGTCGTAGATCCAGCCCTGCTCGATGAAACTGCGCGCGCTGCGGCCGCTCTGCGCGCGGTTGCGCACCTCGACCGAGGCGTCGACGAAGCTGGCGAGCTCCTGGCCCCAGCCGCGCCGCGGCCAGCGCGTCGCGTCGTACTCGCTGGCCGTCGAATCGCCGGCGATGACGATGCGCAGCGGCGGCGCGAGCCGCTGCTGCGCGTACGCGCCGGCGCCGAGAT
>NZ_JANFVR010000411.1 GCF_024609805.1 Tahibacter caeni | reverse complement strand
CCCTGGCCGGCCTGGCGCTGGTGCCGTCGGCCGCCGTGACCGCGGCGCAGCCGGCCAGCGCGAACACCGCGAGCAGCAGCGCCGCGGCGCGGCGCAGCCCTCCGCGCGCGGCGGTGTTACGGCCGATAGACTTCATACGACACCTGCTCCTTGCGATAGGCGGGGCCCGGATAGACGTCGGTGCCCTGCACGAAATCCGAGACCCATTTCGAGCCGTTGAACATCTCGATGTGCCCGGCGACCTGGCCCGACGGCGGCTGCAGCACGACGATGTCGCCGCGCTGGGGCGAATACGCCACGGCCGGCACCTTGGTGAAGCCGAGCCTGGCCAGCACCGGGCCGTAGTCCTTCGCGTAGACGGGTCGCGGCAGCGGGATCTTCGCGCCGCCGGCCTCGATCGCCTCGCGCACGTAGCGTGCGCAGCGGCCCTGGCTCTTGGTGTGCGCGTTCGCGTCGATGTGCTTGACCGCCGCGTCGACGCTGTAGCCGGCCACGCCGCTCGCGGCCGGCGTCAGTTTCTCCGGCGGCGTCTCGGCGATGAAGGTCGGGCACGGCGTGACCACGCGCATCAAGGTGCCGAAGTCGATGCCGCAGTTGTTGCTGTCGATGCCGAGCGGGCCGGGGCGGGTCGGGGATGGCATGGCGGCTCCTGGAACGAGAGTCAGGCGGTTTCGGCCGCGGTCGCGGCCGCATCTTCGGCGTAGCCGTAGCGGTAGGCGAAATCGTCGCCGGCCGTTTCGAGACGGATGCTCGCGAGCTTGCGTCCGTCGGCCAGGCAGCTCAGGAATTCGCGGCTGACCGTCGGCAGCACCGTGTGAGTCAGGATCGCGTCGATCATGCGGCCGCCGGATTCCACTTCGGTGCAGCGCTTGATGACGAGCTGCACCGCGTCTTCGCCGTAGCCGAACTCGATGCCGTGCTGCTCGGCGATGCGCTTCTGGATGCGGCCCAGCTGCAGCCGCACGATGCGCGCGAGCGTGTCGTTGGCGAGCGGGTAGTACGGAATCGTCACGAGGCGGCCGAGGAAGGCCGGCGGGAATTTCTGCAGCAGCGGCTCGCGCAGCGCCTTGTTCAGCGCCTCGGGCTCCGGCGACAGCTCCGGATCGGCGGTCAGCTTCATGACGAGGTCGGTGCCGACGTTGGAGGTCAGCAGGATGATGGTGTTGCGGAAGTCGATCGCGCGGCCTTCGCCGTCTTCCATCCAGCCCTTGTCGAACACCTGGAAGAACAGTTCGTGCACGTCGGAATGGGCTTTCTCCACTTCGTCGAGCAGCACGACCGAATACGGCTTGCGCCGCACGGCCTCGGTCAGCACGCCGCCCTCGCCGTAGCCGACGTAGCCCGGCGGCGCGCCCTTGAGCGTGGAGACCGTATGCGCCTCCTGGAACTCGCTCATGTTGATCGTGATGAGGTTCTGCTCGCCGCCGTAGAGGCTTTCGGCCAGCGCCAGCGCGGTCTCGGTCTTGCCGACGCCGGACGGTCCCACCAGCATGAACACGCCAATCGGCTTGTTCGGATTGTCCAGCCGCGCGCGCGCGGTCTGGATGCGCTTGGTGATGAGCTCCAGCGCGTGACGCTGGCCGACGACACGCTTGTCGAGGGTGTCGACGAGCTGCAGCACGGCCGCGATCTCGTTGCGCACCATGCGGCCGACCGGAATGCCGGTCCAGTCGGCGACGACCGAGGCGACCGCGGTCTCGTCGACGGCCGGCAGGATCAGCGGCGACTCGCCCTGCAGCGTCTCGAGCTCGGCCTGCACGGCCGCGTGCTCGGCGAGCAGGAACGCGCGGTCCGGCGCCGGCGCGACGGTTTCGCCGTCGGCGGTGATCGCCGCGGCCGGCGCGGTTTCCGCGCCGCCGGATTCCTGCGCCGCCTTGGCCGCCGCGGCGAGCTCGCGCAGCCGCGTGCGCAGGTCGAGCAGGCGCGTCGCGAGCTCGTTCTCCTGCTCCCAGCGGGCGCGCAGTCCCTGCTCGCGTTCGAGTTCGGCGGCGAGCTGCGTCTCGCAGCGTTCGCGCCGCTCGGCGACGTCGAGGCCGACCGCGTCCTCGCGCTCGATGATGCCCTGCTCGGTGCGCAGCACCTCGATGCGGCGCGTGCAGTCCTCGAGCTCGGCCGGCGTCGTGTGCTGGCTGACCGCGACGCGCGCGCAGGCCGTGTCGAGCAGGCTGACGGCCTTGTCCGGCAGCTGGCGCGCCGGGATGTAGCGGTGCGACAGGCGCACGGCCGCGGTCACGGCTTCGTCGAGCAGGGTGATCTTGTGGTGCTTCTCGAGGATGCTCACGATGCCGCGCACCATCGCGATGGCCTTGTCCTCGTCGGGCTCGCCGACCTGCACGACCTGGAAGCGCCGCGTCAGCGCCGGGTCTTTCTCGATGTGCTTCTTGTATTCGCTCCAGGTCGTCGCGCCGATCGTGCGCAGGGTGCCGCGCGCGAGCGCGGGCTTGAGCAGGTTGGCCGCATCGCCGGTGCCTGCGGCGCCGCCGGCGCCGATCAGGGTGTGCACTTCGTCGATGAACAGGATGATGGGCTTGGGACTGGCCTGCACCTCGTCGATGATCTGGCGCAGGCGCTGCTCGAATTCGCCCTTCATGCTCGCGCCGGCCTGCAGCAGCCCGATGTCGAGCATCAGCAGCGAGACTTCCTGCAGCTGCGGCGGCACGTCGCCGCTCGCGATGCGCACGGCGAAGCCTTCGACGACGGCGGTCTTGCCGACGCCGGCCTCGCCGGTCAGCAGCGGGTTGTTCTGCCGGCGCCGCATCAGAATGTCGATGATCTGGCGGATCTCGTCGTCGCGTCCGGTGATCGGATCGATCTCGCCGTTGCGCGCGCGCTCGGTCAGATCGACCGCGAACTTGCGCAGCGCTTCCTGCTTGCCGAGCTGCGCCGGCGCCATCGCGCCGCTGACTTCGCCGGGACCGCCGCTCGCATCGAGACCGCTGCCGTCGGTCGCGCTCTGCTGGTCCTCGGGCGATCCCGCGACGACCTTGGTCAGCTCGTTCGCGAACTTGTCCGGATCGATCGCCTGGAACTCCTTGCTCATCGCATGCAGCACGGTGCGCAGGCTGGGCGTCTTCAGAATGCCGAGCAGCAGCGTCGCGCCGCGCACCTGGTTCTGGTTGAACATCAACGTCGCATAAACCCAGCCGCGCTCGACCGCGTTCTGCAGATGGTCGGACAGATCGCTGATCGCGGTGGCGCCGCTCGGCAGGCGGTCGAGCGCGCGGACCATGTCGGCCGCGAGCCTCGCCGCGTCGAGCTGGTAGTGGCGGATGATGCGGTGCAGGTCGCTGTCGTTGTTCTGCAGCAGCTGGTGCAGCCAGTGCACGAGCTCCACGTAGGGATTGCCGCGCAGCTTGCAAAACACGGCGGCGCTCTCCACGCCCTTGTAGAGCAGCGGATTGAGCTTGCCGAACAGCGCGGTACGACTGATCTCGCTCATGGTCGGGTCCTGTGGTCCTTCACCGGATGGAGGGAATGGCTTTCTTCGCCGCGTCGGACGCGGCTTCGGACGCGGCGTCCTTCGCGGCGTCCTTGGCGATTTCGCCGGCGGCGTCCTTGACCTCTTTCTTGCGCGCGTCGTTCTTCTCCTTGCGCGCCTTCTTCTTCGCGGCGGCCGCATCGTCGGCGGCGGCCGTGGCCGGCGCGGTCGGCGCGGCGGCTTCGCCGATCGGAAGAGCGTCG
>NZ_JANFVR010000410.1 GCF_024609805.1 Tahibacter caeni | reverse complement strand
GCCGCGGCCTGCTGTGCGCGCGCCGTGGTGTCGCTGCCGGCCCGGTTCATCGCCGCGCGCTCCAGCCGCGCGAGCGCGCGCGGCCCGAGCAGGACGGCGCCGGCGACGAGGACGGCTGCGGCAAGGAGTACGAGAGTTCTGCGCGGCATGCGTAAGCCCTGGCGAGTACGGACGCGGCTCTATCGACACACGGCGGCGCGCGGGGTTCGCCGCGCATCAGCGGTTGCCGACGGTCAGGTGCAGCGGCGGCTGCGGTTCGCGCGGCAGGCCGAGGCGTTCGCGCAGATCGAGCACGGCCGCGCAGCGTACCGGAAACCAGACGTAGCCGTTGGTCTCCCGGCCCAGCGGATCGAACGTGAAGTCGACGCGTTCGCCCTCGCCGTCGCCCCAGTGTCCGGGATGCGGCGGCAGCTCGCCGCGGATCACCGAGACATGCGTGCCCCAGAGCGGCGCCTGCAGGCTGCGCAGCCGGCGCTGCGCGATCCAGTGCAGATGCCGCAGATAGCGGCCGAGCTCCGGATCGCCGTCGAGGATCAGCCACCAGCGCGTGCTGCCGCCGTCGCGGCGCCGATGCGAGCCGGGGCGCAGTTCGGGGCTGTAGCGCAGGGTGCCGCTGGAACGCATGGACCGGAGCCGGAAAAACCGGCGCGCATCTTGCGCCGCTCCGGTGCCGGGCCACAAGCCGTCGAACATCACGCCGGATCGAGCACGACGCGGTTGCGGCCTTCGCGCTTGGCGCGGTACAGCGCCTCGTCGGCGCGCGCGAGCAGGCGTTCCACCGCATCGGTGGCCTCGGGCACGCTCGCGGCCGCGCCGACCGAGATCGTGACGCCGCAGGATTCGGCCACGACGGCGCAGAGCCGGCGGCCGAGGTCGGCCGCGGCGGCCAGATCGCACTGCGGAACGACGAGGCAGAATTCCTCGCCGCCGAAACGCGCGACCAAAGTGTTGTCGCGCACGCTGCGCACGAGCGCCGCGGCGACGCAGCGCAGCACGTTGTCGCCGGCCAGATGGCCGTTCGCGTCGTTGTAGGCCTTGAAGTGATCGACGTCGGCCAGCAGCAGCGCGACCGGCCGGCGCGTCTGCGCCGCGGCGGCCAGGCTCGCGGCGAGGAACGCGTCGAAGCGGCGCCGGTTGGCCACGCCGGTCAGACCGTCGCGCTCGGCCAGATCGCGCAGCTGCACGTTGGCCTGTTCCAGCTCGGCCGTATGCGCACGCACGAGCGCGTCGAGCTGGCGATTGCGCGCGTCGAGCCGGCGTATGCGCGCGCGCAGGCCGACACTGAGCAGGAAGGCAAGCAACAGAAGCACCGCGAGCGCGACCAGCAGCTGCAGGTCGCCGCGCTGATACCAGCGCGGCACGATGCGGAACGCGAAGGCCGGCGCGGCGAACTCCTGTCCGCCGCTGCTGCGCGCGCGCGCCTCGAAGCGGTAGCCGCCCGGCGGAATCTGCGCATAGACGAACTCCGCGCGCGGACTCCAGTCGCTCCAGCCGTCGTCCAGACCGACCACGCGCGCGCGGAACTGCGCCGGCGTGGCGCGCGCGAGATCGGCGAAGCCCAGACGGAACGTCAGGCTGCCGGCGCCGTAGGCCAGCTGCGCCGGCTCCTGCAGCGCCAGAGACACGGCCGCGCCGTCGCGCGGCTGCAAACGCACGGCGCTCAGGCGCAGCGCCGGCGCCGGCGCCGTCTCCGTGCCGGCCGAGGCGTCGTAGTGCAGCAGCCGGCCGTTGCTGCCGACCAGCACGTCGCCGTCGGGCAGCGCGGCCAGTGCCTCGATCGCGCCGCTGCCGCGGTCGATCGCGTCGACGCGCTGCCAGCGCCGCGCCGCGTCGCGGCGATAGACGTTGCGGAAACTGAAGGCCCAGGCCACGCCGTCGACGCCGTCGCGCAGGCGCACGGTTTCCTGCGCCGACAGCAGCGCCGCGAGCCCGTCGGCGCCGGCGGCCGCGAAACGCGCGCCGTCCCAGCGGAACAGGCCGGATTTCACGCTCGCGTACAGCACGCCATCGAGCTCGCTGATCACAGCGGCATCGCGCTCGCCGAGGCCGAGCGCCGCATCGAACCGCTCGATCTGCGGCGGCTGCGCCGGATCGGCCGCCAGGCGCACGCGCACGAGGCCGCGATCGTCGCTGCCGAGCCAGACCTCGCCGGGCGCGGTCTCGACGAGGTTCATGACGCGCATGCGCAAGTCCGTATGCCGCGCGACCAGCTTCCAGCCGTCGGCCTCGCGCTGCAGCAGGCCGAACCCGGCCTCGGTGCCGATCCACGCGCGCGCCGGATCGAAGCGCGAACGCCGCAGCACGCGCGGATAGAGATCGTCGGGACCGACGCGGCGATGCGCGGTGCCGACCTGCTGCAGCCCGTAGCTGTCGGCCAGCAGCGAGGCCTCGCCGTCGGCGAGCAGGCTCCAGGCTTCGCCGTCGTATTCGCTGTCGGCGACGAAGCGGCCCTGGACGCCGCCGTCGCGCCAGGGTGCGACGAGCTCGCCGACCGCGGTCTGCAACCGCAGGCGGCCCTCGACGAGCTGCAGATCGTGGATGCTGCCGCGCACGCCGTCGGCGTCGCCGTAGACGTTCCAGACCACCGGCCAGGGCAGGCGCGCCACGCCGAGGTCGTCGGCGACGAGCAACGCGCCGTCGCGATCGACGGACAGGCCGTTCTGGAACGTGGTGCCGAGTTCGATGCGGCGCAGCGCGCCCGAGGCCGTGTCGACCACGCGCAGCACGCCGTCGTCGCCGGCGAACGCCGCATGCCGCGCGTCGAGCAACCTGCCCTCGTGGAAATGGCGCGTGTCGCCGTCGCCGAGCAGCGGCTGCAGCTTGCCGTCCGCGAACACGACCAGGCGCGGCGTCTCGTCGTGCACGAGCAGGCGCCGCGCGTCGAGCGACAGCAGGGTGAACGCGGGCTGGTCGGCGAACGCCGCACCGCCCGGCAGCAGCGCGAAGTCGTCGCCGACGCGATGCTTGAGGCCTTCGCCGCGCCAGTTCACGACGAGCTCGCCCGCATGCACCGCGATGCCGCCGAGGCGGTTCGGCGCATGCCACGCGTGTACGCGGCGGCCGTCGCCGTCGACCTCGAACAGCCAGCGCAGCGCGCGGAAATACACGTGACCGTCGTGTTCGACGGCATCCCAGATGTCGTCGAAGCCCTGCGCGCCGACGTCGGCCGCGAACGCGCCGGACACGTCGAGGAGGCGCTCGCCGCCGTCGGACCGGCGCTCGATGCGGCCGAAGCTGTCGGTCGCGCCGAACCAGAGCCGGCCCTGGCCGTCGCAGAACAGCACGCGCACGGCACCGGGCCGCGGCAGCGCGAAGGACTCCCAGCGCACGCCGTCGAAGCGCAGCACCGCGTCGATCGCGCCGACGTAGAGCAGGCCGTCGGCGCTGCGCGCGACCGAGAAATACTGCGGATAGACGTCGAGGTCCGGCGAAAAGCGCGTCATCAGCGGCGTCGCCGCCCAGAGCACGGGCGCGAGCAGCCACAGCACCAGTCCCGCGATCGCGCGACGCCGCTGCTCCCGACGCATGGCCCTCCCCTTCCCCCTGCGCCATTGCGGCGCGCGCTCATGCTAGCAGAGCGCGCCGGCCCGGCCGGCGCGCGGCCCGGGCTCCGTGTCGGGGAACGGGCTCGCGGAGGCCGGCCGGATCTGGCCGCGCCCCGTACGGCGG
>NZ_JANFVR010000041.1 GCF_024609805.1 Tahibacter caeni | reverse complement strand
TTGCACTCCGACAGCAGGCCATCCAGCATCGACTCGTCCAACTTCTTCGCCACTCTCTCGCTCCTTGCGACTTGCGCCGCCTTCTAGCAAAGAGCAGCTACACAGTTCAAATTACAGACTCCAGCAGTCAGAACACTGTAGTTTCCTTCGGCAATAACTAATTTTTGATACGCCGAATCTGACCCATGAATTAAGTAATTTCGTAGCTCTTTAAAGTACCGATAGCAGATAAGTAGTTCCTCTAAGTTCTTTGGTGAGTACTTTCTGTTTGTCTTGAGCGATGAATGAAATGAAGCGCTGAACACCGGCGATGCATTGCCAGCAATGAGGTTTAGAATCTTAGCAATACCACTTGGCTGACCTCCTCGCGTCATACCAGAAGGAAACTGCAAGTTCCTCCAAGAATCACCAGGCAGCGAGAGCTGTTCGGTAATGGCTTCACTCCAAGATTCATATAGCGCACAAAGCTCGAACAAAAGAAACTTAGCAAATTGCTCTTGCTGATCTTCCCAACTTTTTTCTATGCAAGCTCCACGAAGGTTCACACCATTGATCCCGCTTCCATCAACAAAGCGCCCCAAGAGCTCTTTCTCGCTGATGCTTGGGTAGGCGCCAACTAAGCCTTGAACTTGCCACCTGAGGTTCCAGATCGCAGCAGCAGTTGGCCAGACAAAGCCGAAAGTCTCGGTGATACGGGATGCCACCGCCTTTGACGGCAGGAAAAATAGCTTTAGATGCATGGCAAGCGACCTAGATCTTGATTTACAGGCCAAACTGGACGCACTGAAGTCAGCACGATCTGCCCCTTTCCTATCCAACACCTAGCCGTTACCCGATACCTGCCGGAGCAATGATCGCCCAATCTGTTGTGGCAATGCTGAGGCTTTCAACTACACAAGAGCCTACCCGACTTAACACTGCTTAGAGCAGGCGTTTCCTCCCACCAGTAGACGAAAGGGACAAATCCACACCCTTGACGCTCGCCCGAACCAGGATAACAATCCGCCCGTTGCCGCCAATTCGGCAACCGGGTTTAGCAGCCCGAAACCGTAGGCGCACACAGCGCCGCACCGAATGCCGGCGTTTTTTTACGCCCGAATTTCGTGCGGCGTCGTCTGCCGATTTCTGGCGGCGGTGTGTGGGGAGCCGCAAGGCTCGCCGGTCCTACGCCGGTCTGCTAACCCGCACACCGTTCGCCACCCTTTCTCGCTCTGTTGTTCCGGGTGGCGACTCCACGCAAAGGGAGTTGTCCATGGATAGTCGGTATGCGTTCTGCGGCACCGGACGGAGTTCCGGTTGCCAGATCCACGTCGGCCGCGCCGTTTCCTGCCATAGGAGATGCGCGCCATGACCCGCCTCGGTTCGTTCTATCCCCTGAGCCGCGAAATCCGCTCGGCCAATCCGGTGATGTTCGCGTACGTGCTCGACACGCCGGCGCAGCGCGAGGCCTTGCACGAGGAAATGCTGGATCGCATCGCGGCGATCCAGGCGCTCAGCGAGTCGGCGGCTCAGACGCAGTTCGAATCGCCGGAACCGCGCTCACACGTCGCGATTCTCGATGCGCTCGCGATTCTGTCGCGCGACGTGCGCGGGCTGATGGAAGCGACGTTCCATCCGGGACCATAAGCCCCGCTGCTGCCGGAGCGGCAATGCGCCGCTCCGGCGTTTTCGTCCAGCGGCCGCGCTTCCCGTTCCTCAGCCGCGAACAGTCAACCCTCGGCGACCTGCGCTTACCTGGCGGTGGTTCGTCGATGCACCGATGACCTGCTCCATGTCGTCTACGGCTCGGCAATAGCTCGGTTCGCAAGCCATCGACCCAGCCGCTTCTGAGCCTCTTCGTGGCTCAGCGCACCTTCCGACTCGGCCCTTTCAAGGCCACGCCGGGTCTTCTGGATGACGTATAGGTGGTACTGGATGTCTTCGTAACTCGTGGTATCGGGAAGTGAGCGCAGCAGGTCGGCCACTTCGGTCTTGGGCGTACTCATGCTAGACGGCCTTCGGGAAAACCAGAGCGCAGCGATGCTCCGACGAAAAACGGCATCGCTTTGAACGATTACTCAGCGCGCAGCATTGGACGGATGCGCCTTTACCGCCGCTTCCAGCTTCTCGGGTTGCGGATTGCCGTGCGCCAGCCAGTCCATAGCAAACACCGCCATCAGTGATCTGCCGAGGTCTTCGGCGGTAGAGCCGCTGAAACCGCTGCCGGGAAGACCGGACTCTTGCTGGACAACGAGAACCGTCAGCGGCGGAAGGTTGTTGATCAAGCAGTAGGACTGGATCGGCTCCAGCAATTGGCCGAGCCCCGCGCGATGAGCGCCGGTGATCGACTCCAGTTGCGAATAGGTGATGGATTGACGGTTGCGCGCTGCCCAAGCCAGTACCGCCCAGATCTGACAAGCCCGTTCCGATCGCGTCATGGTTCACCTCACAGCAGTGTCTGCATTGCGTCGCGCGTCAAAGCGGAATCGGCCTGCGAGTACCCGCAAGCGTTGCCAGACCGCCTCACCCGTCGAATCCATCCGCAAAGATCGGCCCATCCACCGCAACACTGCCGAAGTTGTTCGACGCCTCGCTTTCGAGCAGCCCGATCGGCCCCTGCACGATCGCGCGCAGCACGCTCTTTTCCAGCACCGGCGCATCCAGTCGGCGCACCGTGCCGCGCAGCGTCAGCTGCGCGCCGGGCGTCGCGTCGAAACGCGCCGTGATCTGGCCATGGCGAACTCGCAGTCCGCAGCGGGTCACGCCGGGGCCGTCGCAGCTCAATCCGCTCTCGCTGCCCTGCCATGGCAACTCGACGATCAGGGTCGCGTCGGTGATGGCGGCGTCGCCGGTGTAGCTCGCGCCGACCGCGAACGGCACGTCGTCACCGACGGCGATGCCGGGCGGAAACACCGGCAGTTGCAGTGCCAGATCGCCGCGCTGCGTGACGGCAATGTCGAGCAGCGCGTCGCGCCGCGTCGACGGCAGCGGCGACTGCAGCGCCGTGCCAGAAATCAGCAGGCCGTCGCCGTGCGGCTCGAAGGTATTGCCCCAGTCTGTGCGCGATACGAACGGATCGACGCCGCGCAGCGCCAGCGCCTGCGAGCCGGTCACGCGCCCTTGCACGAGATCGAAGCGCTGCAGGAAGTCGATGCCGCGGCGGTCCTGATCGATCCGGCGCCGCAACAGCGCCTCGCCGTCGGCGCCGAGGACGACGCGGGAAATCGTGTCCCGGATCTTTCCTTGCCGGTGGGTCTGGTACGCGTAGCGCAGCCCGCTGCCATCCGCCTTGATGCGCAGCAGGTGCGTGGACTGCTCGACGGTCACCCCAGGCTGATAGAACAGCACCATCAGCAGAACGTCGCCGTCCGCCAAGGGCAGCAGGTCGACGACCTCCAGAGCGCGCCATGGCGTCGTGGGATAGTCGAACTGCCACAGCAGCTCGCCCGACGACACGCTGCGTTTCACCAGACGCAGCGTGTTCTGGTCAGGAACGGTCCCGGCGAATACTGCGTCGGCAGCGGCCGAAAGCCGTGCGGCCCGGAAGAACGGCAGGACGGCCGCCGAGAAATCCAATGCACCGTCACTGCCGGAACGGCGCTGCAAGCCCATGGACAGTGGACCGTACATGCCGGCCGCGGGCCAGAGCAGCGCATCTTCGCCGATCGCAAACAGGGCAGGCTCCTCCCACGTCGCCGAGTACGACGTGTCGTACCACTCGGCGACTTGCTGTTTCCACAGCACCTCGCCGCCGGCGTCATCGAGCCTCTGCAGCTCCTGCACACGGCGCGACAAGGAAGGCCCCGCCAGACTGCCGTAGCCGAAACTGACCAGCGCGTCGTCATCGCCGAGGCCGACGACGCGCGGCGGCTTGGTGACCGAACTGTTCACCGGGACGTCAGCGACGCTGCGCTCCCAACGCTGCTGCCCACTCGTGCGGTCGAGACTGCGCACGAGCGCTTGCGCCATATCGGTCTGCTCGGCCAGCAGCAGCCGGTTCGGCGTCAACGCGATATCCACGAAGGGATTGCGCTGCGTGGTCGCGTTTTCCCACAGCACTGCACCGCTGTCGGCCGACAGGCGCCGCACGCGCGCCGGCAGCGGTTTCCACGGCGTTTGGCCGAGCACGAACAGATCCGCGCCGTCGCGGATTTCACCCGCGTCGATCACGCCCCGCGGCACGTCAGCCAACCTGCGAATGTCGGACAAGCTGCCGTCCTGGATACGGTAGCGATGCAACGCGACCGTATCCGCTACAGAGCCGGGACCGACGACGCCGACCAAGTCGTTCGCCACCTGCCAGATATGGCCGCGCACCGGAAAGGTCAGGGACCGCTGCCATTGTGGTGCGCCGTCGCTGCCGGCCAGGCGCTGCAGCACTGCATCGGCGGGCGGGAACGACACCGGATCCGAGCCGACGTACACGTCGCCGCCGAACACGCCGAGTACGTTGCCGGCCGCATCGCGACGCCAGACCTCGACGCCACTCGTCGCCTCGAGACGGCTGACCTCGGCGCCGGTCGCGCAAACCGGGTCGCCGGCGATGAAGGACAGCGTGTTGTCGCGTTCCACGCAACCATTCCTGCTCCAGAGCGGCTGGCCATCGACCGCGCTGAGCGCCTGCAGCACGTCGCCCCCGGCCGCATAAACGCGCCCGTCGCGCACGACCACCGTGTTGTTCGCCGCAACGGCGGCCCGCCACAGCAGGCTGCCCTGCGGATCCAGCTTGACCAGCAGCGGCGCGCTGCCGCTGCCGTTGCCGGCGACGTAGATGTTGCCGTCGCCGTCGACGGCCGGCGGCGCGTTGAAAAAATGACTCGTGAGATCGGAGATGCGCCGCTGCCAGAGCCATTGACCGCTGTAGCGGTCGGTCGCCGTGATGACCGTCGACGACTCGGGCAGCGCCAGCACCGCGGAAACCCGATCGGCACCGACAGCGAAGCGCGTGCCCTGGACTGCGGAGCTCCACTGCAGCCCGCCGGCCCCATCGAATCGCGCAACACTCGCATAGCTCGGCCCGGTAAACATCACGAGCGCGGATCCATCCGGCTCGGCGTAGATCACCGACGGCGTCCATTCCCCCGGCGACAGGGCGACATGCCAGACCATGCGAGCATTGCCGTCGACGCGCGACAGGCGATAGTCGAAGGCTTCGGAAAACCCGATCAGCGCCGAGCCGTCTGCTGCGCCGGCCACCTCCAGGGGATAGCTGGAGCTCAGACTGAAAGCCGGACCCGTTTCGTTCCAGTCCTGCTGCCAGCCGGCGCCGGCAACACCGGCGGCGGAGGCGAAGAAAAGCAACGCCCCGCGTCGCAACAGCCATTTCATTGCATGCATCGTCGAATGCCCTGAGTTTGCCCGTACGCGTTCGTACGTTTCCCGGACGTCGCAGGAACGGATCATGCACCATCGACGGCTGGACGGCTCGTCATCGTTACGCCAACCTGCATCGTCTGCTGATTGCCGTTACTTCAGACGACCTGTCCGATCGTACGGTTGTACTCCTCAACGAATGCTTGCCGATGCGGCCACTGCCGAAAGCAGCCGCCGCGCGTGGCCGAATCCGCGTAGCCCCAGAGCGGGTGGGATCGGCCCGGAATGAAGTGGACGAAAAAAGCCTCGCGGAACCCGGCTCCCGTGCTGCCGCGCAGGTAGTCGAAAAAAAGGTTCGCGACAGCTGCGCGCGCCCTGCTTCGCCTCAGCCGCGCAGCGCCGCCGCTTCGCGCGCCAGCGCTTCCACCGCGGCCCAATCTCCCGCTGCGACGAGTTCCATCGGCGTCAGCCACGACCCGCCGACCGCAACGACATTCGGCAACGCGAGCCATGCGGCCGCGCTCGCGGCGCCGATGCCGCCGGTCGTGCAGAACCCGACCTGGGGCAGCGGCGAGGCCAGCGCGCGGACGAATTCGATGCCGCCGGCCGGTACGGCCGGGAAGAATTTCTGCCAGCGGTAGCCGCGTTCGAGCAAGGTCATGGCTTCGCTCGCGGTGGACGCACCGGGCAGGTACGGCAGGTCGCTGTCGTCGGCCGCATCCAGCAGCGCCGGCGAATGGCCCGGCGAGACGGCGAAGCAGGCGCCGGCTTTTTCGGCGGCGAGCAGGTCGGCGGCGTTGAGCACGGTGCCGGCGCCGACGGCGACGCCGTCGACTTCGTTCGCGATCGCGCGGATCGCGTCGAGCGCGACCGGCGTGCGCAAGGTGATTTCCACGGCGGGCAGGCCGCCGGCGACGAGCGCGCGCGCGAGCGGCACGGCCTGGGCGAGCTCGTGCACGATGACGACGGGCACGACGGGCGCGCGGCGCAGGATCGTTTCCATCGTTTGCTGGCGCGCCGGCATCGCAGTGCTCATTCGACGACTCCGAAAATGGTGGCACCCTGGTCGGCGGGACTGACCTGGGCGCGGAAGATCGCGAACATCTCGCGGCCGAGGCCGGCGTTATTGGCCGACAGATCGGCCCGCGCCGGCGCGCGCGCGGCCCACTCCGCCGCATCGACGAGCGCTTCGACCTGGCCGTTGACGGCGCAGACGCGCACGCGGTCGCCGTCGCGCAGTTTCGCGATCGGGCCGCCGCAGGCGGCTTCGGGCGTCAGATGGATCGCGGCCGGGATCTTGCCCGAGGCACCGGACATGCGGCCGTCGGTGACGAGCGCGACACGCAGGCCGCGGCCCTGCAGCACGCCGAGCGCCGGGGTCAGCTTGTGCAGCTCGGGCATGCCGTTCGCGCGCGGGCCCTGGTTGCGCACGACGACGACGACGTCGCTGGCGAACTCGCCGTTGTCGAACGCTTTCTGCACCGCGTCCTGGTCGTCGAACACGCGTGCGGGCGCTTCGATGGTGTGGCGATCCTCGGGCACCGACGACACCTTGATGACGGCACGGCCGAGATTGCCGCTGAGCAGGCGCAGGCCGCCGTCGACGCGGAACGGCTGCACGACCGGACGCAGCACGTTCGCATCGAGCGTTTGCGATGCGCTCGGCCGCCATTCGAGCAGCCCCCCCTTCTGCAGCACCGGCGCGCCGCGATAGGCGTCGAGGCCGGCGCCGGCGACGGTCTCGATGTCGCCGTGCAGCAGGCCCGCGTCGAGCAGCTGCGCGATCAGGAAACCCATGCCGCCGGCCGCGTGGAACTGGTTCACGTCGGCGCTGCCGTTCGGATAGACGCGCGCGAGCAGCGGCACGACGCCGGCCAGCGCGTCGAAGTCTTCGAGGCGCAGTTCCAGTCCGGCCGCACGCGCGATCGCGACGAGATGCAGCAGATGGTTGGTCGAGCCGCCGGTCGCGTGCAGGCCGACGACGCCGTTGACGATGGCGCGCGCGTCGACGAGCCGGCCGACCGGCAGATAGCGTTCGCCGAGCGCCGTGATCGCGAGCGCGCGCTCGACCGCGGCGACGGTCAAGGCATCGCGCAGCTCGCTGCCCGGATGCACGAAGCTCGAACCCGGCAGCTGCAGGCCCATGATCTCCATGAGCATCTGGTTGGAGTTCGCCGTGCCGTAGAACGTGCAGGTGCCCGGCGCGTGGTACGAGCGCGCCTCGACGTCGAGCAGCTCGGCGCGGTCGGCCTTGCCTTCCGCATAGCGCTGGCGCACGCGCGACTTCTCGTCGTTGCTCGCGCCGCTGGGCATGGGCCCGCCCGGCACGAACACGGCCGGGATATGGCCGAAGTGCAGCGCACCGATCAGCAGGCCGGGCACGATCTTGTCGCAGATGCCCAGGTACAGCGCGGCGTCGAACATGTCGTGCGACAGCGCGACGCCGCTGGCCAGCGCGATCGTGTCGCGCGAGAACAGCGACAGCTCCATGCCGATGCGGCCCTGGGTCACGCCGTCGCACATGGCCGGCACGCCGCCGGCGACTTCGGCCGTCGCGCCGCGCGCGCGCGCGGCCGCGCGGATCAGTTCCGGATAGCGCTCGTAGGGCTGATGCGCCGACAGCATGTCGTTGTAGGCCGTGACGATGCCGATATTCGGCGCGACGCCGTCGCGCAGGCGCTGCTTGTCGGTCGCGGCGCAGCCGGCGAAGCCGTGGGCGAGATTGCCGCAGGACAGGCGATTGCGCCGCGGCTGGTCGTTGCGCGCCGCTTTGATGCGCGCCAGATAGCGCTCGCGCGTCGCGCGGCTGCGCTCGTCGATCGCGCGCGTCACCGCAGCCAGAGTCGGATTCAGTGCCATCGCTTGCTCCCAGTCTCACATGGGTTGCGGCGAGCGCGAGGCGCGGACCGCAACGTCGTGGTCCTCATGCCGCAAAGAACCCCGACAAACGAATACACCGGACAGGCGCCGTGATAACGAACGGCGGCACCGCGGCATTGCCCGGTCGCGCCGGTCGTTCCGGCTGAAACGGCCGTCCGACCGATCGCCGTGCCCGCCACGTTCCGCGATGCGGGCGCCGAGACGTTGCGGTTCACGATGCGCACCGCAATCCTCCGCGCTCCCGCAGGTTGCGGTGAGCGCCGAGTGCGAACCGCAACGCCGAGGCCGTTCCTGTCGCGAAGAACACGCCGCCTTTCGCGGCATCGGCGCCGCGATGATGCGGTTCGCGATGCTCACCGCAACCTGCGGGCCGCAGCGGCATCACGGACACCAGTACATCCGCAGCGGCTCGCCGGCGCATTTGACGACGGCGCGGATCGGCATCTGTTCGCTGCGCGTCTGCGGATCGAGCGCGCGCGCGAGCACGCTGCGTTTTTCCTGGCCTTCGATATGCAGATACAGCGCGGCCGTTGCAAGCAGGGTCGGCAACGTCAAGGTCACGCGCGGCTCGGGCGCAGCCGGCGCGCTCAGCGCGACCACGCGCTCGCGGCCGTGCGGGTCGAGCGCCTGCGCCAACGTGTCGCCGCCCGGAAACAGCGAAGCCGTGTGGCCGTCGTTGCCCATGCCGAGCACGACCGCGTCGAACGGCAGCGGCAATGCGTCGATGCGCCGCGCGATGCGCAGCAACGCAGCGGACGGATCGCGCGCGGGCTCGAACAGCGGCTCGAAGCGCGCGGCCGCGGCCGCGCCGGCGAACAGGGTCTCGCGCAGCAGCCGCGCGTTCGAGCGCGCGTCGTCGGGCGCGACCCAGCGTTCGTCGACGAGCGTCACGACGACCCGGCCCCAGTCGAGCCGGATACGGCCCAGCTCGCGCAGGAACTGCCGCGGCGTGCTGCCGCCCGAAACGGCGAGCAGGCCGACGCCGCGCGTGAGGATCGCGTCGCGCAGGTCGCAGGCCACGGCCGAGGCCAGCGCGCGCGCCAACGTGGCCGAATCGGCGTAGGCGTGCTCGATCAGGTTCGCGTGCAGGTCGCGACGACGGATGGCCGGCTCGCGCACGCTATCAAGAGGCATCTTCATGCCAGGTCCTTCCGTCCCGTTCGATCAGGGCGACGGCCGCGCTCGGCCCCCAGGTGCCGGCGGTATAGCCCTTCGGCGCATCGTGGCCGGCTTCCCAGGCCGCGAGGATGGGATCGGCCCAGGCCCAGGCCGCCTCGACTTCGTCGCGGCGCATGAACAAGGTGGGATTGCCGCGCACGACGTCCATGAGCAGCCGCTCGTAGGCGTCCGGATTGCGCACGCCGAAGGCCTCGGCAAAGCTCATGTCGAGCGCGACGCGGCGCAGGCGCAGGCCGCCGGGGCCGGGGTACTTGTTCATGAGCCAGAGCTTGACGCCTTCGTCGGGCTGCAGCCGCAGCACGAGCTTGTTCGGCGAGATCTGCCCGGCCGACTCGCCGAAGATGGAATGCGGAATCGCGCGGAACGTGATGACGATTTCCGACACGCGCTCGGGCAGGCGCTTGCCGGTGCGCAGGTAGAACGGCACGCCGGCCCAGCGCCAGTTGCGCAGCTCGGCCTTCAGCGCGACGAAGGTCTCGGTGCGCGATTCGGGCCGGCCGATTTCCTCGAGATAGCCCGGCACGGCGCCGCCGTTGGACGCGCCGGCGCGGTACTGGCCGCGCACCGAGCACTGCGCCGCATTGGTCTCGTCGATGGGCTTGAGCGCGCGCAGCACCTTGAGCTTCTCGTCGCGGATCGCGTCGGGCGCGAGCGACGCCGGCGGCTCCATCGCGACGAGGCAGAGCAGCTGCAGCAGGTGGTTCTGCACCATGTCGCGCAGCGCGCCGGCGCCGTCGTAGAAGCCCGCGCGCCATTCCACGCCGATCGTCTCGGCCACGGTGATCTGCACGTGGTCGATGTGCCCGGCGTTCCAGAGCGGCTCGAACAGCGCATTGCCGAACCGCAGCGCGACCAGGTTCTGCACGGTCTCCTTGCCGAGGTAGTGGTCGATGCGGAAGGTCTGCTGCTCGGCGAAGCAGCGGCCCAGCGCGTCGTTGATCGCGGTGGCCGACTGCAGGTCGCGGCCGATCGGCTTCTCGACGACGACGCGCGCGCGGGCGTGGTTGAGGCCGCGCTCGCGCAGGCGCTCGCAGATCGGCACGAAGATGTCGGGGCTCGTCGCGAGGTAGAACACGCAGACGCGTTCGGGCGAGGCGTGCATGGCCGCGGCGAACGCGTCCCAGCCGGCGTCCTTGCGCGCGTCGAGCGCGTGGTAGCCGATCAGGCCGAGGAAGCCGCTCAGGGTTTCCTCGGGCAGGTCCGCGCCGAGGGATTTCACGACCGCCTCGCGGACGCGCGCGTGGTAATCGGCGTCGCTGAGCGCATCGCGGGCGACGCCGATCAGGCGGCTGCCCGGCTGGATCTGGCCGTCGGCGTAGCGGTGGTACAGCGCCGGCAGCAGCTTGCGCACGGCCAGGTCGCCGGTGCCGCCGAAAATGACGAGATCGAAGGGGTCGACTTGGCTGGCTGGGGCGGTCATGGACACTCCTGGGCACTAGCGCGGCGACAATACCACTGAAATACCAGAGCGCAAAGCCTGCGCCGGCGCGGCGCGTGGTCCATACTGCCGCCGGCAGTGAAAAACGAGCGTGACGGCCGCGCGAAAGGCGGGTTGCCGCAACGGCCGGGAACCTGGTGGCGCGGCCCGGACGCGCCTTTCGCCGACGCGCCGGCCGCGCAGCCGTGGGCGCCGACCGCGCAACCGGGCTCTGCCTTGAATAAGCCAGATCGGCAGCGACCAGTCGCGACCGCTTTACGGATCTGGTATCTGACTGGTATTGTCACACCCCATGTCCACTCCGCTGCTCAAGCTCTGGCGCCAGCTCGGCAGGGAAAAGGCCGCGCAGCGCGAACTCGCCTGGATGCGCGTGCGCAGCCTGATCGAGCGCGCGATCGCCTCGGGCGAGCTGCCGCCGGGCTCGGCGCTGCCGAGCGAGCGCGACTTGAGCCAGCAGCTCGGCCTGTCGCGCGTGACCGTGCGCAAGGCCATCGCCGGACTCGTCGCCGACGACGTGCTGATCCAGCGCCAGGGCGCCGGCACCTTCGTCGCCGGGCGCATCGTCAAATCGTTCTCGCGCCTGACGAGCTTCAGCGACGACCTGCGCGCGCGCGGCCTGAATCCGCGCTCGGTGTTCCTGAGCCGCGGCAGCGGCGAGGTCACGCCGCAGGAGGCCATGGCCCTGTCGCTGTCGCCGGGCGTGCGCGTCGCACGGCTCTACCGCCTGCGCTATGCCGGCGACCAGCCGCTCGCGATCGAGCGCACGGCCGTGCCGCTGAACCTGCTGCCCGACCCGGAACGCGTGGTCAATTCGCTGTACGAAACGCTCGACGCGCTCGGCCTGCGTCCGCAGCGCGCGCTGCAGCGCCTGCGCGCGGTCAACTTCGACGCCGACCAGGCGCGCCAGCTCGACGTCGCGGTCGGCGCAGCCGGCCTGCTGATCGAGCGGCGCAGCTTTCTCGACGACGGTCGCGTCGTCGAATTCACCTGTTCCTGGTACCGCGGCGACATGTACGACTTCGTCGCCGAACTCACCGGCGCCTAGCCCGTCGCCGGCCACCGGCGCCACCGTTTGCGAGGACCGCATGACCGCCCTGCCCGCCGTCGAATCCACCCTGATGTTCCGCGAGGCGCACAGCAGCGCCGAATTGATCGCCGCGCAGTTCGCGGCCAATGCCGATGCGGTCGCGCGCCTGGCCGCGCGGCTGCGCGCGCAGCCGCCGCGCTTCATCGTGACCTGTGCGCGCGGCAGCTCCGACCACGCGGCGACGTTCGCGAAATACCTGTTCGAGACCCAGCTCGGCCTGAGCACCGCGTCGGCCTCGCCGTCGGTCACGTCGGTCTACGCGGCGCCGCTGCAGCTCGACGGCGCACTGTTCGTCGCGATCTCCCAGTCCGGCAAGAGCCCCGACCTCGTGCGCAGCGCCGAAGCCGCGCGCGCGGCCGGCGCGCAGGTACTGGCGCTCGTCAATGCCGAAGACTCGCCGCTGGCCGCGGTCGCGCACGACGTCATCGCCTTGCGCGCCGGCCCCGAGCGCAGCGTCGCGGCGACCAAGAGCTACCTGTGCACCGTGGCCGCACTGCTTCAGCTCGTCGCGAACTGGAGCGCGCGGCGCGAGCTCGCCGACGCGCTCGAAGGCTTGCCCGGCGCGCTCGCGCGCAGCTGGGACAACGACTGGACCGCACTGGTCGACGGCCTGGCGCCGGCGCGCAACCTGTTCGTGCTCGGCCGCGGCCTCGGCCTCGGCGCCGCGCAGGAGGCCGCGCTGAAGTTCAAGGAGACCAGCGGGCTGCACGCCGAAGCGTTCAGCGCGGCCGAGGTCAGGCACGGACCGATGGCGCTGATCGGCGAGGGCTTCCCGCTGCTCGTGTTCGCGCAGGACGACGGCACGCAGGCCGGCACCCTGGCCGCGGCGCAGGAGTTCCGCACGCGCGGCGCCCGCGTGTTCGTCGCCGCGCCGGGCGATCCGGCCGGCAGCGACCTGCCGCTGCCCGAGCGCGTGCACCCGGCCGCCGCGCCGTTGCTTCAGGTGCAGAGCTTCTACCGCGCCTGCAACGCGCTGGCCCTGCGCCGCGGCCACAATCCCGACCTGCCGCCGCATCTGAACAAAGTCACGGAAACCGTCTGATGACCATCGCCCTCGTCAATGCCCGCGTGCTCGTCGACGACGGGCTGCGCAGCGGTCTCGCCGTGCTCGTCGACGGCGACACGATCACGGCCGTCGTCGCCGCGGACGATCCGCGCGTGGCCGCGGCGCAGCGCCACGACCTGCGCGGCCGCATCCTGCTGCCGGGCTTCATCGACTGCCAGGTCAACGGCGGCGGCGACGTGCTGTTCAACGATGCGCCGACCGTGGAAACCATACGCCGCATCGGCGCGGCGCACCGGCGCTACGGCACGACCGGCTTCCTGCCGACCCTGATCAGCGACACGCCCGCCGCCATGGCCGCGGCGATCGCCGCGGTCGATGCGGCGATCGCCGACGGCGTGCCCGGCGTGCTCGGCATCCATCTCGAAGGACCGTATCTCGCGCCGCAGCGCAAGGGTGCGCACGACGCGGCGAAGTTCCGCGCGCCGGACGGCGACGACGTCGCCTTGGCCGCCTCGCTGCGCCGCGGCGTCACCGTGCTGACCCTGGCGCCCGAGCAGGTGTCCGATGCGGCGCTCAGCGAGCTCGTGCGCCGCGGCGTCATCGTCGCGGCCGGGCATACCGCGACCGACTACGCGCGGCTCATGCAGGCGTTCGCGCTCGGCGTGCGCGGCGTGACGCACCTGTTCAACGCGATGACGCCGCTGACCGGCCGCGAGCCCGGCGCGGTCGGCGCCGCACTCGATCACCGGGACAGCTGGTGCGGCCTGATCAACGACGGCCATCACGTGCATGCGGCGAGCCTGCGCACGGCGATACGCGCGAAGCCGCCGGGCCGCACGTTCTTCGTGACCGACGCGATGCCGCCGGTCGGCGGCGAACGCGGCGAATACACCCTGGCCGGCCAGCGCGTGCTGCTGCGCGACGGGCAATGCGTCAACGAACAGGGCGCGCTGGCCGGTTCGGCGCTCGACATGATCACGGCCGTGCGCAACGGCGTGGAACTGCTCGGCCTGCCGCTGGAGGAATCGGCACGCATGGCCTCGGCCTGGCCGGCCGAATTCCTTGGGCTAGCCGCACGCCGCGGACGCATCGCCGCGGGCCAGGCCGCCGACCTCGTCGCCGTCGGCGACGACTGGCGCGTGCACGAGACCTGGATAGGCGGGCAGCGCGAAACCCACTGACGGAACCGAGATCGCCGCACGTGCGCGCCCTGCGGCCCGCTGCCCGACCGGTGCGAAGCCATTGACAGATCTGACATCCTCGCCGAAGGGCTTAGATTTCAAACATGAACCTAGTTCTATAGACCTAGTCCGCCAGGCCGTTTTCCTAATTTCCCGATCGGCAAGAATGCCGATGCTTCACGCCCAGCCAGTGACACATAGCCAGGGGAAATCATGAAACGACCGTTGCGCATCAGGACCTTGGTCCTGCTGATCGGACTGGGCTTGGCTTCCGCGAGCCACGCCCAGCAATCCGCCACCGAAGGGACCGGCCGCAAGGACGACGCCGTCAAGCTCCGTGACATCGATGTCCATGCGATCGCGCCCTGGCGCGTGAAGCTCGACTATCTGATGCCGGAAGTCGACGGGCCGTTCATCACCGTCACGAAGAAGACGTCGATCACCAAGCTCGACCGTCTGCCGACCATCATCGACAACAACCTGCGCGCCGTGTTCTCGCAGACGCCGGGCCTGCTCGTGTCCGAGCAGCAGGCGCCGGGCCAGACCAATCTGAGCTACCGCGGCATCGGCAATCCGCAGGAATCCGAATTCGTCACGGTGCTGCAGGACGGCATCCCGCTGCAGGCCGACTGGATCGGCTATCCGACCATCTATTCGTTCCCGCTGCCGCAGACCATCGCGACGGTGCAGTCGATCCGCGGCGGCAGCTCGCTGCTGTACGGACCGGAACCGCCGCCGACGATCAACCTCGTCAGCCGCAAGCCCGTGGCCGACCGCGAGCTGGCCGGCTACAGCGAGAACGTGGTCGGCACGAACGGCCTGTTCGCGACGTTCAACACGCTGTCGGGCACCTCGGGCAGCTGGGACTACCTCGCCGACGTGCACTACCGCCGCACCGACGGCCAGCGCAACAACGGCGATTCCGACCTGGCCGGCGCCGACTTCCACCTGGGCTACCGCCCCGACGAAGCCGCCTACTGGGCGGTGGATTTCCACGGCTACGACCTGGAAACCGGCGACCCCGGCAAGATGAGCTACTCGGTGTTCCAGCGGGACGAGGACACGACCACGACGCCGGATGCGCGCCTGTGGACCGAGCGCTACCAGCTCAGCCTGACCCACGAGCGCAAGTTCGACGACAAGACCCAGCTCGTCGCCAAGGTCTGGAGCGGCTACCAGAACCTGGCCTCGCGCTCGGAAGCCGGCTTCGTCGCGCCGCAGCCGCCGCCGACCAGCGCGCAGCTGCAGGACGACGTGTTCCGCTACGGCGGCATCGACGCGCGCCTGCTGCATCGCTGGGCCCGCGGCAATGCGCTGACGGTCGGCTTCACCGGCTATCACTCGGATGCGCCGTTCCGCCAGTGGACCGCGAGCAACCTCAGCGTGCCGCGCAGCGAACGCTTCACGCCGACCTGCCTGACGCCGGCCCAGGTCGATTGCGCGCGCCTGAACCACGAGCGCTCGACCGACTACGCCGCGGTGTTCGCCGAGAACGTGTTCCGCTGGGGCAAGTGGCACCTCGTGCCGTCGGTGCGCCTGGAACGCGAGAAGGTCGACGTCGAGGAATCGATCAAGCCGCCGAACCTGACCCGCGACCGCGTCGACCGCACCGTCACGCACAACGTGCCGCTGTTCGGCCTCGGCTTCGGCAACGACTTCGGCCACCTCAACGAGACCTATTTCAACGTCTCGCAGGGCTGGCGCCCGGTGCGCTACTTCGACATCGGCTCGCCGTTCGGCAACACCGCGGCTGGCGAGATCAACGATCCGGATCCGACCCACATCCTGTCGTTCGAGGCGGGCGTGCACGGCAATCCGGTCGACGGCCTGTTCTACGACGTCAGCCTGTTCCAGGTGAACGTCAAGGACCGCATCGAAAGCCAGCCGGCCGGCCCCGGCGCGCCGGCCAACAACACGATCAACGTGAACACCGGCGACACGCGCCATCGCGGCTTCGAGGGCCAGGTCGACTACGACTTCCTCGCCGCGCGCGATCCGCAGACCCAGCGCCACTTCTCGGTGTTCGCCAACGTGTCGCTGCTCGACGCCGAGTTCACCGCCACGCGCAACCCGGCCAACCTCGGCAACAAGCCGGCGTTCTCGCCGCGCTACCTGGCCCGTGCCGGCCTGAACTGGCGCGAGGATCACCACTACAAGGTCGCGTTGTCCTGGGTCTCGGTCGCGAGCCAGTATTTCCAGGACTCCAACCAGCCGGCCTTCCCGACCGATCCGGCACGGTTCATCCCGGCCAAGGTGCCGCAGTACACCGTGGCCGACCTAAGCGGCGACTACTGGGTCACCGACAAGGTGCGCCTGCTGGCCGGCGTCTCCAACCTCATGGACCACAAGTACTACAGCCGCGTGTTCTCCAACGGCATCGAACCGGGTCTCGCGCGCAGCTACTACGCGGGCGCTTCGTTCGAGTTCTGAGCGAGACTGAGGCAACGCAGTACGCAGCGGGGCTACGGCCCCGCTGTTCGTTTGGGGGCGCGATTGCCAATGCGAGTGGGGCGGCGCCTGGGTTCCGGCGCCGCCGGAAGCGAAGCCGAGCCCAGGCAGCCGTATGCGGCTTCAGGCTCGACGTCGCCCGGCGGGTTTTCCGCCGAAAAACCGCCAACCTCGCATCGGATGCTTCTCCTCCTCACCCGCTCGCTCTCCCGAGCGCCCGGGAGAGAGGGCCCTTTCCCGCCATCCGGTCTGCCGCCGGGCCGGCCATACGCCCGCCAACGCGCAACCCCGCCGCGCTTACCCATGCCCTTCGTCACGGGACAGCGCCGCGACGGCTGACCGAAGATCGGACGCCCCGGCGTCTGCGCGTCCTCGCAACCTTTCCGTGCCGCCGCCCATCGAAGCTGCCCCATCGGGAGAATCAACAATGGATAGACGCGATTTCCTGCAGTTCGCCGGCGCCGGTCTCGGCGCCCTGCTGCTGCCCGTGTACGGCCGTGCCATCGCCGCGGAAGAACTGCTGAGCAAGGTCGACGTCGCGACCAAGAAGAAACTCGCCGACGCCGCGCTCGAAGCGGCCAAGGCCAGCGGCGCGACTTACTGCGACGTGCGCATCGGCCGCTACCTGCGCCAGTTCGTCGTCACGCGCGAGGACCGCGTCGAGAACGTCGTCAACACCGAATCCTCGGGCGTGGGCATCCGCGTGATCGCGAACGGCACCTGGGGCTTCGCCGCGACCAGCGTCGCGACGCCGGACGCCGTCGCGAAGGCCGCGCGCCAGGCCGTGACGATCGCCAAGGCCAACTCGCGCCTGCAGGCCAAGCCGGTCGAGCTCGCGCCGGTCAAGGGCGCCGGCGAAGTCAGCTGGAAGACGCCGATCGTCAAGAACGCCATGGAAGTGCCGATCAAGGACAAGGTCGACCTGCTGCTGTCGGTCAACGCCGCGGCGCTGAAGGCCGGCGCGAGCTTCATCAACTCGACCCTGTTCCTCGTCAACGAGCAGAAGTATTTCGCGTCGACCGACGGCTCCTACATCGACCAGGACGTACACCGCATCTGGGCGCCGATGACGGTGACCGCCGTCGACAAGGCCAGCGGCAAGTTCCGCATCCGCCAGGGCCTCTCCGATCCGCGCGGCATGGGCTACGAATACCTGGAGCCCAAGGCGGCCGACAAGGTCACCCTGCCCGGCGGCGCCGTGGTCTACGGCAACTCCTACGACATGGTCGAGGACGCCGTCGCCTCGGCCAAGCAGGCCCAGGCCAAGCTCAAGGCGCGCTCGGTCAAGCCGGGCAAGTACGACCTCATGCTCGATCCGTCGCACCTGTGGCTGACGATCCACGAATCGGTCGGCCATCCGCTGGAGCTCGACCGCGTGCTCGGCTACGAAGCCAACTACGCCGGCACGAGCTTCGCGACCCTGGACAAGTGGAAGGAGAAGTTCCAGTACGGCAGCGACAAGGTCACGATCTTCGCCGACAAGACCCAGCCCGGTTCGCTCGGCGCGGTCGGCTACGACGACGAAGGCGTCAAGACCCAGCGCTGGGATCTCATCAGCAAGGGCAAGCTCGTCAACTACCAGGTCATCCGCGACCAGGCCCACATCCTCGGCCTCAAGGAATCGCAGGGCTGCTGCTACGCCGACTCCTGGTCCAGCGTGCAGTTCCAGCGCATGGCCAACGTCTCGCTCGCGCCGGGCGAAGCCAAGCTGTCGCCGGCCGACATGATCAAGGACATCGAGAACGGCATCTACATCGTCGGCGACGGTTCGTTCTCGATCGACCAGCAGCGCTACAACGCCCAGTTCGGCGGCCAGCTGTTCTACGAGATCAAGAACGGCAAGGTCACCGAGATGATCGAGGACGTGGCCTACCAGATCCGCACGCCGGAATTCTGGAACGCCTGCGTCGCGGTCTGCGACCAGAGCGACTACCGCCTCGGCGGCTCGTTCTTCGACGGCAAGGGCCAGCCGGGCCAGGTGTCGGCCGTGTCGCACGGCTCGTCCACCGCGCGCTTCAACGGCATCAACGTCATCAACACTGCGCGCAGCCTCGGCTGATCCACAGGAGAAACGATCATGGGTATTCTTTCCGAGCAGGAAGCCAAGGCCATCCTGGAGAAGGTCGTCAAGCTGTCCAAGGCTGACGAATGCAGCGCGCAGCTCAACGGCAGCATCACCGGCAACATCCGCTACGCGCTCAACAGCGTGTCGACGAGCGGCATCGTCGACGACCTGCAGCTCGGCGTGCAGGTCGCGTTCGGCAAGCGCGTCGGCACCGCGACGATCAACGAGTTCGACGACGCCTCGCTGGAGAAGGTCGTGCGCCGCGCCGAGGAACTGGCCAGGCTCGCGCCGGAGAACCCCGAGTTCCTGCCGGCGATCGACAAGCAGACCTACAAGCCCAGCGAGACCTTCGACGCGAAGACCGCCGCGATCGCGCCGGAATACCGCGCCGACGTCGCCGCGGCCTGCATCGAGCCGTGCAAGGCCGACAAGCTCGTCGCCGCGGGCTTCCTGTCCGATTCGCAGAGCTTCTTCGCCGCGGCCAACAGCAAGGGCAATTTCTTCTACCAGAAGTCCGCCGGCGCCGATTTCACCTGCACCGTGCGCACCGACGACGGCCGCGGCTCGGGCTGGGTCGCGCGCAACCTGCGCGGCATCGACGCGTTCGACGCGAAGAAGGAAATCGCGATCGCGATCGACAAGGCCAAGCGTTCGGTCGACGCCAAGGCGCTGGAACCCGGCAAGTACACGGTCATCCTCGAACCCGCTGCGAGCGCGGGCCTGATCTCGTTCATGATGTTCGGCTTCGACGCGCGCCAGGCCGACGAAGGCCGCAGCTTCCTGTCCAAGAAGGGCGGCGGCAACAAGCTCGGCGAGAAGCTGTTCGACGAGCGCGTCACGATCTACGCCGATCCCTGGGACAAGGAAGCGGCGGTGATTCCGTTCGATCCGCAGAACGACGGCCTGCCGCGCGAGCGCGTCAACATCATCAACAAGGGCAAGGTCGAGTACCTGCAGTATTCGCGCTACTGGGCCGAGCAGAAAAAGAAGACGGCGCAGGGCCAGCCCGGCAACCTGATCATGATCGGCGGCGACAAGTCGACGATGGATCTCGTCAAGAGCACGAAGAAGGGCATCCTCGTCACGCGCACCTGGTACATCCGCATGGTCGATCCGCAGACCGTGCTGCTGACCGGCCTGACGCGCGACGGCACGTTCTACGTCGAGGAAGGCGAGATCAAGTACCCGATCAAGAACTTCCGCTTCAACGAATCGCCGGTCATCATGCTCAACAACATCGAGGAGCTCGGCAAGCCGGTGCGCGTCGGCGACGACGAATCGCCGTTCGTCATGATGATCCCGCCGATGAAGATCCGCGACTTCACGTTCACCTCGCTGTCGGATGCGGTGTGACCGCTGGCATATCCAGCATTGCCTGTACTGCCTCTCCTCCGGGCTCGCCCGGGGGAGAGGGTTCTGCCCATGACCCGCGCTGAATTTCTCCGCCTGCTCTGCGCCGCCGGCGCCGGCGCCCTCGTGGCACCGCGGCTGCGCGCCGAGGCGAAAAGCTACGACTTCCGCTTCACGCGCCTGATGTACGAATCCGGCGACTGGGACGTGGACCAGCGCATGCCGTCCAACCTCATCGACGCGCTGATCCAGTACACGACCCTGCGCGTCGATCCGGTCGAGCAGGTACTGCCGCTGGCCGATCCGCGCATGCTGACAGCGAACTTCTGCTACCTCGCCGGCCACAAGCTCGTCGAGTTCAACCCCGACGAGAAGCGCAACTTCGAGCGCTACGTCAGGAACGGCGGCTTCGTCTTCGTCGACGACTGCAACCACGACATCGACGGCCTGTTCGCGAAGTCGTTCGAAGCGCAGATGGCGCAGATCTTCGGCGCGCAGGCGCTGCAGAAGCTGCCGAAGAAGCATCCGGTCTATCACAGCTTCTTCCATTTCGACGACCCGCCCGCGACCGGCTTCGAGCTCAACGGCTGGGGCGACGACCTCGTCCACGACTACCTGCGCGGCATCACGATCGACGGCCGCCTCGGCGTGCTCTACAGCAACAAGGACTACGGCTGCGAATGGGACTACGACTGGCGCAACAAGCGCTGGCTGGCCGAGGACAATACGAAGTTCGCGGTCAATGTCGTCGTGTATGCGCTGACGGCGTAGCGGCGCGATCATTCGGCTCGCTACGCGCCGCATCGTCGACGGGAATGCGATGGGACACGATCAGCGATCGACCGCGTCTTGCCGCGGCAGCTCGCCCGGGTCGCCGGTCCCTCACGCGGCGACGAAGAGCGGAACCTTGCGGTTCGCTGCGCTTACCGTGACCGGCGACCGACACGCAGGTTTGTCGGTCAGCCGACAGACGAACCGCACCATCGTCGATGTTCGTGGCGACGACTGTCGTCTGGTCAACGAACGCCGCGACGCTTCGACACGATCAAGTCCAGAGCGACGGCCAGCTTGATCCGATCTTGCTGCGAACGTCCTCGTTCGTAGTCCTTCAGCGACTGCCGCTCCAGCAGCAGTACATCATCGGAGTAGCGAGACAGCTCGACGGTCACGATTTCGCGAGCCGGCGTCAGGACCTGATAGATGTCCTCGGCCTGCTCGGGAATCCAGAAAACCACATAGGCGTTCGCGACGTCGACGCCCGCCGCTTCGAGCGCGGCGCCTAGCCGGCTGCTGCTGTTGCGCAGGGAAAGATTCGAGCGAACCAGCCCCTCGCGATACTCCTGTTCCGTGCGACCGCCGACCAATTTCATCTGCTTCACCTTCGACCTGCGCGTCCGACCGGTACGATCGCTCGCCGGCCGGCAGCCGTTCCCAGGGACCGGGCCGCCACCGGCAACAAGCATGCCTGACCAATGGCAGTCTTGCCGCGCCGGAGCCGCGCCCCACAATGCGACGGCACTATGCCAGTACGGGCGCCGCCCGCCTCATTCACCGCTGTCAATACGGATTGCCGCATGAGCACGCCCCTGACCGAACAGTCCCTGCAATCGCAGCTCGACCGCCTGCAGGCGCTGCGCGGCGCGATAGGCGCGGCCGTGGTCGGCCAGCAGGCCGTCGTCGAGCAGCTGCTGACCGGGCTGCTGGCCGGCGGCCATTGCCTGCTCGAAGGCGTGCCGGGACTCGGCAAGACCCTGCTCGTGCGCAGTCTCGGCGAGGCGCTGCACCTGGATTTCCACCGCATCCAGTTCACGCCGGACCTGATGCCGAGCGACATCCTCGGTACCGAGATCCTCGAAGAGGACCATGGCACGGGCCGGCGCCACTTCAAGTTCCAGCGCGGGCCGGTGTTCACGCACCTGCTGCTGGCCGACGAGCTCAATCGCACGCCGCCGAAGACGCAGGCCGCGCTGCTCGAAGCGATGCAGGAGCGCACGGTCAGCTATGCCGGCGTGACGCATGCGCTGCCGCAGCCGTTCTTCGTGCTCGCGACGCAGAACCCGCTCGAGCAGGCCGGCACCTACCCGCTGCCCGAGGCGCAGCTGGACCGTTTTCTGCTGCACATCCGCGTCGACTATCCCGACGAGGCCGAGGAACGCGCGATCCTCGAACAGACCACCGGCCGCGGCGGCGCGCGCGTGAGCGCGGTCATGAGCGGCGAGGAGTTGCTCTCGCTGCAGCAGCTCGTACGCGACGTCGCGGTCGGCGAGGACGTGCTGACCTGGATCACGCGCCTCGTGCGCGCGACGCGGCCGCAGACCTCCGACGTCGCCGCCGTGCGCGAATGGGTGCGCTGGGGCGCGGGCCCGCGCGCCGGGCAGTCGCTGGTGCTGGCGTGCAAGGCGCGCGCGCTGCTGCACGGCCGTCTCGCCGCGACACGCGAGGACGTGCGCGCACTGGCCGCGCCGGTCATGCGCCATCGCCTGCTGCTGTCCTTCGTCGCCGAGGCCGAGCGCCGCAGTGCCGACGACGTCGTCGCGGCCGTGCTCGACGGCGTGGCGTTTCCGCGCTGATGAACGTGACGCGCCGTTCGGCGGCACGACGTTGCGGTTCGGAGCGCTCACCGCAGCCTGCGGGCCGTGCCGCGACGAATCGCGTCGGCGGTGAGCGACGCGAGCCGCGACAGCCGGGTGTCCATCGGTATCGACGTCTTCCCGCGCGGGGCGCGCTCGCCGCATGACCGACGCACTCGTCACGCCGTCTCTGCGCGCGCGTCTGCGCGACCTGCGGCTCGTGCCGCGGCGCGCAGCGGGTGCGCACGGACTCGGCCAGCACAGCAGCCGCAGCCGCGGCGTCGGCCTGGAGTTCGCGCAGTACCGCGCCTACGCGCCCGGCGACGAGCCGCGCCGCGTCGACTGGAAGCTGTTCGCGCGTTCGGACCGCTATTTCGTGCGCGAATCCGAAAGCGATTCGCCGCTGGATCTGTGGATCCTCGTCGACACCAGCGCGTCGATGGCGCAGACCGACGCGGCCGCGCCGCGGCACAGCCGTCTCGACGCGGCGCGCACCTTGGCCGCCTGCGCGATCGAGCTCGCGCTGCGCCAGGGCGACCGCTTCGGCATCGCCGCGCTGTCGTCGCAACCGCTCGCGCTGGTCGGCGCCGACGGCGGTCCGCGCCAGCGCGACCGCTGCCTGCAGGAGCTGCTGCGCTGGCAGGCCGCCGGCCGCTGGCCCGATGCGCCGCAGCTGCTGCCGCTCTGGGAACGCATCGCGCCGGCGTCGCTCGTGCTGCTGCTCAGCGATGCGTTCGACGACGACACCGTCGCGCTGGCCGAACGCCTGGCCGCGGCGCGGCGCGAGGTCGTGCTGATCCGCATACTGACGGCGGAAGAGCGCGATTTCCCGTTCCGCGACAACCGCCGCTTCATCGACGTCGAAAGCGGCGCCGAAGTGCTGGCCGACGGTCCGACCGCGCGCGCGGCCTATCTGCGCGACTTCGCCGATGCGCAGCAGGCACTGCAGACGCGTCTGGCGGCCAGCGGCATACGCCTGAGCCATCACTATCTCGACGCCGAACCCGACGTCGCGCTGCGCCGGCTGTTCGGCACGCGCGCCGGAGCCGAGTCCGCATGAGCCTGGGACTGCTGCTGCCGCTCGGATTGACGGCGCTGCTCGCGCTCGCGATCCCGCTGCTGCTGCATCTGAACCGGCGCCAGGAACCGACCGTGACGCCGTTCGCCGCGCTGCGCTGGATACGCTCGGCCGCACGGCCGCGACGCCGGCTGCGGCTCGACCAGTGGCCGCTGCTGCTGGTGCGCCTCGCCCTGCTCGCCGCGCTCGCGCTGCTGCTGGCCGTGCCGGTGCGCTACGGTGCGACGGCTGCCGGCGCAGACTGGATCGTCGTCGCGCCCGGCGTCGATGCGACGCAGGCGCGCGCGCTGGCGGGCTTGCCAACGGCCGACTGGCATTGGCTCGCGCCGGGCTTCCCGTCGTTGAGCGACCCCGTGCCGAGGACCGACGGCGAATTGCCGCTGGCCAGCCTGCTGCGCGAACTCGACGGCGAACTGCCCGCGACGACGCGCCTACATGTCGTCGCGCCGGCCGCGCTGGACGGCCTCGACGGCGGCGCGATCCGGCTGAGCCGCGAAACCGACTGGCGCATCGTCGATGCCGCGGCACCGGCGAACGTGGCGCCGACGCCGGCCGCCGCGACCTCGGCGCCTGTGCACGTCTCCTTGCGCGAACGCGACGCGACGGCCGCGGCACCTTATCTGCGCGCCGCCGTCGCGGCGGGCAACCACGGCGACGTCGAACGCTATCGCCTGAGCGCCGACGCACCCGACGCGCCGTTCGCGGCCGATACGCGGATCGTGTTCTGGCTCGCCGGCGCCGCGACGCCGGCGCTGCTCGACTGGGTCGACAAGGGCGGCACGGCGCTGCTCGACGGCATCGCGCTCGAGAACGTCGGCGTGCTCGCGCGCGACACCGACGGCGCGCCGTTGCTGTATGCGCAGGCCCACGGCCGCGGCCGGCTGCTGAGCTTCCGCGCCGCGATCGCGCCGCAGAGCCTGCCGCTCGTGCTCGATGCGGGCTTCGCCGACCTGCTGCTGACCGCGCTGCAGCCCGCCG
>NZ_JANFVR010000409.1 GCF_024609805.1 Tahibacter caeni | reverse complement strand
GCCTGGATATCGCGGTCGTCGGCTACGGCACGGCCGGGCAGGCGGCGGCGCGGCTGCTCCAGCGCCAGGGGCACCGGCTCGCGGTGTTCGAGCGCGCGCCGCAGCCGCGGCCCGTCGGCGCCGGCCTGCTGCTGCAGCCGACCGGACTCGCCGTGCTCGCCGAACTCGGTCTGCTCGCCGCGGCGCTGCGCTGCGGCGAGCCGATCGCGCAGCTGCTCGGCGCAACCACGGCCGGGCGCACGGTCATCGACATGCGCTACACGGATCTCGCCGCCGACTGCTCCGGCCTCGGCATGCAGCGCGGCGCGCTGTTCGAGCTGCTGCGCGATGCGGACGTCGAGCGGCAACTGCACAGTGGCGTGACGATCGTCGACGTCGATGCGGTACGCGGCGAACTGCGCGACGACGGCGGCTCGCGGCATGGCCCTTACGACCTGGTGCTGATCTGCGGCGGCGCCGCTTCGGCGCTGCGCAGCGCGGCCCTGACACGGCGCGATCGGCCCTACGCCTGGGGCGCGCTCTGGTGCCTCTGCGCCGATCCGCAGCGCCGCTTCGCCGCGCAGCTGCTGCAGCGCTACGAGGGGCCGCGTCGCATGGCCGGGCTGCTGCCGGTCGGCGTGCTGCCGGGCCAGGACGAGACGGCACGCCGGATCGGTTTCTTCTGGAGCCTGCCGGCCGCCGACATCGGCGCGGTCCTGCAGCGCGGCGTCGACGCCTGGCGCGACGAGGCCGGCCGCTTCTGGCCCGGCGCGCAGCCGTTGCTCGACAGCATCACCGATGTCGGCCAGCTGATGCCGGCGCAGTACCGCGACGCGGTGCTCCGGCGCTTCTGCACCGGCCGCGTGGCCTGGCTCGGCGACGCGGCGCATGCGATGAGCCCGCAGCTCGGGCAGGGCGCGAACATGGCGTTGCTCGATGCGGCGGCGCTCGCGCGGGCCCTGGCCGGGCACGACGAGCTCGCGGACGCGCTGCACGCCTACGATCGCGAGCGCCGCGATCACGTCGCGATCTACCAGCTGATCAGCCGCTGGCTCACGCCGCTGTTCCAGTCCGAGCTCGATTGGGCCGGCCGCCTGCGCGACGCGTGTTTCGGCCCGCTCGCGCGGCTGCCGCTGCTGCGCGGCGAGACCCTGAAGGTGCTCGCCGGCGTCAAATGCGGGCTGTTCGGACGTCTGCCGCTGACCGATGCGTCGTCGTTGCGCGCGCGGCCGGCGCAGGTCGAGGCGCGCTGAAACGCGCCGGGATCGCGCTGCGTCGCGCCGGTGCGATCGACGAATCGCTCGTCATCGCTCGTTCCGTCCTGCGATTCCGGTCGCAACGCGCGTGATCGCGACGACTCGCGCACGCGTGGCGCGGCAGCGGCAGTGCCGCGCCGATGCGGCGAACGCGCCGCTGCCGGCGATCAGGCTTCCGGCACGTAGCCGGCCGGCTTGGCCGAACCGTCGCCGAAGAAATACTTTTCCATTTCGCCCTGCAGGAACGCGCGGTGCTTGGGGTCCAGCGGCGAAAGGCGGTTCTCGTTGATCAGCATGGTCTGGTGCGCGAGCCACTGGCCCCAGGCTTCCTTCGACACCGATTCGAAAATGCGCTTGCCGAGTTCGCCGGGCCACGGCGCGAATGCCAGGCCTTCGGCGTCGCGGCCGAGCTTGATGCAATGGACGGTGCGGCTCATCGGGTTCTCCGTTCGTGTCAGTCGGTCTCGGGCAGCGACTGCAGCAGGCGCCGCACGGGCGCGGGCAGTCCCAGGCCGAGGTAATCCGCCGCGCTGCACCAGCGCAGATCGTCGCGGTCGGCGACCTGAGGCAGCGCCTCGGCGCGAGCCAGCAGCGGCGTGATTTCGAGGCGGTAATGGCTGAACACGTGGACGAACGCGGCCAGCCCGCGCGTGCCGGACAGCTTCGCTCCGACGGCGCGCGCGGCGCGGACCGAGTTTGCGGCCGTGTCGGTTTCGGGCAGGCTCCAGAGTTCGGCCCAGACGCCGCTGGCCGGGCGCCGCTGCAGCAGCACGCGGCCGGCCGCGTCGCGCAGGATCAGCATGCAGGTCGCGCGCGTCGGATTGGCTTTGGCCGGCTTGCGCGCCGGCAGCTGCGCGGTGCGCTGCTCGCGCAGCGCGACGCAGTCCGTCGCGACCGGACAGACGTCGCAGCGCGGCCGGCTGCGCACGCAGACCGTCGCGCCGAGATCCATGATCGCCTGGGTGTAGTCGGCCACGCGCACGGCCGGCGTGTTCGCCTCGGCGTGCAGCCACAGCGCGCGCGCCGTGGCCGTGCTGCCGGGCCAGCCGTCGACGCCGTGGCGGCGCGCGAGCACGCGCTTGACGTTGCCGTCGAGTATCGCGCGACGTTCGCCCCAGGCCTGGGCCAGGATCGCGCCGGCGGTCGAGCGGCCTATGCCGGGCAATGCGGCCAGCGCGTCGAAGTCGCGCGGCAGCTTGCCGCCGTGCTGCTGCATGCAGAGTTGTGCGGCCTTGTGCAGGTTGCGCGCGCGGCTGTAGTAGCCGAGGCCCGACCAGAGTCCGAGCACCTGGTCCGCGGGCGCGGCCGCGAGCGAGGACAGATCCGGCAGCGCCGCGACGAAGCGCTCGAAATAGCCGACCACGGTCGCGACCTGGGTCTGCTGCAGCATGATTTCCGACAGCCAGACGCGGTACGGCGTGCGCGGCGACTGCCAAGGCAGGTTCTTGCGGCCGTGGCTGTCGTACCAGTCCAGCAATGCCGGCGCGAAGCCGGCCGTGTCCGCGGCCGCATTCATTGCGCCGGTCCCGATTCGATGCGTATGCCTTCCAGGCGCACGCCGTCGAGTTCGATGCGGCCGATGCGCGCGCTGCCCGGCAATGGCGGCAGCGCGTTCGCCTGCGGCGCGGCCTCGACGAGTTCGCGCCACCAGCGCTGCAGCTGCTGCGCGTCGATGTCGCCGTCGAAGCCGATCTGGCTCGCGACCGCTTTACCGTCCTGTTGCAGGCTCGCGTCGGTCACGACGAGGTGCACGCGCAGATCCGGCGGCGTCGCGTTCGCGTCGTCGCCGCGCTCGAGCCAGCGCAACAGCGCGCTCAATTCGAGCTGCGGCTGCTGCAGCCGCAGCTCCTCGATGAGGAGGCGCGAGTCGCGCAGGCTGCTCCACGGCAGGCTGACGTCGAGACGCTGCAGGCTCAGCAGCGGCGTCGTCTCGCCGGGCAGGCCGAAGCGCGCATCGTCGAGCTGCAGGCGCAGCCGCGGCCACAGCGCATAGCGCGCCGGCGGACGGAACGCCAGGGTCAGGCCGAGGCGCGACTCGGTCTGCTCGGTCAGCAGCGCGGCGACGCGCTCGGGCCTGGCGTATTCGTGCAGCAGCAGGGCCAGTGCGATCGCCGGCAGCGCGAGCACGGCCGCGGCTATGCGAAGCGGACGGCGCAGGCGCATCGATGAAAAAAAGTGGATTGATGGATATTCACGGCGCAGGCATAATGCGGCGGCCGCCGGCACAACCCAGGATGGAGCGTACGGCGGCAGTGCTCGCGCCCAAGCTGGCCCCCCTGGCGGAAAGCGTGAGCGGATGCGGCGGCGAGCGATCGCCGCCGCATCCAACTTCCTCGTTGCGCCTCCCTCGGAACTCTGCCTGCGTCGCGCCGCCGTATGCCACGGCGCTCGTACGCCTGCGCCGCGCCGATACGGCGGCGCGCCGGCTCCGCCGCCGGACCGAATACGCCGGCGTGTGTTGTGGCCCGGCCGCCGGTTCCGGACGGCGCGCCAGCG
>NZ_JANFVR010000408.1 GCF_024609805.1 Tahibacter caeni | reverse complement strand
GGGCGCGCCGGGCTTCGCGTTCCCGAACCCGCTGTTCCCGCCGGCCATGCTGCCGCAACGCGCGGCGACCGCGCCCGGCGCCGCGCTCGTGCGCCCCGTCGATGCCGCGATCGACATCGGCGCCTTCGAGCGCGTCGGCGATCTCATCTTCGCGAACGGGTTTCAGTGAAACGGCGCGGCCGCGGCCGGACACTGCATGCGGTGCCGCCGCACCGGACCCAGACGCTCATCCGCGGCTGCGCCTTCGCAACGGAACATAGAAAAAGTCCATAAAAATAATTTATGGAATTTTTTACTGACGACTCAGTCCTCGTCCTGCCCGCGCCGGCTCGCCCGTACCGGCAACGGCGCGAGCACCCAGGCCAGCGCGATGAGCTTGTCGCGCGACGCGCTGCGCGGCTTCTGCAGCAGTTCCAGCGCGCGCGCGAGCAGGCGGTTGATCTCGGCGAGATCGCGCCGGTCCACCCAGCCCTTGCTGCGCGAGGCCCAGACCTCGCGCTCGGCGCCGTCGGTCGCGACGTCGCTGCGCTTGAGCGCCGCGGAGAAATCGCGCGCGGCGATGCGCATCATGCTCGAGCCGACTTTCTCGACCGCGGCCGCGCCGGCGTTGCGGCCGCCGCGGTAGCGCAGCTGCAGGCGCGCGCCCTTGTCGGCGCGCGTGCGGTAGCGGCGTCCGTCGCCTTCGTCGGGCAGCTCTTCGAGCAGGCCCCCGCGCACGAGCAGGCGTAAATGGTAGTAGAGGCCGTCGGCCGGACGGCCGAGCTGAGCGGCGAGGGTGGCGACCGACGCTTCGCCGCCGAGGGCTTCCAGTGTGTCGACGAGCTCCTGCCGCGCCGGCGCGGCGAGCAGGGCGATCTCGCGCGGCTTCTCGACGTTGCGGCCGGTCGCGGCGGTGCGGGGTTTGCGGGGCTGTGCCATCAGTTGAGTTGCCTTCGTTGAAATTTCAATCGAATATTCAATGGCGACGTCTGTTGCCCCGGCGCGCCTCGCGGCGCGGCCGGGACCAAAAACGGGAGAAGGCCATGTTTGTACGTGCGCTATCGCTGTTGCTGCTGTCATTGTCAAGCGCGATCGCCGCAGCGGCCGACGCGGACGCCCTGCTGGCCCGCGCGCGCGCCGCCTCGGGCGGCAACCGCTGGGACGCCGTGACGGCCGTGAGCGGCCAGGGCGAAATGAAGGCGGCCGGCCTGTCCGGCCCGGTGGAGACGCGGGAGGACCTGAGGACCGGCCGCAGCGCCGTGCGTTACAGCCTCGGCCTGTACAAGGGCGCCAGCGGCTACGACGGCAAGACCGCCTGGAATCAGGACCCCGGCGGCGAGGTCGCGCGGCTCGACGCGCCGGAAGCCCAGCGCGAGGCGCGTACGGCGGCCTGGCTCAGCATGCGCGCCTACTGGTTTCCGCAGCGCGGCAAGGCCGACTACGGCCCGGCCCGGGCCCGCGAGGCCGACGGCCGCCGCTACCAGGTCGTCACCGCGACGCCGGCCGGCGGCGAAGCCGCCGAGCTCTGGTTCGCCGAGGACAGCGGCCTGCTCGAGCGCGTGGTCACGGGCCTGGCGGCGCAGGACCGCGTCGTGACGGTGCTCGGCGACTGGCGCGAGGTCGAAGGCCTGCGCCTGCCGTTCCGCCAGGTCGTCGACCGCGGCGTCGGCGGTGCCAACCGCGTCGAGATCGACTACGCGAGCCTGACCACGAAGGCGCCGGTCGCCGACGCGGACTTCGCCGTGCCGGCCATGAACGAGGGCGCGCGCATCGCCGCAGCCGACGGCCGCACGCGGATTCCGTTCCGGCTCGTGCGCGACCACATCCACGTCGAGGCGCAGGTCGACGGCAAGCCGGTGCGGATGCTCGTCGACACCGGCGGCGTCAACATCCTGCTGCCGGCCGCGGCCAGACGGCTCGGCCTGTCGAGCGAAGGCAAGCTCAATGCGCGCGGCACCGGCGAGGCCAGTCCCGACGTCGCGCTGACCCGCGCCGGTTCGCTGCACCTGGGCGGGGTGACGTTCGACCAGCCGCTGTTCTACGTGATCGACTTCGGCCGCCTGCCCGACGTCGAAGGCGAGGACTTCGACGGCGTGATCGGCTACGAGCTGTTCCAGCGCTTCGGCGTGACGATCGACTACGTCGGCCGCGAACTGTTGCTGAGCCGCCCCGACGTATTCGCGCCGCCGGCCGGGGCCAAGGCCGTGCCGTTCACCCTGGCCGAACGCATTCCGATCGTGCAGGGCCGCATCGACGGCCGCGACGCGCGCATCGCCGTGGACACGGGCTCGGGCGCGGCGATCGACCTGCATTCGCCGTTCGTGCGCGACAACGGGCTGAAGGAACGCTACGGCGCGCGCTTCGAGCAGGTCTCGGGCTGGGGCGTCGGCGGACCGATGCGCGCCTGGCCCGTACGCCTCGGCGAGCTGGAGCTCGGCGGCTTCGTGCTCGGCGACGTCGCGGCCAGCCTGTACACCGGCGACAAGGGCGCATTCGCCTCGCCCGACGTCGACGCCAACCTCGGCGGCCGCGTGCTCGGCCGCTTCACGGTCGCGTTCGACTACGCCGCAAAGCGCATGTATCTCGCGCCGAACGCGAATTTCGGCCAGCCGTTCGGCGCCGACCGCAGCGGTCTGGCATTGCTGCGCGACGGCAAGGCGCTGTCGGTCTACGAGGTCGCCGCCGGCAGCCCGGCCGCGACGGCGGGACTCGCCGCCGGCGACCGCATCGTCCGCCTGGCCGGCGAGCCGGTCGAGACGCGTTCGCTGACGCAATGGCGCGACCGCCTGGCCGCCGATGCCGCCGGCACGACGATCGAGATCGGCTACGAACGCAACGGCAAGGCGGCGACGACCCGTCTCGTGCTGGCCGACCTGATTCCGGCCCAGGGACCGCGCGCGGCGAAGTGACGGCGACGGGCCGGGTTACGCCGACGGCGGAACCCGGCCCCCGTCATCCGGCGCCGGCTCAGACCGCCGCCGTCACGACGATCTCGATCTTCCATTTCGGATTCGCGAGCGCGGCCTGCACGGTCGCGCGCGCGGGCGTGTGGCCGGGCACGACCCAGGTTTCCCAGACCGCGTTCATCGCGGCGAATTCGGCCAGATCCACGAGATAGATCTGCGCGCGCAGGATCTTCGACTTGTCGCTGCCGGCGCGCGCGAGCAATGCGTCGATCGCGTCGAGCACCTGGCGGGTCTGGCCGGCGATGTCGGCGTCGGCGTCGTCGGCGACCTGGCCGGCCAGATAGATCGTGCCGTTGTGCACGACCATTTCGGACATGCGCGGACCGGTGTCGTAGCGCTGGATCATCTTGGAACCTCCTGCAGCGGCGAAACGGCTATGAAGCCGCCGTGCCGGCGCGCGCGCAAGCGCATATGCGGCGCCGCGGACGCGGGTCGTCCGGCGCTGACCTCCCGGGCGGGGCGCGACCGGCTGGCCGCCGCAGCCCCGGATGGCAGCATCAGCCCCCAGACCGACGCCCTATCCATCGCCCGGTCCTGCGTGATCCCGCCGGCGCGGCCGCATACTTGCCGCTTCCCGCTGCCGGCCGGCGCCTTCCGGCGCGGCGCGCGGGATGCCTGCCGCGTTCGTCGGCATCATTCATCGGGGGAGTTTCGCAATGCGCAACATCGGTTTCCTGCCGGCGGCACTGCTGCTGGTCCTGGGCGCGAACGCGGCGGCCGCCGCGGACAGCGCGACATTCTGGGCGGATGCGCCGGCGCGGCCGCTCGCCGCCGGCGCGCCGGCCGC
>NZ_JANFVR010000407.1 GCF_024609805.1 Tahibacter caeni | reverse complement strand
ATCTCGTCGGGCGCCAGGGCCAGGCCGAGGCGGCCGTTCGCGGCCGCGAGCGCCGCGGCCGGGTCGCTGCCGAGCGCGATGCGGCCGAGCGGGCCGGGACTGCCGGCCAGGAACAGCTGCTGCGCGTCGGCCAGCGAGGTCAGCACCGACTGGATCATCGGATCGTGCAGGACCGCGAGCAGGCCGTTCCAGGCCGCGCTGCCGGCGGCCGGCAGACTGCTGAGCTCGAACGCCACGGCGCGCTCGACGCGGTCGATCGCGAAGCCGCAGTCCTTGAGGATGTCGGTGGCCTTGCTCGACCACGGCGAGATCGTGCCGAGCCGCGGCACGACCCAGAGGCTGGCCGGCCGCGCCGCGTCGCCGCGCGCTTCCAGCACCTCGGCCAGACGCTTGCGGGTCGCCTCGTCGGGCGCCTGCGCCGCAGCCAGCAGATAGACATGGCGCGTCGATAGGACGCGGATTCCGGGTGCCGATTCGGCCAGCTGGCGATTCAGGCGATCGAGACGGAAGGCGGACAGGGCGCTTTGCCCGTCGAGGACGATCATGTAAGGCCGTTCCGGAGCGGGGTTCTCAGAAGGGCGCGCATGATAACCGCTGCCGTCCGGCGGCCGCCATCGCTGCGGCGCCGCACGCAGACACGCCGACGGCGGCTGCGTCGCTGCAGCCGCCGTCGGAAAACTTCACAAAATCCGTGGCTTACTTCGTCGAGGCGAGGCTGTCCAGGCGCTGGCGCATGGCCTCGGGGGCGAGGTAGCCGCCGATCTGCGTGCCGTCCGGCGCAATCACGGTCGGCGTGCCGTTGACACCGACGCGGCGGCCGAGCTCGAATTCCTCGCTGATCGGGTTGTCGCAGGTCGCCGACTTCGGGTCGGTGCCGGACTTGGCTTCGGTGAACGCCTTGTTGCGGTCCGCCGAGCACCAGACCGAAACGGCCTTCTCGAAAGACGGCGTGCCCGGGCCCGAGCGCGGGAACCAGAGGTATTCCACCGCGATGCCCTGCTCGTTGTACTTGGCGATGTCGTGGTGCAGCTTGCGGCAGTAGCCGCAGTCGATGTCGGTGAACACCGTCACCGTGTACTTCGGATCCTTCGGCGCGAAGATGATGCGCTTGGACTTCGGCACCTTGTCGACGAGCTCCTTGCGGATGCCGCCGAGACGCGCCTCGGTCAGGTCCTTGCGCGAGCTCATGTCGAACAGGCTGCCCTGCAGCAGGTACTTGCCGTCGGCGCTGACGTAGACGACCTGGCCGCCGGTGACCACCTCGTAGAAGCCCGGCAAGGTGGACTTGGCCACGGAATCGATCTTGGCCTGGGGCACCAGGGCGAGGATCGCGTCGCTGACGACCTTGGTTTCCTTGGCCTCGTCCGGGGCGGCCATGGCGGTGAAGGTCGCCGCCGCAAGGGCGAGGGCCAGGGTGAGCTTCTTGAACATCGCGAATCCTCGGAGTGGTTGCATGGATCCAGCCGACCCCGGCGCGGGAAGAAAGTTCAGCGCGGGGACAGGTTTCAGGCGAGCGCGCAAGAGTGCCAAGCGTCTGCCGCCGCCGCAAGAGCGCCCGGCCTGAACGGCCGGGCGCTCCCGTGAAGGTGTCCAGCCTCCCCTCGGGACCGCCGCCGGCGCCGGTTCATTGCAGCGCCGGAGCCGGCGGCTGCGCCCGGACGTGCGGAATTCACGCCGAAGCGCCGGTCTCCAGCACGACGCGATAGCGCGCCTTGCCGGCGCGCAGGTGTTCGAGCGCGTCGTTGACCCGCGCGAGCGGAAAGCGCTCGACCTGCGGCGCGATCGCGTGCCGCGCGCAGAACTCGAGCATGCTCGCGGTCGTCGCCGGGCTGCCCAGCGGCGAACCGCCGATACTCTTCTGCCCGCCGATCAGGCTGAACGCAGCGAGTTCTATCGGCTCCAGCACGCCGCCGACGAAATGCAGCCGCCCCTTGGGCGC
Organism: Tahibacter caeni; assembly: GCF_024609805.1. Classification (GTDB taxonomy): domain Bacteria; phylum Pseudomonadota; class Gammaproteobacteria; order Xanthomonadales; family Rhodanobacteraceae; genus Tahibacter; species Tahibacter caeni. The sequence goes on along the minus strand of NZ_JANFVR010000407.1, from coordinate 1,796 downwards.
CAGCGCCGCGATGAACGCGGCCCAGTCCAGCGCGACGTTGGCCGTGACGAGGATGAAATCGAACTGGCCGGCCAGCCGCTTGAGCGCGCCGCGGTCGCGGCTCGAGACGACCTTGTGTGCGCCGAGCGCCAGCGCCTCGTCGCGCTTGGAGTCGTTCGACGTGAACGCGGTGACCTCGCAGCCCCAGTGACGCAGAAACGCCAGCGCCATATGGCCGAGGCCGCCGATGCCGACCACGCCGACGCGGTCGGTCGGCTTCACGCCGGCGATCACGATCGGATTGAACACGGTGATGCCGCCGCAGAACAGCGGGCCGCTGGATTCGGGCGCCAGCGCGTCGGGCAGCGGGATCGCCCAGGCCCAGTGCGCGCGCACGCGGTCGGCGAAACCGCCGTGGCGGCCGACGAGGGTCTCCTCGCCGCTGGCGCAGAGGTGATGGTCGCCGCCCATGCAGGCGCCGCAATGCAGGCAACTCGCCGAGAACCAGCCCAGCCCCACACGCTGGCCCACCCGGCGGCCCTTGACCTGCGGGCCGCAGGCCGTGATGCGGCCGACGATCTCGTGTCCCGGCACGAACGGATAGCGCGTGCGGCCCCAGTCGTTGTTGAGCATGGACAGATCGGAATGGCAGATGCCGCAGTAGTCGACCGCGATCTCGACCTGTTCCTCGCCGAGCGGGCCCGGGTCGTACTCGAACGGCTGCAGCGCGGCCCTGGCTTCGGTGGCGGCCCAGGCGCGTATCGGTTGGCTCATCGTGGCGGCTCCGTCGGTGCGGGAAAACGAGGCGCCGAGCATACGCCCGCACGACAGCGCGCGACCGCCGGGGTCGTCCCGCTCAGAAGCAGTTGACCGACTGTTCCTTCAGGTCGATCAGATCGGGCAGTTGCGCGCGCCAAGCCACCGGCCGCTGCGGATCTTCGGAAAAGTCGATCCAGTACACCGGCAGATCCTCGGTCCGCTGCAGCATCTGCGGCGAGAAGCCCAGCCCGGCGATCTCGGCGCGGCGGCGCTCGGCATTGGCCTGTTCGCGGAACAGGCCCAGCGAGATCGTGTTCTGCTGATCGCCGGCCGTGACGACGTAGTAATCGCGCACTCCCTTGGCCGACAGCTGGCGCGCGACGCCGAGCGCCTGCTCGCGCGACGCCATGGCCGGCACGAACACCCAGTAGCCGCGCGGCTGGGTCGTGCGCGCCTCGCGGAACTGGATGCGGCGCACGCTCGGCGTCAGCTTGTTCAGCGCCGCGCGCACGTCGGCCTGCGTCGCGAACGGCCCGATGCTGCGGCATTGCTCGGGCGCGTCGCTGGCCGCGGGCGCTTCGGCGAGTTCGGCGCTGGCCGCGTCGCCGGGCCGTTCGCGCTCGGCCAGCAGCTCCAGCCGCGTGATGCCGTAGTCGGTCGCCGGGACTTCGTGCTCGGCGGTCTTCGGCGCGAAATACAGCCAGCTGCCGACGCCGACATTCATCGCGAGCAGCAGCAGGAACAACACGCGCAGAAACATGCCAGGACGCCGGTCAGGGGTGGCCGGATTCTAGTGTCCCGTTCCGCAAATAACTATCGAAGGATTCCGCGGTGTTTCGCCCCGATACGTCGTTGCCGCCAGTCGCGGCGACATGGCTGCGACGCCTCCCGCGCCTGGTGCCGGGACGAGATCCGTGCGGAATTTCTGAGCCGCACCATGGAGCGGGACACCGGCATGGCGGCCCGGCCATTCATGGAACGAGTCACCGCACGGGCGCCGCGCCGGCGCGCGCGGCGGGGCCGGCCAGCCGGGCCAGGCCGCGCAGCACCAGATCTGC
>NZ_JANFVR010000406.1 GCF_024609805.1 Tahibacter caeni | reverse complement strand
AGGCGAGCCGTCGCCGCCGCGGCGGCGCGACCGGGATCGGCGCCGGCGTCGCGGCGGCGACGGGCGCGGCGCTGACGCTTTCGGCCGGATCGTTTTCCGCCGTCGCGAAGCTGCGCAGGTTCTCCCATTCGACCGGCACCAGCAGGCGGTAGCCGAGCCGCGGCACGGTCTCTATGAAGTGCGGCGCCGACGGATCGTCGCCGAACACGCGGCGCAGTTCCTTGACGGCCTGGGTCAGCACGTCGCCGTCGCCGGCGCGGCCGGCCCAGACGCGCTGCAACAGCTCGTCGCGTATGCAGGTCACGCCGGGCTCGCGCGCGAGCTCCAGCAGGACACCGATGGCCTTGGGTGTCAGCCGCTGCGCGTCGCCGTCGCCGTGGACCCGCAGCGCGCCGACGTCGACGCGCCGCCCGGCCAGGCAGAGCACGCGCCGCAAACTCGTATCGGCCAGCACTTCGGGTCGCATCGGATCAAATCACGAAGGGTTTCGTAGATTGGGACCGAGCATGCCACAACTGCGTGGGTTTGGCACAACCGGCGCGCAAGCCGGGCAACGGCACGGCCGTCCATACGGCCGTCGCGCAAGCCGGGCAACAGCACGGCGTTCGCCGAAGGCAGCTGCATCGCCATCCTGCGCGCGCGATGCCGCGGCGAACCGCGCACAAAAAAACGCCACGACCGCGAAGCCGTGGCGCGCAAACAACCCGATCGCCGCGGGTAGGCGCGGCGGCGGCAGTCTCGCGCGAATCGGCGGTGGCCGGGTTGCCTGGCCTGCGCGCTTGCGGCGCGGCCTCCCCGCCCGCACTCGCGATCGCGGCACCCGACGCCGTCTCGCGCCGCCCGCCGGGCCCGCGCGATTCAGCCTCGCGATCGTGTTTTTTCGCCGAAGCATCTTTAACTCTTTTCTTACCTGCAACCGCGCAAGGTGCGCGCAGACTTGCCGTTGTGAGGGAAGCGCAACTGCACGACAATGCCCCCGGCACGACCAGCACCTGACCAGCCCATGTTTGCCAGTTCGTCGTTTTCTGCTGCACTACCGCGCGCATTCGGTCGCGCCGGCTCCGGTTTCGTCTGCCGTCGCGACATGGCCGCATGATCGGACCGTTGCTGCGCCACCTGTTCGCCGCGCTGAGCCTCGCGCTCGCACTGACCGTCGTCCCCGCGGCCGAGGCCGCGACCCCGCAGAGCGGCGCCCGCGCCGCCGCAGCCAAGACGACAGCGAAGAAAGCCCCGGTCAAGAAGTCCGCCGCGAAAAAAGCCGCTGCGAAAAAACCCGCCGCCCGCTCGGCCAGCGCGAATCGCCCGGCCGCCGCGATCCGCCGCGCCGCCCTGCAGACGGTCGCCGAAGGCCAGATCCCCGCGAACGCGGGGCTCAGCGCCGCCGCCGACATGAACCTCTGGCTGGATTCGATCGAGGCCTCGGGCCAGGTCGCCGGCCTCGCCGCCGCCGTCGTGCAGGGTGACCAGGTCCTGCTGCAGCGCGGGATCGGCTATGCGGACGCCGCGGCCGGCACCCCGGTCACGCCGGATACGGTGTTCCGGCTGGCCTCGCTGTCCAAATCCTTTGCCGCGACCCTGGCCGGCCTGCTCGTCGACGACGGCTACATTTCCTGGGACACGCGCGTCGGCGGCGTGCTGCCGACGTTCGCGCTCAAGGACGCCAGCGCCGCGGAGAAGCTCAGCGTGCGCGACATCCTGAGCCATCGCGTCGGCCTGCCGCACAATTCCTACGATCATCTGCTGGAGCAGGACGAGCCGTATCCGCTGCTCATCGACCGGCTGCGCGAGATCGATCCGATCTGCGGCGTCGGCGACTGCTACAGCTACCAGAACGTCGCGTTCAGCCTGCTCGGCGACGTGACCTACGCGGTGACCGGCGACTTCTTCTATCACCAGGTCGAGAAGCGCGTGTTCCATCCGCTCGGCATGGCCACGGCGACCTACGGCCGCGACGCGCTCGAATCCAGCCGCGAATGGGCGCGGCCGCATTCGCGCAGCGGCCGCCGCTGGGTGCCTTTCCAGCCGCGCGAGAACTACTACCACGTCGCGCCGGCGGCCGGCGTCAACGCCAGCATCAAGGACATGAGCCAGTACCTCATCGCGCACATGGGCGGACGGCCCGACGTGCTGCCCGAGGACCTGCTGTCTACCCTGCACCGCCCGCTCGTGGCGACGCCGACCGAAATGAGCTCGGCGCCGTGGCGCCGCGGCCGGCTGCGCGACGCGCAGTATGCGCTGGGCTGGCGCGTGTTCGACTACGCCGGCGAGACCATGGTGTTCCATGCCGGCGCCGTGCAGGGCTATCGCGGCGTCATCGCGTTCCTGCCGCAGCGCCGCTTCGGTCTGGTCATGCTGTGGAACTGCGAGACGGCGATTCCGACCGGCCTGCTGCCGATGGCGTTCGACCGCTACCTCGGCCTGCCCGAAGTCGACTGGGCCGGCGTCGAGCTGCTCGACCGCAGCCGCATGGCCGCCGGCGGCGCATCGCGCTGACGGCGATAGCCCGGGCCTGCATTTCGCGCGATGCTGCAGCGACACCCGTCGCCTTCGCCGAGACCTGCATGCACGGCCGTCGCCATCCGCGATCCGCTCCCCGACGCCCCATGAGACCGGCTTCGCCGACCTGCGCGCTCATGCCGCCGGCACGGCGCGCACCGGAGCGGCCGTCGTGCTGATCGCCGAGCGCTTCGTGCTGCTCGCGCTGGACCCGCGCACGGGCCGGCTCGCGCTGCCGCGGCGCGACACCAGCGCGGACCTGCTCTGCGCGGCCGGACTGCTGATCGACCTGCTGCTACAGCAGCGCCTCGCGATCGACGCGTCGCAGCGCTGGCAGACCGACACCTCCTTGCCGTCGAGCAATACCCTGCTGAGCGCTGCTGCCGCGGCGCTGTCGTCGACGCCGCCGCCGGCCGCCGACGACGCTCTGCGCCGCGTCGAACGGCGCCTGGCGCCGCTGGCCGGCAAACTGCTCGAAGGACTTTACCGGCGCGATTTCCTGCACCGGCAGCGCGACTGGCGCTTCTGGCGCGCCGATGCCTTGCACTATCCGCTGCGCTCGCTGCAGGCGCGCAACGACGCCGTGCAGTTCCTGCAGCAGGCCTGCGACGGCGGCAGCGCGGCCGGACTCGGGCTGTTGCTGCTGGCCGACCTCGCCGGCGTCATGACCGCGCATCTGGACGCGCGCCATCACGAGCGCGCGAACCGGCTGCTGCTCGGCCTCAATTCGGTCGATGCGCACAGCGAACTGTACGGTCTGGCCCTGCTGCGCAACGCGCTGCTGGCCTAGCGTTTCTTCGGTCGCCGTCGCGCCGCTCCGGCACTCGCCTTACGCGCATCGGCTTCCACGCCACTTTGCGGCGCCCACGAAAAAGCCGGCGCGAGGCCGGCTTTTCGTGAACGGATGACAGCCGTGCTTACATCTTGAATTCGATGCGACGGCGCACCGTAGCTTCGACGGCCGTGCCGTTGCGCAGGGCCGGATTGAAGCTCCAGCGCTGCACCGCGTCGAGCGCGGCGCGGTCGAAGGTGCGCGGCGGATCGGCGTCGAGCACGCGCGCATTGGCGACGCTGCCGTCGCTCGTGACCGTGAATTCGACCTGCACCCAGCCTTCCTGGCGCCGGCGCAGCGCCGCGTTCGGATACTGCGGCGGCACCGAGCGCACGAGCACCGCGTCGCGTGTCTCGCCGCCGGCCGCAGCGACCGGCGCGGAAGCCGGCGCGGCCGCAGGTTCGGCCGG
>NZ_JANFVR010000405.1 GCF_024609805.1 Tahibacter caeni | reverse complement strand
TCCCGGCGACGAAGCGCTCGCGCTCGCCGCGGCGACGGCCGCGCGCCTGGCCTGCGAACGCGCCGAGGCGCTGGGGTTGACCGACGAATGGACCGAGCCGACCCTGCTCGGTCTGGCCTTCGCCGCGCACGACATCGCCCGCGCCGACGAGCTGGCCCGACGCGTCGCGCGCGGCGCCGGCGAATCGTGGAAGCTCGAAACCACGCTGGACACCTTGCAGGAGCATGTCGACCTGATGCCGCCGCCGCGGCTCGCGTTCGAGACCATCGTCGACGACCTGCGCCGGCGGCTGCGCTGAGCGCGCGACGAACGTCGCAGGCCGCGCCGCTTGCACGCGTGCGCGGGAATCACTAGGCTGCGCGCCGTCACTGGGGAGTAGCTGCCTCCGCACGGGAGGAGCCGACGTCAACAGACTTGGTCCACGGACCATGGCGTCGGCGGCACTAGCTGGGCGAGACCTTTGACTCTGCGATCCAAAGCCGGGGCCGGCGATGGATTGCCGGGTCATTGGTTCCTGTTCGCCGGCCCCAGGACATCCATATGGAAGCTCTGATCACCTCCTTCGGCATGGTCGCCATCGCCGAGATCGGGGACAAGACCCAACTGCTGTCGTTCGTTCTCGCCGCGCGATTCCGCGGACGGCACTGGGCCATCGTCGCCGGCATCTTCGCCGCGACCGTGTTCAACCATCTGTTTGCCGCGCTGGCCGGCAGCTGGGTCGCGCATTTCCTCGGCCCCGATCTCCTGCGCTGGATACTCGGCCTGGCGTTTCTCGGCTTCGCCGCCTGGGCGCTGATTCCCGACAGCCTCGACGACGAGCCCGAGCCCAGCCGCTACGGCCCGTTCCTGACCACGCTCGTGCTGTTCTTCCTGGCCGAGATGGGCGACAAGACCCAGCTCGCGACCGTCGCGCTCGGCGCGAAATACGCGAACCTCGCCCTCGTCACGCTCGGCACGACGCTCGGCATGATGGCCGCCAACGTGCCGGCCGTGCTGATCGGCGAAAAGCTGGCCCAGCGTTTCCCTCTGTCGGCGATGCGCTTCGCCGCGGCGGCGCTGTTCGCGATCTTCGGCCTGCTGATCCTGTTCAAGGTCGACGTCGGCTTCGGGCTCGGGCTCGGACCCGGATGAACGGCCATCGCGATAACGCAGGCCCGCGCTGCGTCGGCCCGTACGGTCGCGCGGGCTTTCGTGCAGCGGCCTCGGCGATGCGGGCCGTCAGCGTTCGCTCACGCTTGATCCCGCTGCTGCCGCGACCGATGCTCCGGTGGCCGACGACGCCTGCGACGCCGCGCGTCCCGGCGGCGTCTGCGTCATCGGCGAACGCTTATTCGCCGGCCACAGAGGACTTTGCCATGCGCCCCCGCCACGCGAGATCGCTACTCGCCGCCGCCCTGCTCACGACCGCCGCCGTCGCGGCGGCAGCCCGCCTCAGCCCCGAGGAACGGCTCGCCAAGGCCATCGAAGGCCGTACCGCCGGCGAGCCGGTCAAGTGCATAGCGCTGCGCGACATCCGTTCGACCCAGATCATCGACAGGACGGCCATCGTCTACGGCACGCTCGGCGGAACGATCTACGTGAACCGCCCGAAGGCCGGCGCCGCATTCCTGCGCGACGATGCCGTGCTGGTCACCGACACGCATTCGTCGGAACTCTGCAACATCGACATCGTCAAGCTGCTCGATCCGACCTCCAAGATGCTGACCGGCAGCGTCGGCCTCGGCGATTTCGTGCCGTATACGAAACCCAGGCCCGACGCGAAGCGCTGAACGCGACGCGACGGCGCCGTTCGATCGCCGCCGCGGCGCAAGACGTCCGCGTCCTTCGCGACGATGCGGCCGGCATCGCGCCGAAGCGTCCGTCGCAGGCCTCGAACGAACCGTCCGCGGCGGGCGCAACGGTGCTGCAACACGCGGCTGTCAGACTGCGCCGGATATGCGGGGCCGGTGCCGGTCCCGGACATGAGCTTCGCAACCCGCGGCAAGCGAGCCGCCGCGCGCAGCGCATCGATCAGTGGACGGGCAGGCGCACCTCGAGCGTCCGGCCGGGATCTTCGTTCGGAGAAGTACGCATGAAACGCCTCGCCCTCCTGCTCCTGACTCTGCTGCCGCTCGCGGCATCGGCCGAGAGCGTGCTGCTCGGCCGCGACCTCGTCGGCAAGGGCGACGCCGCCGCACCGATCCGCGCGGCCGCCGGCGAGCCGTCGCGGCTGGACCGCATCGACGGCGACGAATACTCGCCGCCGATGGAAATCTGGACCTACCGTTTCACGGACAAGGTCGTCAGCCTCTGGATCGTCGACGGCAAGGTCGTGCAGGCCACCGAGGAACGTGTCGTGGCCGGCGGCAGCGGCGGGTCGGCGCAGGTCCGCGAAGCGCACTGAAGCCCGCGGCACCCTGCCGCGGCAGCCGGATCGGCTTCCTGCCGGCACGACCGCCCGGCCGACCAATGCACGGCCGTCGCGTTCGTCCGGATCGCGCGCATCGTCGCGGCACACGGCCACGATCGTCGTGCCTGTCTGCCGTCCGGTCACGAAGTCCGTCGCCAGGATCCGGGCACGGCGTTGCCGAATACACCATTCGCCTTGGGTACATTGCCGTCCCCTGCCGCGTGCAAGCGCCGGCGGCCGCCCGCGTGCTGGCCGACGGCCGCGGCAATCGTCGAGAATGCCGCAGCGAACACCGCCGGAAGAGCCAGGGACTCGGCCCCTGTACCGGCCGGCCCGCGCAGCGCCCTGAACACATCCGGCGGCGCCGCCGGCGTTCGGGCTGACCATTCGGCAGACAGGGAACCCGCGTGATGGACTCCACGACGCTCGACGACGAACGCTGGCAGCGCATGCGCCGGCTGTTCCTGGAAATCAGCACTCTGGATGCGTCCGGACGCGAAGCCTGTCTCGCCGGCGAGGACGGGCAAGTCGCCGCCGCCGTGCGGCGCCTGCTCACGCTGCACGATGAAATGACCGGCACCGGCGATCGGGCGCCGCCGCCGCTCGCGGACGCGTTGTCCGCCGTCGACGATCGCGCGCTGCAGGGCGACGGTGCGACGATTGCCCAATTCCGCGTCGAGCGGCTGCTCGGCGAAGGCGGCATGGGCCGCGTCTACCTGGCGCAGCGCGAGATCGGAGGCAACCTGCAGCGCGTCGCGCTGAAGATCGTGCCGCTCGCGATGCGCACGCCGCGCCTGGTCGAGCAGCTGAAGCGCGAGCGCGCGATCCTCGCGGGGCTCGACCACCCGCACATCGCGCGGCTCATCGATGCCGGCGAACTGCCGGATGGAAGACCGTATTTCGCGATGGAATACGTCGCCGGCGTGCCGCTGCTGCGCTACTGCGACGAGAACCGGCTCGATCTGCGCGCGCGCGTCGCGCTGTTCCTCGATGTCTGCGAAGCCGTGGCCTATGCGCATCGCCAGCTCGTGCTGCATCGCGACCTCAAGTCGAGCAATATCCTCGTCGATGCCGATGGCCGTCTGCGTCTGCTCGACTTCGGCATCGCGAAGTCGCTCGAGGGCGCACAGGCGCGCGACGTCACCAGCGACGGGTTCTTCTCGCTGCGGGCGGCGTCGCCGGAACAGGTGCTCGGCAAACCCACGACGGTTTCGACCGACGTCTACGGCCTCGGCAGCCTGCTATACGGACTGCTCGCCGGCCGGCCGCCGTTCCGTTTCGATCAGGGTTCGCGCGACACCGTGATCCAGCGCATCGCTCACGAACCGCCGCCGCTGGCCAGCGGCGCGGCCG
>NZ_JANFVR010000404.1 GCF_024609805.1 Tahibacter caeni | reverse complement strand
GCGCGCGCCGCGGCGATCGCCGCCTCGGCGCCGGCGCGGCCCAGGGCCGGCGTCACGCCGGACAGGTGCAGCAGTTGTGCGCCGGCGAGCAGGGCAGGCCAGTCGTAGCGGTCGGGTGAGGCGCGCGCGAACGCAGAGTCGGCGCGGTCGTAGAGCACCTCGCTGGGCCGCTGCAGCGCGCCGGTCTCGAGGAAGTACAGCCCCATGCGGCCGGGCGCGAAGTTCAGCCGCGTGGTGTCCACGTCGTGACGACGCAGCTCGGCGACCGCGGCGCGGCCCAGCGCGTTGTCGGCGACCGTGCCGATGCAGCCGACCCGATGGCCGAAGCCGGCCAGCGCGATCGCGACGTTGGCCTCGGCGCCGCCGACATGGACCTGCAGCTGCGGCGACTGCAGCAGCAGTTCGCGGCCCGGACTGGCCAGACGCAGCAGCAGCTCGCCGAAGCAGAGAATGCGTGTCCTCATGACCGATCCTCGGCTGCCGGCCGGCCCGTCCGCAAGAGGCCGGCGCACGGTGTACGGCGAGCGTCCGCAGTCGCATGGTGCAGTGCATTGTCCTGCCGTCCGCACCGGACAAGATGTGCGCCAGAGTTTCGATATCGCGCATAACCTGTTGAAAATATTGTATTCATGGAAAGACTCCAGATCATCGATTGTCGATCGGCCCAGGCAGGACCGGCCGGCCGGGTTGACGTTTCTGCTCGTCTTGTTGCTGCGTTGCGGTGTTTGCTAGGCTTTCTGTCCACCGGTGTCATTAAGAACAATTAGCTGAAATTGCTACCGGTGTCATCTTGCATGATCCGCACGCCGTCGTGCGCACAGGCCTGCTTACAGGAGGGAGTAGACGTGAAAACCCGCATTAGCCGTACCGGTCGTCCGCTGCTGACAACGCTTTCGGGCGCGATCCTGATTTCACTCTATGGCGTGCCGCAGCGCCTGGTCGCGGCCGAGCCCGTGCAGCCCGATGCGGGCGCCGCGATCGGGGCGGAGTCCGCCGCGACACCGGCGGATACCGCGGCGCCGGCTGCCGGTGCCGATCCCGACACCCTCGGCGAAATCGTCGTGACCTATCGGCAGAGCCTGGTCAAGGCGCTGGAGGCCAAGCGCGAGTTCACGACGCAGACCGACGTGATCATGGCCGAGGACATCGGCAAGTTTCCGGACCTGAATCTCGCCGAATCGCTGCAGCGCATTCCCGGCATCTCGATCGCGCGCGACGCAGGTGAAGGACGCCAGATCTCGGTGCGCGGCCTCGGTCCGGATTTCACGCGCGTGCGCATCAACGGCATGGAAGGTCTGTCGACGACCGGCGGTACCGATTCCTCGGGCGGCAACAACCGCGGCCGCGGCTTCGACTTCAACGTGTTCGCCTCGGAGCTGTTCAACCGCGTCGAGGTGCACAAGACCGCGTCGGCCGAAGTGCAGGAGGGCTCGCTCGGCGCGACCGTCGATCTGCACACGCCGCGGCCGTTCGACTTCGACCGCTTCACGTTCGTGAGCTCGGGCCAGCTCGGCTACAACGACCTCGCCGACGAAACCAATCCGCGTGCCTCGGCGCTGGTCAGCAATACATTCTTCGACGGCCGCTTCGGCGCGCTGTTCTCGGTCGCCTACAGCGATCGCGCGCTGACCCAGGAAGGCGCGAGCACCGTGCGCTGGGACAACGGCACCAGCAGCGGCGGCTTCAACGCGAGTTCGCCGTTCGCCGCGGCCAACCAGAGCACGACCTTCCATCCGCGCATTCCGCGCTACGGCGTGCTCGAGCACGACCAGGAACGCCTCGGCATCACCGGCGCGCTGCAGTGGCAGGTCGCCGACCGCACGATGGCGTCGCTGGACCTGCTCTACGCCGACTTCGACGCCAAGCGCACCGAGAACTTCCTCGAGGCCGTTTCCTTCAGCCGCAGCGGCGCGAACGGCAAGCCGCAGACCGTCGTGCGCGACGGCGTGGTGTCCTCCAACGGCAATCTGGTCTACGGCCTGTTCGACGACGTCGACGTGCGCTCGGAGTCGCGCTACGACGAGCTGGCCACGACGTTCAAGCAGGCGAATCTGAATCTCGACCACGAGTTCAGCGACAGCTTCCGCATGAACGCGCTGATCGGCCACTCGCGCTCGGACTTCGACAATCCGATCCAGACCACGATCACCCTGGACCGCGCCAACACCGACGGCTATTCCTGGGACTACCGCGGCAACGACCGCCTGCCGGCGATCAACTACGGCTTCGACGTGCGCGACCCGGCCAACTGGAACTTCGCCAACGGCCTGTCGGAAATCCGCCTGCGCCCGAACGCGACGGCCAACCTGTTCACGAACCAGCAGCTGAACTTCACCTGGGAAGCGGCGCCGGCGTTCACCTTGAAGGGCGGCGCCGACTTCAAGGCCTACAAGTTCTCGACTTTCGAGGCGCGCCGCGCGTCGGAAGTCAGCGTGCCGAACCTGCCGGCCGGCACGTCGCTGTCGGATCTCACGCGCATCCTCGTGTTCGGCAACAACCTGGACCTGCCCGGCGGCACGGATTCGTCGTTCCTGATTCCCGACATCGACGCGTTCGCGCGGCTGTTCGACATCTACAGCGGGCAGGGCACGTTCACCGTGTCGCCGTCGGCATCGGGTGCGATCGGCAACAACCGCAGCGTCAAGGAACGCGACCGCGGCGGCTGGCTGCAGGGCGATTTCGAGACCAGCACCTTCGGCATTCCGCTGCGCGGCAACGTCGGCCTGCGCTACGTCAGGACCGAGCAGGAATCGACCGGCTTCGCCGTGATCAACAGCCGGCCCACGTTGACGACGGTCGAGCGCGAATACAGCGACACCCTGCCGTCGATGAACCTGGCCTGGGACCTCAACGACGATCTCGTGCTGCGCCTCGGCGCGGCCAAGGTCATGTCGCGTCCGGGTCTCGGCAACCTGACGCCGGGTGTCAGCGTCAGCGTCAGCGGCGGCAACCGCGTCGTGACCGGCGGCGATCCATTCCTCGACCCGTTCCGCGCCAAGACCTTCGATCTGGGCCTCGAATGGTATTTCGCGCCCGAGTCGGTGCTCGGCGCGGCGGTGTTCTACAAGGACATCGAATCCTTCGTGCAGACCTCGCGCGAGACGCGGCCGTTCAATACCTCGGGCCTGCCGGCGAGCCTGCTCGAAGGCACCGGCGCGTCGCCGACCGACGACTTCCAGTTCAACATCCCGGTCAACACGCCGGGCGGCAAGCTGCGCGGCGTGGAGCTGTCCTACCAGCAGCCGTTCACGTTCCTGCCGGGTTTCTGGAGCCATTTCGGTGCCATCCTCAACTACACCTACGTCGACTCCAAGATCCAGTACGTGACCTCCACCGGCGCGAACTCGCTGAAGACCGATCTGACCGGCCTGTCGAAGAACGCCTACAACGCGACCCTGTACTTCGAGAAGGACCGCTTCAGCGCGCGCGTGTCGACGGCCTATCGCAGCGGCTATCTGACCACGGTGCCGGGCCGCAACAACAACGACATCGAAGGCACCAAGGGCACGACGAATGTGGATTTCCTCGCGACCTGGAAGATGAACGAACACGTCGAGTTCACGCTGGAGGCGGTCAACCTCACCGACGAATACAACGACCAGTGGGTCGATTCGTCCGGCGACCGCAGCTCGGTCTACGACCATACCGGCCGCGAGTTCTTCGTCGGTGTGCGCCTACGCAACTGACCGCGGCGCTCCGGGCACGGCGCGGCAGCGCGCCGGCGCAGCCGCGGCCGCGCGACCGACGCGCG
>NZ_JANFVR010000403.1 GCF_024609805.1 Tahibacter caeni | reverse complement strand
GCTTCGGCCGCCGCCCGCGCTACTGGGGCGAGCGCCTGCTCGACGAAGGCCGCGCGCACCTGCTCGCGACCGACGCGCACGACAACGGCGCGCGCGGACCGCGTCTGGCCGAGGGGCGCGACGCCGCGGCGCGGCGCGTCGGCGATGCGGAAGCGCAGCGTCTCGTGCTGGAACGGCCGCAGGCCATTCTGCGCAATCTCGATCCGGCCCTGGCCGAGCCGCCGACGGCGGTGTCGCGGCCGCGGACCGGCACCTGGCAACGCGTACAGGAGCTTTTCGCATGGCAGTGATTTCCGGCCGTCTGCGCCGTTGCATCGGCATCGTCGCGCTGCTGGCCGCGTTGTCGCTGGGCGGCTGCGCCGCGCCGAACGTGCGGCCGCACGACGCGCGCCCGGTCGCCGACGGCAAGAGCAGCAAGCTGCCGCCGCCCGACGTGATCACCGACGCCGGCGAGTACAAGGCGCAGTCCGAATACCGCATCGGTCCGAACGACCTGATCGAGGTCAGCGTGTTCCAGGTCGCCGAACTCGGCCGCGCGGTGCGCGTTAACACGCAGGGCCAGATCTCGCTGCCGCTGATCGGCACCCTGCAGGCCGGCGGCCACACCGTCGCCGAGCTCGAGGCCGAGATCGCCGCGCGCCTGCGCCAAGGCTACATCCAGGATCCGCAGGTCACGATCTTCATCAAGGAATTCACGAGCCAGCGCGTGACCGTCGAAGGCGCCGTGCGCAAGCCCGGCATCTACGCGCTGACCGGCCGCACCTCGCTGCTGCAGGCGCTGGCCATGTCCGAAGGCCTGGACCAGCTGGCCAATCCGCAGGGCGTCGTCGTGTTCCGCACGATCGAGGGGCGCAAGATGGTCGCCGTATTCGACATCGCCGCCATCCGCGCGGGCCGCACCGAGGATCCGCAGATCTACGGCGACGACATCGTCGTGGTCGACCAGTCGGGGCCGCGCACGGCGCTGCGCCGCTTCATCGAGTCGATCCCCGTGTTCGCCCTGTTCCGTCCGTTCTGATGCGCCGCCTCGGGAGAGCGTCATGAGCCGATCACTCGCTCCGGGACATCACCCCTCGCTGCCGCAGCGCCGCGACGAGGCGCTGCAGCCCGCGACCGTTTCGCTGCTGCCGTCCGCCGTGAACGCCGCCGAGACCGGCGACGAGGAGCGCCTGAACCTGATCGGCTACTGGCAGATCTTGCTCAAGCGCAAATGGCTGCTGCTGTCGGTGCTTGCCTCGGTGCTCAGCGTGGTGCTGGTCAAGACCCTGCTGACGCCGCCGGTGTTCCGCGCGAACGCGACGCTGCAGATCGACCAGGACACGATCAAGATCGTGCAGACCGAGGGCGTCGCGCCGGCCGAGGGCGTCGGCGACCGCGACTACTACCAGACCCAGTACGAACTGCTGCGCAGCCGCTCGCTGGCCGAGCGCGTTGCCGCCGGCATGGGCGTCGAGCAGATCCGCCTGGCCGCCGCGGCGCAGCGCACGCCGGGACTATGGGCGCGGCTCTCGGGCGGCGACGCCGACGCGGCCGAGCCGGCCGAGCCGAGCCGCGACGAACTCGCGAGCTACGTGCAGCGTCACCTGTCGGTCGAGCCGGTGCGCAACTCACGCCTCGTGCGCATCCAGTTCGACAGCCTCGAACCGGCCTTCTCCGCGGCGATGGCCAACGCGATCGCCGACGCGTTCATCGCGACCCACATCGACCGGCGCTTCGACGCGTCGGCATACGCGAAGAACTATCTCGAGGAGCGCCTGCAGCAGCTCAAGCTCAAGCTCGAGGATTCCGAGAAGCAGCTCGTCGAGTTCGCCCAGCAGCAGGGCATCGTCAGCATCGACCAGCAGCAGTCGCCGGCCGCGCAGGAACTGCAGAGCATCAACGCGAGCCTGGCCGCGGCGCAGCAGCAACGCATCGAGGCCGAGGCGAAGTTCCGCCGCAGCCAGACCACGCCGGCCGACGCGCTGCCGGAGGTGCTGCTCAGCAGCATCGTCGGCCAGCTCAAGAACCGGCGCACGGAGCTCCTGAGCGAGTACCAGGAGAAGCTGCGCATCTTCAAGCCCGGCTACCCGGCGATGGAACAGCTCAAGGGCCAGATCGAGGAGATCGACCGCCAGCTCGCCGGCGAGATCGGCCGCATCAAGAACGCCGTGCGCTCCGAGTACGACGCCGCGCGCAGCGCCGAGAACATGCTCGGCCTGCGCCTGGCCGAGCTCAAGGCGCAGCTGCTCGACCTGCAGGGCCGCAGCATCCAGTACAACATCATCAAGCGCGAAGTCGACACGAACCGCGAGCTCTACGACGGCCTGCTGCAGCGCTACAAGGAAATCGGCGTCGCCGGCGGCATCACGGCCAACAACATCTCCGTGGTCGACCGCGCGCGCGCGCCGACCAGCCGCTTCAGCCCCAACCTCGGTCGCAGCCTGCTGCTCGGCCTGTTCGCCGGCCTCGCCGCGGGCGTGTTCCTCGCGCTGCTGTTCGAGCACCTCGACGACACGATCAAGTCGCCCGAGGACGTGGAACAGAAATTCGGCCTCGCGGTGCTCGGCGTGATCCCGCGCCTGCAGCGCGGCTCGCCGCTGGAGGCGCTGAAGGACCCGCGCTCGCCGTTCTCCGAGTCGTACCGTTCCGTGCGCACGGCGCTGCAGTTCTCGACCGAATCCGGCGTGCCGCGCACCCTGTTCGTCACGAGTTCCGCGCCCGGCGAAGGCAAGAGCACGACGGCGCTGACGCTCGCGCTGCATTTCGCCCAGCTCGGCAAGCGCGTGCTGCTGATCGATGCGGACTTGCGCAACCCGACCATCCACCAGGCGCTGCGCGTGCCGAATACCGGAGGCCTCAGCAACTATCTTTCCGGCGCGAGCCGGCCGCTGAAGTTCCTGCATCCGACCCAGGTCAAGAATCTCGCCTGCCTGTGCTCGGGACCGCTGCCGCCGAATCCGGCGGAGCTGCTGGCCGGGCCGCGTCTGGTCACCCTGCTGCGCCTGGCGGCCGCCTCGTTCGACCAGGTCATCATCGACGGGCCGCCGATGCTCGGCATCGCCGACGCGGCCATCCTGTCCAATCTCGCCGGCGGCACCGTGCTCGTGATCGAGGCCGGCTCCACACGGCTCGGCTACGCGCGCGGCGTGCTCAAGCGGCTCAACGCCGCGCGGGCGCGCGTGCTCGGCGTGGTGATGACCAAGCTCGATCCGCGCCGCGGCGGCGCGGTCTACGGCTACGGCGGCTACAACTACTACGCCTACGGCGGCCGGCCCAAACTCGAGGCGCCGCGCGCGCGCCGGGCATGAACGAAGCGTTCGACCTGATGCTGGGCGTCTACCGCTCGCCGATGCGGGCGGCGCTGCTGCCGGGCCGCGCGCTGCCGGCGCAGCTCTACGACGTGCTGCGTCTGGCCGGCGGCGACGCCGACGCGGCCGCGGCGGCGCACGAGGCCACCGGCCTCGACGACGCCGAGCTCGCCGAAGCCGCCGCGCTGCTGCTGCAGCAGCTGCTGTTCTTCGACGGCGCCGACCACTACCGCGTGCTCGGCGCCGATCCGGACGTCGACGCGGAAGACCTCAAGCGCCATTACCGCGCGCTGATGCGCTGGCTGCACCCGGACCGCGATCCGGACAATTTGAACAGCGTGTTCGCCGAGCGCGTCAATCGAGCCTGGAGCGCGCTGCGCACGCCGCAGCGGCGCGCCGAGTACGACCGGCAGCGGCCGCCGCCGGACGTTCCGGCCGGCGCGGCGG
>NZ_JANFVR010000402.1 GCF_024609805.1 Tahibacter caeni | reverse complement strand
GTGCACGCGGCAGAGCGCCCGCGCCGCGCCGCAGCCGGCGACCGGCTGGCCCTGGACCAGCTGCAGCGCCTGGGCCGCGTCCAGCGCCACGGCCGGCAGCGCGGCGAGGCCAGCGTCGGTGTCCAGCAGCAGCGCGTCGATCGCTTCGCGGCCCTGGGTCAGCAGCAGCCGTTCGAGCTCGTCCAGGCCATACATGCGCGGCTCGCGGAACGGGTCGATCCAGGTCCGGCGCAGGCCGGTCAGGTGGGCGCCGCAGCCCAGCGCCTCGCCGAGGTCGCGCGCGAGACTGCGCACGTAGGTGCCCGAACCGCATTCGACGTCGAGCTCGAGCTCGTCGCCAGCCCGGCGCAGCAGGTCGAGCCGGAACACCTCTACCTCGCGCGGCGCGGCGCTGACGTCCTCGCCGTCGCGCGCGCGCTTGTACAGCGGCACGCCGGCGAGCTTCAGCGCGCTGTAGACCGGCGGAACCTGGACGATGCGGCCGCGCAGCGGCGCGAGCGCGGCCTCGATCGCGGCCGTGTCGAGCGCCGGCACGGGACGGCGTTGGAGAATCTCGCCGTCGGCGTCGGCCGTCGTCGTCGTCGCACCGAGGCGCACGGTCGCCCGGTACGCCTTGGCCGCGCCCAGCAGATAGCCGGCGATCTTGGTCGCCTCGCCGAAGCACAGCGGCAGCAGGCCCGTGGCCATCGGATCGAGGCTGCCGGTATGGCCGCCTTTGGCCGCGAGGAACAGGCGCCGCGCCTTCTGCAGCGCCTGGTTGGAGCTCAGGCCCGGCGGCTTGTCCAGCAGCAGGATGCCGTGGACCTCGCGCCAGGGGGTGGGATCTTTCTTCTTGCTCATGCGGTGACGTTCTGGAACCGGCTGTCTGTCGTCCGGCGGCGCGCCGGACACGCTGCACGCACGGCGGTACCGCAACCGGTCCGGCTGACGCGGAGACGGCCGCGGCCGCCGGTGCGCGGAATCGCCGCTTCGGCGGCGGCGCCGAAGCGGCGAACGGATCAATCCTGCGCGGGACCGCGCTCGCGGTCGGCGCGCAGCAGCTGCTCGATGCGTTCGCCCTTGTCGACCGAATCGTCGTACTTGAAGCGCAGCTCCGGCACGCGGCGGATCTTCATGATGCGCGACAGCTCACGGCGGAAGTCCTTGGCCATCTCGTTGAGCAGCTTGACGGCCGGCGGTCCCTGCTCGGCGAGCAGCGCGGTCACGTAGACCGTCGCCACGTCGAGGTCGCGCGAGGCTTCGACGTCGGACACGCTGACCGATGGCAGCGCGTTGTCGCGGACGACCTCGTGCACCATCGTGCCGACGAGGCGGCGCAGCTCGGCCGAAATGCGGTCGGCGCGGTTGAAGGTGGTGGGCATGGCGTTCTACTCCCGTTGCTCGGGCAGGCCGATGGCGGCGTGCGCGGTAGTGCGGCGAGGCCGCTGCAGATCATGCAGCCGGACGTGATCGGTACGTTCGCACCATGGTATCCGCCATCGCACGGCGCACTGCTGCTTTGGAGCCCCCTTGAGTCGAGGGGGTGAAGAATGATCGCTCGGAACCGCAGGTTCTGATTGTTCTGAACGGCCCGACGGGCCGGCCCGGCCGTCCCTTGCGGACGCAAGGGCGGCGGGGCGTGGGGACGAGCAGCCGGGCGCAGGAGCCGCGGCGGCCACGTCGCTGCGGTCTCAGAACGTTCTCTGCACTTCGATGCGCTCGAAGCACTCGATCTGGTCGCCGGGCTTGACGTCGTTGTACTGCTTGACCGCGATGCCGCACTCCATGCCGTTGCGCACTTCGTCGACGACGTCCTTGAAGCGGCGCAGCGATTCGAGTTCGCCCTGGAAGATCACGGTGTTGTCGCGCAGCACGCGGATCGGCTTGTTGCGCTTGACGAAGCCCTCGATGACCATGCAGCCGGCCACCGCGCCGAACTTCGAGCTGCGGAACACCTCGCGCACCTGGGCGACGCCGATGATCTCCTCGCGCACTTCCATGCCGAGCAGACCGGACGCGACCTGCTTCACCTGGTCGATCACGTCGTAGATGATCGAGAAGTAGCGCAGATCCAGGCCGTTGGTCTCGATGACCTTGCGCGCCGACGCGTCGGCACGGACGTTGAAGCCGATGATCGTGGCCTTCGAGGCGGCCGCGAGGGTCGCGTCCGACTCGGTGATGCCGCCGACGCCCGAGACGATCACGTTGACCTTGACCAGTTCGTTGGTCAGCTTGGTCAGCGCGTCGCGCAGCGCCTCGGCGGAACCCTGCACGTCGGCCTTGACGACGAGATTCAGCGTCTGCTGCTCGCCGCCCTGCGTCATCGTCGCCATGATGTCTTCGAGCTTCGTGCTCTGCTTGATCAGGCGCGACTCGCGGCGCTTCTGGTTGCGCTGCTGGGCGACGTCCTTGGCCAGGCGCTCGTCGGCGACCGAGACGAAATCGTCGCCGGCGTCGGGCACGCCCGACAGGCCGAGCACCTGCACCGGAATCGACGGGCCGGCCTCGTTCACCTGCTGGCCGGACTCGTTGAACATCGCGCGGACGCGGCCGTACTCGACGCCGCAGACGACGAAGTCGCCGCGCTTGAGCGTGCCGGTCTGCACGAGCACGGTCGCGACCGGACCGCGGCCCTTGTCGAGGCTGGACTCGATGACCACGCCGGAAGCGCGGCCTTCACGCACGGCCTGCAGCTCGAGCACTTCGGCCTGCACGAGGATCGCATCGAGCAGCGCGTCCACGCCCATGCCGGTCTTGGCCGACAACGGCACGAACTGCGTGTCGCCGCCCCACTCTTCCGGCACGACTTCGTGCTGCACGAGGCCCTGCTTGACGTTGTCCGGGTTGGCCTCGGATTTGTCCATCTTGTTGACCGCGACGATCATCGGCACGCCGGCGGCGCGCGCGTGCTTGACCGCTTCGACGGTCTGCGGCATGACGCCGTCGTCGGCGGCGACGACCAGCACGACGATGTCGGTCAGCTTGGCGCCGCGCGCGCGCATCGACGTGAACGCCGCGTGGCCCGGCGTGTCGAGGAACGTGATCACGCCCTTGTCGGTCGTCACGTGGTAAGCGCCGATGTGCTGCGTGATGCCGCCGGCCTCGCCCGCGGCCACCTTCGTGCGGCGTATGTAGTCGAGCAGCGAGGTCTTGCCGTGGTCGACGTGGCCCATGATCGTGACGACCGGGGCGCGCGTCTCCTTCTCGCCCTGCTCGGCTTCGGAATGAGCCAGCAGCGCCGACTCGGCGTCGTCGTCGGTGGCCTTGACCGCCTTGTGGCCGAGTTCCTCGACGACGAGCACGGCCGTGTCGTGATCGATGGTCTGGTTGATCGTGGCCATGACGCCCATCTTGAACAGCGCCTTGACTACGTCGGAACCCTTGACCGCCATCTTCGCGGCCAGGTCGGCGACGATGATCGCGTCGCCGAGCGCGATCTCGCGCACGACCGGCGCGGTCGGTCTGGCGAAGCCGTGCTGGCCCGTGATGCGGCTGATGTCGGGCTTGCCGCGCGGCTTCTTGCGGCTGGAACGGCGCGCGCGCTCTTCGGCGGTCAGGTGCAGTTCGCCGCCGGCGAAGCGATGGGCGACGTCGGCCGGCAGGCCTTCGGTCATGCGGTGCGAGCCGTGCTTCACGCGATTGCCGCGGTTCTGCTGGTTGTCTTCCGGACGTTTGGCGGGCGCGGCCGGACGATGCGGCACGTGATGCGTGGTCGGATCGCGGCGCGGCGGACGCGCGTCGCCGGCGGCCGGCGGCGCGGACGGACGCGACGGCGGCGCGGACGGACGCGACG
>NZ_JANFVR010000401.1 GCF_024609805.1 Tahibacter caeni | reverse complement strand
GCACGCGCGCCGGCGCTCGCCGCCGCGTTCGCGGCGCGCGGCTGGTCGCTGCCGCAAGGCATCGATCGCGTCTACGATGCGGCGCGCGCGATCGCCGGCCTCGGCTGGCGGCCGCGCTACGGCTTCGCGGAAGTGCTCGCGCAACACGATGCCGAATCCTCGGACGTGCTGGCGCCCGATGCGGCGTGCGGCGTCGACGACTGAACCGGCGGCGCAACGACACCGGCCTCGCGGCTGCATCGACGCGCCGCTTTGCTGCGTCCAGGCGGCACGGCACCGCAGCCCAGTGTCGTGCCGAAATGCGCAGTCGCCGCATCCGCGCGTTCCGCCGCGGCGCTGCTATGCTCGCGCCGCAGCCCGCCTGCTTCCGACGAGGGACTCCGCATGAGCCATCCACCTCCCGCCGGCGACGCGCGCGTCGCGGTATTCGTCGACTGCGACAACGTCGCGCCGGAAATCCTCGAACACGCGCTGCTGATGGCGGCCCAGTTCGGCCGCGTCGTACTGCGCCGCGGCTACGGCACGCGCGAGACCCTGGCGCACCGCTGGCAGGAAGCGCTCGTGCGCTATGCGTTCACGCCGTGCCTGCAGTATCCGTACGCGGCCGGCAAGAACACGGCCGACATCGCGCTCGCGCTCGATGCGCTCGAAGCGCTGTTCGACCGGCGCGCCGACACGTTCTGCCTCGTCACGAGCGATTCGGACTTCGCCCATCTCTGCCGCAAGCTGCGCGAACGCGGCGCGACGGTCTGCATCGTCGGCGAACCCAAGACCCCCGACGCGCTGCGCAACGCCAGCGACCAGTTCTTCGAATGGACGCGCGGCGACGCCGACGCGACCACGGAGCCCGCTGCCGGGCGCGCGACGCCCGCAGCCGCCGCGCCGAAGGACGCGAAGACGCCGGCGAAATCGGGAACGGCCAAACCCGCCGCGAAGCACAGCCCGGCCTTCGTCGTCGATGCGGTCTCGCTGCTCGCCGCCGACACGTCCGACGGCAAGGTCACCTTGAGCGCGCTCGGCCAGTACCTCAAGCGCACCGATCCGGCCTTCTCGCCGAAGACCTACGGCCATTCGAGCCTGCTGAACCTGATCAAGGGCTATGACCGGCTCGCCCTGCACCAGGGCGAAGGCGGCCACTGGTGGGTGGGTCCGGCCGTGAAGAACAAGGCGCCGAAGGAAGCCAGGGACAGGAAGAAAAATGCCGGCTGACGCGGCAGACTCTCCGCTTTGCATCGCCCGGCCGGACAATCGACGACGTAGTCCACGCCGCGCGCGCGAGCCGACTCACAGATGCCGGACGTCCGCCGGCGCGTTCCACCAGTTGTCGTTGAGCCCGTCGCAGTACGCGACCGGCGCGGCGACGAGCTCGTCCAGCGGCAGATCGTCGAGCGCGGCGACGCACACGCTGACGAAATCGCCGCCGAGCGCGTCGATGCGTCCATGCCCGTGCGTGGCCGTGCCGCAGTGCCGGCAGAAGCGATGGTGGGTCTCGAAGCCCTCGCCGGCCCGCGCGTAGTCGCCGAGGAATTCTTCGCCCTTGTGCAGCTGGAACTGCGCCGGCTTCAGGCCGACGACGTTCCAGTTGCGCTGCTTCCAGCAATAGCGGCAGTTGCATTTGCTGCTGCCGGCGAAATCCATCGTCACCTCGAACGCGACGCGGCCGCAGTGGCAGCTGCCGTGATAGGTCTTGGTCATGCGGGGGCCTCTCGTCGATGGGCTTCGGGCGCCGGCTGTGCGTCGATGTCGAACAGCCGGCCGCATCGACGCCGCAGCGACGGCGACCGGTACAAGGTCGGCATCCGGTTGTCTGCCGGCGGATTCGCCCGATCTCCGCACGATAGCGGCGCGCGCCGGGAAATAGCGTGACCCCGGCCGCGCCCTTGGTCGCGGCCCCGTCGTTCGTGCGGACAGTCCCGCGCCCGTTCATCGCGCTACAGGCGCGCAAGCCGCCTCATCCGGCCGTCGCCGCGCTCAGCAACTGCCAGAGTCCCCGCGCGACCAGCACGACGCCGCCGACCTTCGCGATGCGCCCGCTGTCCGGCAGCCAGCGTTCGGCAGCGATGGCCGCGGTCGCGAGCAGCATCGCGCGCCAGTCCATGACACCGACCGCGAGCAGCGCCGCGGTGAAGCCGGCGCAGCCGCCGATGCAGTGCAGGCCGAGTCGCGCACCGTAGCGCCAGGAAGTCGCCGCATCCGCGGACCGGTACGCGGGCGGAATCGTCGCCGTGCGACAACAGGCCAGCCGGCGCCGCTTCCAGGCGCTGAACTGCAGCAGTCCGGCGAGCAGCAGGACGATCGCGGCCGCGGCCGGCGCGGCGCGGGCCAGCGCCGGCGACTGCATCAGCATCGCGGAGAGCGCGAGGCCGGTCGGATGGATCAGCAGACCCAGCGCGCTCCAGACCGCGAAATACGCGAGTCCGGCGACGGCACAGAGCCGTCCGGCCCGCGCGCTGCCCGCAGCGGCGAGCGCGACGCGATAGCGCCAGAGCGCCGGCGCGATCGCCGGCAGCATCATCGCGAGCATCATGGCCGTCCACATGGCGACGAATGCCGCCGCCGCCGCGAACGCGCTCTGCCCGGGCATGCGCATCCAGGTCATGTCCATGCGCCAGCCGCCCGGCATGGCCATGGCGGGCATGTCCGCCATGGCGCGCGAGCCGAACGCCGTCGCCGCGACGCCCGCGGCGAACAACAGCGCCGCGACGGCGATGAAGGCCGGCGCGGCCGCAACGCGGGCGTGCGCCGTACAGCGCGCGGTCAGCAACGGATTCAGCACGGCGCGTACTCGTCGCGGCGGCGCCACCAGATGCCGTGCTCGTTGCGTCCGAGCGGCGCGCGGTCGAGCCACTGGTACATGCCCCAGAGACCGTCGAGCCCGCGCGCATAGGTCGAATATGTGTGATAGACCGCATCGCCTTCGCGCACGAATGCGCTCATGCCCGGCCGGTCGCGCGTGAACGTCGCCGCGTCGGTACCGGCCTGCGCGGCGATGATCTGGACCGGGCTTCGCTCCTGCGCGCACGCGGCGCCGTTCGACGCGCAGGACCCGGGTACGGCGGCCGGCAGCGCCGGTTCGCGCCGGTAGTTGTACTCGATGCCGCCTTCGCGCTGCTGCGCCGCCGTGAATGCGACGTGGAAATCGACGTTGAATTCGCCGTCGCCGGCCGACGCCCAAGGAAACGACCAGCCCATGCGCCGGCGATACGCGAGCAAAGTGGCCAGCGGCGCGCGCGAGACCGCCATCAGGGTCACGTCGTGATTCGCCAGGTGCACGGCGAAGCCGTCGAAACCGTCGGCGATGGCCGAGCAGGACGGACAGCCCGCCGCGTAGTCGGGCCCGAACATGAAGTGATAGACCAGCAGCTGCGAGCGGCCGCCGAACAGTTCGGCCAGGGTGGCACTGCCCTGCTCGGTGTCGAAGCGGTAGGCCTTGTCCACGCGCACCCAGGGCAGCGCCCGGCGCTGCCGCGCGAGCGCGTCGCTGCGCCGCGTGAGTTCCTTCTCCTGCGCGAACAGGTCCAGCCGCGCCGCGAGCCATTCCTGCCGTGTGCCGATCTTGCGTGTCGCCGTCATCGTCGTGATCTCCGTGACGCGGCGGCCCCGATGGCCGCCGCTGCTGCGCTAGATTGCGAGGCGCGGCGTTCCAGGTGGGAGTGACAACGGTGGCGGGATTGCTGTGGATTCGCTGATCACGGCCGCGGCGCAGGCGCTGGCCGCCGGCGACGCGCTCGGCGCACTCAAGCGCGTCGCGCTGCGCGACGATGCGCCGGCGCTGGCGCTGCGCGGCATCGCGATGGCCCAGCTCGGC
>NZ_JANFVR010000400.1 GCF_024609805.1 Tahibacter caeni | reverse complement strand
GCTTGCGCGCCGGGGTGGAACTCGCCGCCGCCGGCCGCCGCGTCTATGGCCTGCGGCGCAGCGCGGCCGCGCTGCCCGCGCCGCTGCAGGCCTTGCGTGCCGACCTGACCGATCCGGCCAGCCTGCGCGAGCTGCCCGACGACATCGCCGACGTCGTGTTCCTGCCGGCGCCGGGGCAGCGCGACGAGGCCGCCTATCGCGGGCTGTTCGTCGACGGGCTCGCCCATCTGCTGGACGCCTTGCAGCGGCGCACGGCGCTGCGCCGACTGATCTTCGTGTCGTCGAGCGCGGTCTACGGTGAACACGGCGGCGCCTGGATCGACGAGGACACGCCCTGCGTGCCGCTGGCCTTCAACGGCCGCCTGCTGCTGGATGCCGAGCGGCGTCTGGCCGGAATGCGCGAGGCCGTCGTCGCGCGCCTGTCGGGCATCTACGGGCCCGGGCGCCAGCGCCTGGTCAGTCAGGTCGTCGACGGCAGCGCGCGGCGTCCGGCGGGCGCGGCGGAGTTTTCCAATCGTATTCATGTGGACGATGCGGCCGGCGCGCTGGTGCACCTGCTCGGCCTGGAACGGCCGCAGGCCTGCTATCTCGTCAGCGACGACTATCCGGCTCCGCTGGCCGAAGTGCAGGCCTGGATCGCCGCCCAGCTGGCGCTGCCGCCGCCGCCGCCCGAACCGGCGCCGGGCCAGCGGGCCGTCGGCAACAAACGCCTGGCCAACCGCCGCCTGCGCGCCTCGGGCTATGCCTTGCGTTTTCCCGACTACCGTGCCGGCTATGCGCCGCTGCTGGGGGCTGTCCGCCGGCACGCCTGAGCGATTCCCCCGCAGGCGTGCGCGTCGCCGCATGCTGCGATGCGCCAAGCGGTGGACGGGTCGCGCTGGAAGTGCCGTTGCATGCTGTTACACTCCGGCACGCAAGAGCGCGGATTCCCCCCAACACGCCAGAAGCCGGCCCAGAAGAGGGATTTGTCATGTCCATCGCCAAGGTCATCGAAGTCAGCTCGGCGTCCCCCAAGGGCATCGACGACGCAGTCCAGTCCGGCCTGCTCAAGGTCGCCACGACGGTCAAGAACATCAAGGGCGCCTGGGTCAACGACATCAAGGTCGTCACCGACGACGACGGCAGGGTCCGCGAATGGCGCGTCAACATGCGCGTTAACTTCGTAGTCGAATGAGGAGCGGGGAATGGGCCGGAGGCTTGCGCAGGAAGCCGTTGCATGAGCAAGCATGAAGTGGTCATCGGCTTTCTCGAGGATGATGCCGATCAGGCCGAGCTGATTTCCCTGTGGCTGGAGCGCGCCGGCTATACGCCGCGGGTGTTCCGCAGCGCGAACGAGTTCCGCCGCCGCCTCGGCATCGAAGCCGTGGACCTGCTGCTGCTCGACTGGATGCTGCCCGACGCGACCGGCCTGGACGTTCTCGCCTGGATCCGCAATTCCACGAATGCCGAGCTGCCGGTCATCTTCCTGACGGCGCGCTCGCTCGACGAGGACATCGTCAAGGGCCTCGAGAGCGGCGGCGACGACTACGTCGTCAAGCCGCCGAAACAGGCCGAGCTGCTCGCGCGCGTCGCTGCCGTACTGCGGCGTAGGGGGGTGGATTCGGAAGCGAGCACCGACCTGTCGATTCCGCCCTACCATATCGACCTGATGCGCCGGCGCGTCGCGATCGAAGGCCGCGACATCGAGCTGACGCAGCGCGAGTTCGATCTGGCCACCTACCTGTTCCGGCGTCAGGGTCGCATCGTCAGCCGCGACGCGCTGCTCGAGAACGTCTGGAACATGAGCGCCCAGGTGTCGACGCGCACTGTGGACACCCACGTCAGCCGCCTGCGCAAGAAGCTCGAGCTCGGCGGCGAGCACGGCTGGCGCCTGACGGCGGTCTACCAGCACGGCTACCGGCTCGAACAAGCCTGATACGGGCGACGCGGACGCAGCGCTTTCGTGGAGAGCCAGACATGCCCAGCAAGCGCCAGCAGGCCGCCAAACCCCCGCGCAACGTGCCAGCCGCCGCGAACGCCGTGCGCGGCGCCGCGGTCCCGGCCGCGATGGAGAAGACAGTGAACGAGAAGAAGTCCGCCGTGCCCGATCTCAACGGCGCGGATCGCAACGTCGACCAGATCCGCGACATCCTGTTCGGCGGCCAGATGCGCGACTACGAGCGCCGCTTCCAGGAACTCAACGAACGCATCGAGGCGGATTTCGAAGGCCTGCGCCAGGACCAGGAACGCCGCTTCGCGCAGCTCGACAAGCGCCTCGACGAGCAGATCGACAAGCTCGGCCGCGCGTTGCGCCAGGAAGTGGCCGACCGTTCTGCGGCGACCGACGACCTCGAATCGCGCCTGCTGCAGGGCGCACGCGCGCAGCGCAGCGAGCTCGCTGCCGCGGTCGACACCTTGAACCACGACATGGCGGCCGGCGAGGAGCGCCTGCGCTCGGCGCTGGCCGAGCTCGATGCGGCGCTCAAGGAACAGTTCGCGCGCCACGGCCAGAGCCTGACGCGTTCGCGCGACGAACTGCGCGTCGAGAAGGTCGGTCGCGAGGACCTGGCCGCGCTGTTGACCGAAGTGGCGCTGCGCCTGAAGGGCGATTTCGACCTGCCCGGCGCCTGATCGCACGGCCGGCCCGCCATGGGCGAGCATCAACGCCTCAAGCAACTGATCCTCGGCGAGGAACTCGCCGAGCTCAACGCTCATGCGGAGCGCGTCGCCGCGCTCGAATCCGATCAGGCCGAACTGCCGCAGCGCCTGCCGGGCCTGTTGCAGCGCGCCCAGCGCGGCGAAGGCCGCCAACGCCTGGCCCAGGCGCTCAAGCTGCCGGTTTCCGACGCGCTGGCCGCGGCCGTGCGCTCGCAGCGCCAGAGCATCGTCGACGTGCTGTTTCCGGTCATCGGCCCGGCGATCCGCAAGGCGATCGCCGAGGCGATGCGCGACTTCAACGAGAACTTCAACCGCGCGCTCGAATCGAGCTTCACCCTGCGCGGCCTGCGCTGGCGCCTGGAATCCTGGCGCACCGGCCTGCCGTACGCGCAGGTCGTCATGCGCCACGCGCTGCACTATCGCCTCGATCATCTGTTCCTGATCGATCGCGACAGCGGCCTCGTGCTCGCGCGCGTGTCGGCGCCGGAACTGCCCGATCTCGATGCCGACGCGATCGCCGGCATGCTGACCGCGATCGGCGATTTCGTGCGCGATTCGGTCGGCAACGGCGCGGAAGGCGGCGGCCTGGACTCGGCCGGCGTCGGTGAGCACCTGGTCTGGGTGCTGCCGGGTCCGCGCGCCAATCTCGCCGCGTTCATCCGCGGCGCGCCGCCGCCGGCGCTGCGCACCCTGCTGCGCGAACGGCTGGAGCAGATCCATCTGACGCTCGACGAGGCACAGGTCGGGCCGACGCCGCAACACGAGGCCGAGATCCGCGACAGCCTGAGCCTGCAGCAGATCGAATCCGGCGTGCTGGCCGAGGAGACCCAGGCGCAGAGCGGCCTGCCGACGCGACGCTGGCCGCTGCTGCTGTTCCTGCTGGTCGTGCTCGCGGCGCTGACGGCCTGGGCCTGGCGCGAAGGGCAGTGGCAGCGCCAGCTCGCTGCGGTGAACCAGACGCTCGCGAACTGGCCCGGGCTGCATCTGGACCGCATCGACGATCTCGGCGGCCGGCGCATTCGCGTCGCCGGCCTCGTCGATGCGGCGGCCGAGCCGCCGCTGCCGGCGATCCGCGCGCTGCTGCCGGCCGGCGCGGCCGTCGAGCTGGATCTGCGCGGCTACTTGTCGACCGAGGATGCGATCGTGATGCGCCGCGCTCGCGCCGCGCTCGC
>NZ_JANFVR010000040.1 GCF_024609805.1 Tahibacter caeni | reverse complement strand
CGGGCGGCCTGCGCTTCCTCGGCGGCGCGACGGCGCGCTTCCTCGGCGGCGGCCGCAGCGGCAGCCGCGGCGGCGCGGGCTTCTTCCTCGGCGCGGCGCTTTTCCTGCGCGGCGCGCTCGAGCTCCTCGCCCTCGCGCTTGAGCGTCGACTCGCTGAGCTTGCGCAGCGCCTCTTCGCGCTCGCTGTCGACCTTCTGGTCTTCGTCGACCGAGCTGCGCTTGACGTAAGTGCGCTTCTGGCGCACCTCGACGTTGACCGTCTTGCCGCGCGCGGCGCCCTGGTTGACGGTGATCTCGCTGACCGTCTTGCGCTTGAGCGTGATCTGGCGCGGCGCCGCGTCTTCGGCGGCCGCCTCGGTCTTGCCGTGGGTGCGGCGCAGGAAGCCGAGCAGCTTCACCTTCTCGGTGCTGCTGATCACCTGGTCGGCGCTCGTGAACTTCATGCCGGCCTCGGCGAGCTGCGACAGCAGCTTCTCGACCGGCGTGCCCAGTACCTGGGCCAATTGCTTGATGGTGACGTCCGACATATTTCGTTACTCCGTGATCCGCCTGCTGCCCTTACTGCCGCCGCAAAGCTGGGGCGGATTACGTTTCCGCAGCGCGCGCGGCCACGATCAACGCGGCAGCACGGTCCTCGTCCATCCCTTCGATACCGAATTCCATGAGCTCGTCGGTGGCGAGGTCCGCGAGGTTCTCGCGGGTCGCGACACCGTGCTGGGCCAGTGCATAGGCCAGCGATTCGTCCATGCCGTCGACTGCGATGAGGTCGTCGGACGGCTTGTGTTCGTCGATATTCTCTTCCACCGCGAGCGCTTCCGTCAGCAGCGCGTCACGGGCGCGGGCGCGCAGTTCCTCGACGATGTCCTCGTCGAAGCCTTCGACCGCGAGCAGCTCGCCGGTCGGCACGTAGGCGATTTCCTCGACCGTCGAGAAGCCTTCCTGGACCAGGATCGCGGCGATCTCCGCGTCGACTTCCAGGCGCGCCATGAACAGCTGGCGCGCGGACTCCTGCTCGGCCTCGCTCTTGTTGCGCACCTGCGCCTCGGTCATGACGTTGAGCTGCCAGCCCGACAGCTTGCTCGCCAGGCGCACGTTCTGGCC
This sequence comes from Tahibacter caeni, assembly GCF_024609805.1. GTDB lineage: Bacteria > Pseudomonadota > Gammaproteobacteria > Xanthomonadales > Rhodanobacteraceae > Tahibacter > Tahibacter caeni. The sequence goes on along the minus strand of NZ_JANFVR010000040.1, from coordinate 23,761 downwards.
GCCGCGGCCGATCGCCTGGGACAGCTTGTCCTCGGCGACGGCGATATCCATCGAATGCTTGTCTTCGTCGACGATGATCGACTGCACCTCGGCCGGCGCCATCGCGTTGATGACGAACTGGGCCGGGTTGTCGTTCCACAGCACGATGTCGATGCGCTCGCCATTGAGCTCGTTCGACACGGCCTGGACGCGCGAGCCGCGCATGCCGATGCAGGCGCCGATCGGATCGGTGCGCGTATCGGTCGCGAGCACGGCGATCTTGGCGCGGTCGCCGGCGTCGCGCGCGCAGGCCTTGATCTGCACGAGGCCCTGGCCGACTTCCGGCACTTCGAGCTTGAACAGCTCCATCATGAATTCCGGCGCCGTGCGCGAGACGAACAGCTGCGGGCCGCGCGCTTCGGCGCGCACGTCGTAGAGGTAGCCGCGCACGCGGTCGCCGGTACGCACGGTTTCCCGCGGAATGGTCTTGTCGCGGGCGATGTAGGCCTCGGCATTGCCGCCGAGGTCGAGATAGACCGCGCCGCGCTCGACGCGCTTGACCACGCCGGTGATCAGTTCGCCGATGCGGTCGCGGAATGCGTCGACGACCTGGGCGCGCTCGGCCTCGCGCACGCGCTGCACGATGACCTGCTTGGCGGCCTGCGCGGCGATGCGGCCGAATTCGGGGTTTTCGATCTGCTCTTCGACGAAGTCGCCGATCACGGCGCCGGGCTTCTCGTCCTCGGCGTCCATCAGGCGGATCATCCGCTCCGGCGATTCCATGACGATGTCGTCGGGAACGACTTCCCAGCGCCGGAACGTCTCGTAGTCGCCGCTGTGCCGGTTGATCGACACGCGGATGGACACGTCCTGGTCGACGTAGCGCTTCTTCGCCGCCGAAGCCAGCGCCGCTTCCATCGCATCGAAGATGACCGCCTTGTCGACGCCCTTCTCGTTGGCGACCGCGTCGACTACCAGCAACAGTTCTTTGCTCATCGCTTGTCACTCCGACCGGCGTCGTCGACGCCGTCAATGTTCACTTGTTTGGCTTGCGCTCGGGAGCGCCGGGTTTGGCGTTGCCGGCTTTGGAAGCCCCCGGCTTGGACTGCGCGCCGGCCTTGCCGGCCGGCTTCTTTTCGGGCGCCAGGCCCAGCGCGACGTAGTCGGGGACTATGCGCGCCTTCTGCACGTTGTCGTGGGCGACGACGATGTCGACGCCGTCCTGGTCGATCGTGATGCGGTCGCCGTCGACGGCGCGGATCGCGCCCTGCAGGCGGCGGCGGCCCTCGACCGGCAGGTTCAGGCTGACCTTGGCCTTCTCGCCGATGAAGCGCGCGAACTGCGCCGGCGTGAACAGCGGCCGGTCCAGGCCCGGCGAGGATACTTCGAGCGTATAGCGGCCGCTGATCGGATCGTTGACGTCGAGCTGCGCGGAGAGTTCGCGGCTCACCGCTTCGCAGTCGTCGATCGTGATAGGCCGTTCCTGGTGGTCGATATAGATGCGCAGCAGGCTGTTGCCGCGGCTGGGCGCGTACTCGATGCCGAGGCATTCGAGGCCCAGGTCGGCGACTACGGGATTGATCAACTGGATGAGTTCGTCGTCTTTCACGCTGCTTTCTGCACAAACAAAAAATGGGCACTAAGGCCCATTCCATTAGTCCGCCGTTGTCTCGCTTCCCAACATCGGCAACACGCGCATCCTGCGCTGTATCCGGCCTCGACTCCGATCGCAGCTCGTTCGATCGGCCTTGCCGGCTCTAGCAAAAAGGCCACACGAGGTGGCCTTTCGCTTCGAACCTGGTAGCGGGGGCAGGATTTGAACCTGCGACCTTCGGGTTATGAGCCCGACGAGCTGCCAGACTGCTCCACCCCGCATCAGAGAAACGGAACTATACGGATCGTGAGGTGTTTTCGCAAGCCTTACGTAAAAATCTGGGCCAACTTCATTCGACCCGGCGATCCACGACGCACGGGCTCGTCTTCACGACACGCCGGGCCTCAGCGGATGCCGAACGCCTGCGCGCACCAGCCGTACAGCGGACCCCAGGTGAGGCCGAGTACGAGCAATGCAAGGGCATTGACCGACAGCACCGCGCGCATCGGCGCGTCGGCCGGCTTGGCCGGTACGGCGTCGGCGTCCGGATCGTCGAAATACATGACCTTGACGATGCGCAGGTAGTAGTAGATGCCGACGATCGCGAATATGGCGCCGGCGATGGCCAGCCACAAGGTGCCCGGCACGGCAACGGCCTTGAGCACGAGCAGCTTGCCGAAGAAGCCGAACAGCGGCGGCACGCCGGCCAGCGAGAACATGATCAGCGCCATCAGGAACGCGTACCAGGGCGCACGCTGGCTCAGACCCTTGTAGTCGGCGATCTCCTCGGCCTCGAAGCCCGCCCGCGACAGCAGCAGGATGATGCCGAAGGCCGCGGCCGCGGTCAGCGCATAGCTGATCGCGTAGAACATCGCTGCCGCATAGCCCTCGGGCTGGCCGTTGACGAGGCCCAGGAACAGGAAGCCGACGTGGGAGATCGTCGAATACGCCAGCATGCGCTTGAGATTGCTCTGCATGATCGCGGCGATGTTGCCGATCGCGAGCGACAGCACCGCGAGCAGCGCGAGCATCAGCTGCCAGTGGCCGCCGAGACCATCGAGCCCGCCTTCGAGCAGGCGGTAGGCCATGCCGAACGCGGCCAGCTTCGGCGCCGAGCCGATGAACACGGTGACCGCTGTCGGCGCGCCCTGGTAGACGTCGGGCAGCCACATGTGGAACGGCGCCGCGCCGAACTTGAACGCGATGCCGACGACGACGAAGACGACGCCGAACAGCAGCAGGCCGCGCTGGGTGCTGGCTGCGGCGACCGCATGGATCGTGTTGAGGTCGAGCGAGCCGGCGGCGCCGTAGATCATCGACATGCCGTATAGCAGCATGCCCGAAGCCAGCGCGCCGAGCACGAAGTACTTCATCGCGGCTTCGGAAGACAGCGGCGAATCGCGGTTCAGCGCGACCAGCGCGTACGACGACAGCGCGAGCAGCTCCAGGCCGAGGTAGATCATGACGAGGCTGCCGGCCGAAACCAACAGCATCATGCCGAGCACGGCGAACAGGCACAGCACGTAGTACTCGCCGACGAACAGCGAACGGTCGCGCAGATACGGACGCGCGTAGACGAACACGAGCGCGGTCGTCAGCAGCACGAAGACCTTGAGCACCACGGCAACGCCGTCGCGGACGAACATGCCGCCGAACGCGGTCGGTTCGCCGAAATGCTGCAGCACGAGCCAGCCGGTCACGGCCAGCACGACGATGGACAGGTAATGCGTGACGCTGCGCTGGGCCGGCTTCAGGAACAGGTCGAGCAGCAGCAGCGCGCAGATCGCCAGGGTCAGGAACGACTCGGGCAGCAGGGTGAGGATGTCGGTCAGGCTGATCATGGTCGGTCCTTCACGCGCCCTTGCTGATGACGATGTGCTTCACGAGCTCGGCGATCGGCGCATCCATGAGATTGCCCAGCGGCTGCGGCCAGAGGCCGAGCAGCAGTACGGCGGCGGCCAGGGTGGCCAGCACCAGGGTCTCGCGGCCGTTCATGTCCTGGAGTTCGGCGACGTGCTCGTTGGCGACTTCGCCGAAGATCACGCGCTTGACCAGCCACAGGGTGTAGGCCGCGCCGATGATCAGGGTGAACGCGGCCAGCGCGCCGACCAGCGGGTTGTGCTGGAACGCGGCCAGGATGACCCAGAACTCGCCGACGAAGCCGCTGGTGCCCGGCAGGCCGCAGTTGGCCATCGCGAACAGCACGAACAGCGCGGCGAAACGCGGCATCGTGTTCACGACGCCGCCGTAGTCGCGGATCATGCGCGTGTGCATGCGGTCGTAGAGCACGCCGACGCTCGCGAACATCGCGCCCGACACGAAGCCGTGCGAGATCATCTGCACCATCGCGCCCTGGATGCCGACGGCCGCGCCGGTCGCATTGCCGCTGCGCGCGAGCGCGAGCGAGATGAACACGCCGAGCGTGACGAAGCCCATGTGCGCGATCGACGAATAGGCGATCAGCTTCTTCATGTCTTCCTGCACGAGCGCGACGTAGCCGACATAGACGACGGCGATCAGCGACATGGCGATGACGAGCCAGGCGTATTCGAGGCTCGCGTCCGGCACGATCGGCAGCGAGAAGCGGATGAAGCCGTAGCCGCCGATCTTCAGCATGATCGCGGCCAGCACGACCGAACCACCGGTCGGCGCCTCGACATGGGCGTCCGGCAGCCAGGTGTGCACCGGCCACATCGGCACCTTGACCGCGAACGCGATCAGGAACGCGAAGAACAGCCAGGCCTGCTCCTTCGCGCTCAGGCCGACCTTGGCCAGCTCGGCCAGCTCGAACGTGCCGGTCTTGAAATAGAGGTACAGCAGTCCGACCAGCATGAAGATCGAGCCGAAGAACGTGTAGATGAAGAACTTCAGGGTCGCGTAGACGCGCCGCGCGCCGCCCCAGACGCCGATCAGGATGAACATCGGGATCAGCATGCCTTCGAAGAAGACATAGAACAGCAGCGCGTCGAGCGCGCAGAACACGCCGACCATGAGGCCTTCGAGCACGAGCATCGCGGCCATGTACTGCGCGACTTTCTTCTCGACCGAGCCCCAGCCGAGGATCACGACGAGCACGCTCGTGAACGTGGTCAGCAGCACCAGCGCGACGGAGATGCCGTCGACGCCGAGGTGATAGCGCACGTTCAGGGCCTCGATCCAGAGCAGGTTTTCCTGCAGCTGCATGTTCTTGAGCAGGCCGAGATCGGCCGCGCCGCGCGCGATCGAATCGGCGATCGCGTGGTTGAACGCCGACAGCATGGCGAGGCTGACGAGGAAGGTCGCCGCCGCCACCGCGAGGGCGACGCGGCGCGCGAGGTCTGGACGCCTGTCGCCGGCGAGCAGCACCGGAATGGCGCCGAGGATGGGCAGCCAGATCAGCAGGCTAAGCAAAGGCCAGTTTGCAAACATTGTCGTTATTCCCTTTGCGTCTGCTCAGCGCGCCGCCATCCACAGACCGCCGAGCAGCACGATCAGGCCGAGGATCATCGCGAAGGCGTAGTGGTACAGGTAGCCCGACTGCAGCCGGCGCACGCTCGCGGCGATGCGCTGCACGAGCGCGGCCGAACCGTTGACGATGCCGTCGTCGATGACGGCCACGTCGCCGCCGCGCCAGAGGCCGCGGCCGAGCTTGAGACCGCCGCGCGCGAAGATCGCGAAATACAGGTCGTCGATGCCGTACTTGTTCTGCAGCAGGCGGTAGAGCGGCGCGAAGGTCTTCGCGGCGCGGTCGGCGATGGCCTGGTTGAACAGGTAGACGTAGGTCGCGACCGCGAAACCCGCGACGGCGAACCAGAACGGCAATCCCAGCAGGCCGTGCAGCACCATCGCGCCGGGGCCGTGCCATTCGTGGGCGAGCTCGGCCAGCGGACCGCCTTCCTTGACGACGATCGCGCCGGCGAAGAAGTCGCCGAACAGCATCGGGCCTATGGTCAGCCAGCCGATCACGACCGACGGGATCGCGAGCAGGATCAGCGGCAGGGTCACGACCCAGGGCGACTCGTGCGGCGCGTGTTCGAGATGGCCCGGCTCGTGGTGGCCGTGGTCGTCGTCGGCATGCTCGTCGGCATGCTCGTCGTGATGCGCGTCGCGCGCATGGCCGTGCGCGTCGTGGTGCGCGTGCTCGACGACGAAACGCTCCTTGCCATGGTAGGTCAGGTAGATCAGGCGGAAGCTGTACAGCGCGGTCACGAACACGCCGATCAGCACGCACAGGTAGGCGTAGCCCGAGCCGTAGCGGTGCGACTCGTGCACGGCTTCGATGATCGCGTCCTTGGAGAAGAAGCCCGAGAAGCCCGGGAAGCCGGTCAGCGCGAGCGTGCCTATCCAACCTGTGATGAACGTGATCGGCATGTACTTCCGGAGGCCGCCCATGTGGCGCATGTCCTGCTCATGGTGCATCGCGATGATGACCGAGCCGGCGCCGAGGAACAGCAGCGCCTTGAAGAACGCATGCGTCATCAGGTGGAAGATCGCGGCCGAATAGGCCGACACGCCGAGCGCGACGGTCATGTAGCCGAGCTGCGACAGGGTCGAGTAGGCGACGACGCGCTTGACGTCGTTCTGCACGATGCCGATCAGGCCCGTGAACAGCGCCGTCGTCGCACCGACGATCAGCACGAACGACAGCGCGGTCTCCGACAGCTCGTACAGCGGCGACATGCGCGCGACCATGAAGATGCCGGCGGTCACCATCGTCGCCGCGTGGATCAGCGCCGAGATCGGCGTCGGACCTTCCATCGAATCCGGCAGCCAGACGTGCAGCGGCACCTGCGCCGACTTGCCCATCGCACCGATGAACAGCAGCACGCCGATCACGGTGGCGGCCTGCCACGGATGGCCGGCGATGATTTCCAGGGTGCGGCCGGTCAGGGTCGCGTCGGCCGAAGCGAACACGGTCGCGTAGTCGAGCGAGCCGAAGCAGAACAGCACCGCGGCGATGCCGAGCAGGAAGCCGAAGTCGCCGACGCGGTTGACCAGGAACGCCTTCATGTTGGCGAAGATCGCGCTGGGCCGCTTGAACCAGAAGCCGATCAGCAGGTACGAGACCAGGCCGACCGCTTCCCAGCCGAAGAACAGCTGCATGAAGTTGTTGCTCATGACCAGCATGAGCATCGAGAACGTGAACAGCGAGATGTAGCTGAAGAAGCGCTGGTAGCCCGGGTCGTCGCGCATGTAGCCGATCGTGTAGACGTGCACGAGCAGCGACACCGAGGTGACCACGACCATCATGACCGCGGTCAGGCGGTCGACGAGAAAGCCGACATGGGCGCTGAGCTTGCCGACTTCGAACCAGGTGTAGAGGTTCTCGTTGAACACGCCCCAGCCGCCGGTGGACAGCTGGTACAGCGCATAGCAGGAAAGCACGAACGACACGGCGACGCCGGCGATCGTGACCGTATGCGCGCCGGCGCGGCCGACCCGCCGGCCGAACAGGCCCGCGACGATCGCGCCGACCAGCGGCGCGAGGGCGATGACGAGGAGAATGAGCTTGGGCGTGATCATCGGAAGCTTATCCCTTCATCGAATCTATTTCGGCCACATTGATCGTGCTGCGGTTGCGGAACAGCACGACGAGGATGGCCAGACCGATGGCGGACTCCGCCGCGGCGACCGTCAGAATGAAGAACACGAACACCTGGCCCGACGGATCGCCGAGGTAGCGGCTGAACGCGACGAAGTTCATGTTGACGGCGAGCAGCATCAGCTCGATCGCCATCAGCAGCACGATGACGTTCTTGCGGTTGATGAAGATGCCGGCGACCGAGATGCAGAACAGGATCGTGCCCAGCACGATGAAATGCGCGAGCGAGATCATGCGGATTCTCCGGTCGACGGGGCTTCGCTGGCCATCTTGACGACGCGCAGGCGCTCGTCGCGCTGCACCAGCACCTGCTGGCCGGGCTTCTGCGTGCGCACGCCGCTGCGCTTGCGCAGGGTCAGCGCGACCGCGGCGATCAGCGCGACGGTCAGGATCAGCGCGGCGACTTCGAACGGCAGCAGGAACTGGGTGAACAGCGCCTTGCCGAGCCAGCTCGTGTTGCTGCCGGCGGCCAGCGCCGGATTCTCCGGCAGCGGCACCGCCTGCAGCGCGCGCACGCCGATCAGGCTCAGCATCTCGGCGAGCATGACCACGGCGACGACGACGCCGACCGGCAGGAAGCGGATGAAGCCTTCGCGCACCGCCTCCTCTTTGATGTCGAGCATCATGACCACGAACAGGAACAGCACCATCACGGCGCCGACGTAGACCACGATCAGGGCCAGGCCGAGGAACTCGGCCTCGGCCAGGATCCAGATGCTCGCGGCGGTGAAGAAAGTCAGCACGAGGCACAGCGCCGCATGCACCGAGTTCTTCACGGTGATCACGGCCAGCGCGGAAGCGACGAGCACCGCGGCGAAGGCGTAGAACAGTATCTGTTGCGTCATCGGGGCGTTCTCCTGCGCGCTCAGCGATAGGCCGCGTCTTGCGCGCGTGCGGCCGCGATCTGGGCTTCGTAACGATCGCCCAGAGCCAGCAGCTTCTCCTTGGTCAGGATGTTCTCGCCGCGCTTTTCGAAGTGGTATTCGTGGATGTCGGTCTCGACGATGGAGTCGACCGGGCAGGACTCTTCGCAGAAGCCGCAGAAGATGCACTTGAACAGGTCGATCTCGTAGCGCGTCGTGCGGCGCTGGCCGTCGCTGGCGCGCGGCGCCGCGTCGATCGTGATGGCCAGGGCCGGGCAGACCGCCTCGCAGAGCTTGCAGGCGATGCAGCGCTCTTCGCCGTTCGGATAGCGGCGCAGCGCGTGCAGGCCGCGGAAGCGATTCGACTTCGGAATCTTTTCCATTGGGTACTGCATGGTGTACTTCGGCTTGACGAAGTACTTGCCGGTGACCCAGAGGCCCTGCAGCAGTTCGAGCAGGAACAGGCTCTTGATATAGCGGACGACGCGGTTCACGGATTCACTCCCGGGCCGATGGTCACGCCGCCGAAGAAGGCGAGGCAGCCGGCCACGAAGATCCAGGCGATGGTGATCGGGATGAACACCTTCCAGCCCAGACGCATGATCTGGTCGTAGCGGTAGCGCGGGAACGTCGCGCGGAACCAGAGGAACAGGAAGGCCATGCCGAAGGCCTTGGCGAACAGCCACCACCAGCCCGGCGCCGACAGCGGTCCGAGGTGCCAGCCCTGGAACGGCGACAGCCAGCCGCCGAGGAACAGCACCGAGGACAGGAACGCGACCAGGATCATGTTGGCGTATTCGGCCAGGAAGAAGATCGCGAAGGCCGAGCCGGAATATTCGACGTGGAAGCCGGCGACGATTTCCGATTCGCCTTCGGCCACGTCGAACGGCGCGCGGTTGGTTTCGGCGACGCCCGAGATGAAATAGATCACGAACATCGGCGCGAGCGGCAGCCAGAACCACTCGAACAGGCCCTTGCTGCCGGCCTGCGCGTTGACGATGTCGGACAGGTTCAGACTGCCGCAGAGGATCAGCACGCTGACGAGCGCCATGCCCATGGCGATTTCATACGACACGACCTGAGCGGCCGAACGCATCGCGCCGAGGAAGGCGTATTTGGAATTGGACGCCCAGCCTGCGAGGATGATGCCGTAGACGCCGAGCGAGGTCATCGCGAGCAGGTACAGCAGACCCGCGTTCGCGTTCGACCAGGCCATCCTGTTGCCGATCGGCACGACGGCCCAGGCTGCCATGGCCGGCGTCAGTGCGAGCAGCGGCGCGAGATAGAACAGGAAGCGGCTGGCCTTCTCGGGAACCGTGATTTCCTTGAACAGCAGCTTGAACACGTCGGCGAAGGCCTGCGCCAGGCCGAGCGGGCCGATCTGGTTCGGCCCCAGGCGCACGTGCATCCAGCCGATGACCTTGCGTTCCCACCAGACGTACATGGCCACCGAGATGATCAGCGGCAGCAGCGGCAGCAGGATCAGGCCGATGACCAGCGACAGGTTCGGCCAGCTGGCGATGAAGTTGTTGAGCAGCGCGATCAGAGAGTCCATGCGCTTATGCCTTGCTGATGCTGAGTTCGGCGCCGTAAGCCGGCAGCGCTGCGGTCTCGACGTAGGCGGCCTCGATCCACGCGCCGCCGCGCGGTACGTCGTGGGTCACGACGACCGGCAACGTGGCCGTGCCGGCGGCGCCGCTGATCCTGACCATGCTGCCCTGCTCGACGCCGAGCGCCGCCGCATCCTGCGGATTCAGGCCCAGCCCTGCCCCGCTGTTCAGCGGATGCGCCTGCAGCGCGGCAGCGCGGCGCACGACGGCGTCGCTGCGATAGATCGGCACCGTCGCGATGCGCACGAGGCCCTTGGCGTCCTGACGACCGGCGATCTTGGCCTGCACCTGCGGCGCGATCGCCGCAGTGCGCGCGGCCAGCGCGGCGCGCAGTTCGGCCAGTTCGGTGAACTCGAAGCCGGCGGCGCCGAGCTTGCCGCCGAGCGCGCGCAGCACCTTCCAGCCTGGGCGCGCTTCGCCGGGCGCCTTCGCGCCGGCGGCGACGCTCTGCGCATGGCCGTTGAGATTGACGAGGGTCGCGTCGGTCTCGGGCAGCGCGGCGATCGGCAGGATCGCGGTCGCGACGGCCTTCAGCGCATCGCTCGCGAACGCGCTGAACGCTACGACGACGTCGGCCTTGGCCAGCGAGGTCATCGCGAGACCGCCGTCGCCGAAGTCGTACGGCGGTTCGGCGCCGTAGAGCAGGTAACCCTTGCGCGGCAGCGCGAGCATCGTGCGCGCGTCGAGTCCGCCGGCGGCCGGCACGACGCCGTGGCGCGTCAGGCCGAGCGCGTTGGCGCCGAGCGGCACTTCGTTGTAGCCCGAGTCGGTGGCCAGCGCGACGAAGCGCGCGCAGGCGCGCAGCAGCGAGGCCTGCGGATGCATCGCGGCGGCTTCGCCGAGGATCAGCACCGAGCCGGCGGCGTCCTTCAACGACCCGGCCAGCGCACGCGCGGTGTCGTCGGTCGTCGCCGAGGCGAGCAGCGCAGCGAGTTCGGCCGGTGCTTCGCCGCCGAGCTCCAGCGCGGCCTTGGCGAGTTTGACGGCTTCGTCGGCCAGCGCGGCCGGCGCGAGCACGAGCGAGCTCGCGAGCGGATAGTTCAGATCGAACGCAATCGGATTCAGCGCATGCACCTTCGCGCCGCGCTGGGCCGCCTTGCGCACGCGGTGGTTCACGAGCGGCAGTTCGTGACGCAAATTGCTGCCGAGCAGCAGCACGGCGCCGGCCTTCTCGATCGCGTCGAGCGGCGTCGCGAAGCCGAAGCCCGCGGCCGCGTCGCTGAAGTCGAGCTGGCGCAGGCGGTGGTCGATGTGCTTGGAGCCGAGCGCGCGCACGAGCTCGGCCAGCAGGTGGCCTTCCTCGTTCGAGGTCGCCGGATGCACGAGCGCGCCGAGATCATCGCCGCGCACGCTGCCGAGCTTGTCGGCGACGGCGTTCAGCGCCTCGTCCCAGCCCACGGCCGTCCACTCGCCGTTTTTCTTGAGCAGCGGCTGCGTCGCGCGGTCGGCCGCGTAGAGGCCCTGGTGGCTGTAGCGGTCGCGGTCCGACAGCCAGCATTCGTTGACCGCTTCGTTGTCGCGCGGCACGTGGCGCAGCACCTCGCCGCGGCGCGTATGCAGCCAGAGGTTGGAACCCTGCGCGTCGTGATAGCCGACGCTTTCGCGCGCGATGAGCTCCCAGGCGCGGGCCTGGAAGCGGAACGGCTTGTTGGTCAACGCGCCGACCGGGCAGACGTCGATGATGTTGCCGCCGATCTCGCTCTCGATGGTCTTGCCGACGTAGGTGCCGATCTCGAGGTTCTCGCCGCGGTTCATGCCGCCGAGCTCGTAGGTGCCGGCGACTTCGCTGACGAAGCGCACGCAGCGCGTGCACTGGATGCAGCGCGTCATCTCGGTGGCGATCAGCGGGCCGATGTCCTCGTCGGCGACGGCGCGCTTGCGCTCGACGAAGCGGCTGACCGAGCGGCCGTAGCCCATCGAGACGTCCTGCAGCTCGCACTCGCCGCCCTGGTCGCAGATCGGGCAGTCGAGCGGATGGTTGATCAGCAGGAACTCCATGACGTTGCGCTGGGAGTTCAGCGCCTTCTGCGAGCGCGTCAGCACCTTCATGCCTTCCATGACCGGCGTGGCGCAGGCCGGCATCGGCTTGGGCGACTTCTCGACCTCGACGAGGCACATGCGGCAGTTCGCCGCGATCGGCAGCTTGTCGTGGTAGCAGAAACGCGGGATCGGCACGCCGGCCTTGTCGGCGGCATGGATGATCATCGAGCCTTTCGGCGCGGTCATGGCCTTGCCGTCGATCTCGATGTTGACGTGATCCGGCGGCGTGTTCGGGTTGACGGGCTGGGCGCTCATGCGTCGTTCGTCCTCAAGCGGCCTTGCCGGGCTGGTCGTCGACGAGCGAGCGCTTGTTGACGATGAAATATTCGAATTCGTGCCAGAAGTGGCGCAGCATGCCCTGCACCGGCCAGGCCGCGGCTTCGCCGAACGCGCAGATCGTGTGGCCTTCGATCTGGCCGGCGGCCTGCTTGAGCATGGCCAGGTCGGACAGTTCCGCCTTGCCGGCGACGATGCGCGTGAGCATGCGGTACATCCAGCCAGTGCCTTCGCGGCACGGTGTGCACTGGCCGCAGGATTCGGCGTAATAGAAGCGGCTGATGCGCTGACAGGCGCGCACCATGCAGGTCGTGTCGTCCATGACGATGACCGCGCCCGAGCCGAGGCCGGAGCCGGCCTTCTGGATCGAGTCGTAGTCCATCGTGCATTCGAGCATGACCGCCGCCGGCAGCACCGGCATCGACGAGCCGCCCGGGATCACGGCCTTGAGCGTGCGGCCCGGCCGCAGGCCGCCGGCCATCTCCAGCAGGTCCTTGAACGGCGTGCCGAGACGGATCTCGTAGTTGCCGGGCCTGGCCACGTGGCCGGAGACCGAGAAGATCTTCGGGCCGCCGTTGTTCGGCTTGCCGAGGTTGAGGAACCACTCCGCGCCCTTGCGCAGGATGGCCGGCACCGAGGCGTAGGTCTCGGTGTTGTTGATCGTGGTCGGGCGGCCGTAGAGACCGAAGCCGGCCGGGAACGGCGGCTTGAAGCGCGGCTGGCCCTTCTTGCCTTCGAGCGACTCCATCAGCGCGGTTTCCTCGCCGCAGATGTAGGCGCCGGCGCCGAGCGCCGTGTGGATGTCCACGTCGATGCCCGAACCCTGGATGTTCCTGCCGAGCAGGCCCGCGGCATAGGCCTCTTTCAGCGCTTCCTCGAAGTGCTCGAACGGCTCGTGGTGGAACTCGCCGCGCAGGTAGTTGTAGGCGACCGTCGAGCCGGTGCAGTAGCAGGCGATGGCCAGGCCTTCGATGACCGCGTGCGGGTTGAAGCGCAGGATGTCGCGGTCCTTGCAGGTGCCCGGCTCGGATTCGTCCGAATTGCAGAGAATGTACTTCTGGCCCGGCGCCGTGCGCGGCATGAACGACCACTTCAGGCCGGTCGGGAAACCGGCGCCGCCACGGCCGCGCAACGAGGACTTCTTGAGCTCCTCGATCAGCGCCGCCGGATCGGGCTTCTCGGCCAGGATCTTCTTCCAGGCCTGGTAGCCGTCGACCTTCAGATAATTGTCGTAAGCCCAGGGCTTGTCGAAATGCAGGGTCGTGTAGACGACCTGGTGTTCCTGCGGGGCCGGACCGACCGGACCGGTCGAATGCGATGCCATGGGCTGCCTCACTTCAGGCCGTCGAGAATCTGGTCCACCTTCTCGGTGGTCAGGTTCTCGTGGTAGTGGCCGTTGACGACCATCATCGGCGCGCCGCAGCAGGCGGCCAGGCATTCTTCCTCTTTCTTGAGGTAGACGCGGCCGTCGGCGGTGGATTCGCCGAGCTTGACGCCGAGCTTCTTCTCGCAGTGGCGCACGACGTCTTCGGCGCCGTTGAGCCAGCACGAGATGTTGGTGCAGATCGCGACGTTGTTGCGGCCGACCGGCGAGGTCTCGAACATCGAGTAGAAGCTCGCGACCTCGTAGGCCCAGACCGGCGGCAGGTCGAGGTACTTCGCAACGGCCGTGGTCAGCTCGTCGGTGAGGTAGCCGCCGTGCTGTTCCTGCGCGGCCATGAGTCCCTGGATCAGCGCCGAGCGCTTGCGGTCCGGCGGGAATTTCGCGACCCAGTGGTCGATGTGATGGCGCGTCTTCTCGGTCAGCGCGACGAGCGGGTCTACGTCCTTGACCTGGTTGTAAGTGCCAGAGGCTTTCATGGTGTGCTCCCGTCGCTCAGCGGTCGATTTCGCCGAACACGACGTCGTAGGTGCCGATCATCGCGACGACGTCGGGCAGCATGTGGCCGCGCACGATCTCGTCCATCGAGGACAGGTGGGCGAAGCCCGGCGCGCGCACTTTGAGGCGGAACGGCTTGTTCGCGCCGTCGGAGACCAGATAGATGCCGAACTCGCCCTTGGGCGCCTCGACCGCGCTGTAGGTCTCGCCGGCCGGCACGCAATAGCCTTCGGTGAACAGCTTGAAGTGATGGATCAGCGCTTCCATGTCGTCCTTCATCTCCTCGCGGGACGGCGGAGCGACCTTGTAGTTCTGCACCATGACCGGGCCCGGGTTGGCCTTCAGCCACTTCACGCACTGCTCGATGATGCGGTTGGACTGGCGCATCTCCTCGACACGGACCAGATAGCGGTCGTAGCAGTCGCCCTTGGTGCCCAGCGGAATGTCGAAGTCGACGTCCGCATAGGCCGCGTACGGCTGCTTCTTGCGCAGGTCCCAGGCGATGCCCGAGCCGCGCAGCATGGGGCCGGACATGCCCCAGGCATGGGCCTGTTCCGGCGTGACCACGCCGATGCCGACGGTGCGCTGCTTCCAGATGCGGTTGTCGGTCAGCAGGGTCTCGTATTCGTCGACCTTGCCGTAGAAGTCCTTGCAGAACGCTTCGAGGAAGTCGAGCAGCGAGCCCTCGCGCCATTCGTTCAGGCGCTTGAGGTCGCCGCCCTTGTGCCAGCGCGACTCTCGGTACTGCGGCATGCGGTCCGGCAGGTCGCGGTAGACGCCGCCCGGGCGGTAGTAGGTCGCGTGCATGCGCGCGCCCGACACGGCCTCGTAGCAGTCCATGAGCTCTTCGCGCTCGCGGAACGCATAGAGGAACACGGCCATCGCGCCGAGATCGAGCGCGTTGGAACCGATCCACATCAGGTGGTTCAGGATGCGCGTGATCTCGTCGAACATCGTGCGGATGTACTGCGCGCGGACCGGCGCCTCGATGCCGACGAGCTTTTCGATCGCGCGCACATAGGCATGCTCGTTGCACATCATCGACACGTAGTCGAGACGGTCCATGTAGCCGATCGACTGGTTGAACGGCTTGGACTCGGCGAGTTTCTCGGTGCCGCGATGCAGCAGACCGACGTGCGGGTCGGCGCGCATGATGGTCTCGCCGTCCATCTCGAGCACGAGGCGCAGCACGCCGTGGGCCGCCGGATGCTGCGGGCCGAAGTTGATCGTGTAGTTGCGGATTTCCTGCATGGCTTACTTCCCCGCGGCCGCACGGTTGGTGGCTTCGGCCTGGGCCTGTTCGTAACGCGAGTCGTCGCGGATCACGCGCGGGACGAGCACGCGCGGGTCGATGCTGACGGGCTCGTAGATCACGCGCTGCTTCTCCGCGTCGTAGCGCACTTCGACGTTGCCGATCAGCGGGAAGTCCTTGCGGAACGGATGGCCGACGAATCCGTAGTCGGTCAGGATGCGGCGCAGATCCGGATGGCCTTCGAAGACGATGCCGTAGAGGTCGAACGCTTCGCGCTCGAACCAGTTCACGCCGGGATACAGCGCGGTCAGCGACGGCATGATCGGCAGCGCGTCGTCGACGCAATAGGCGCGCACGCGCAGGCGGCGGTTGTGGGTCAGCGACAGCAGGTGCACGACGACGGCGAAGCGCTTTTCGTGCGGCGTCACGCGCGGACGCTCGGACCAGCGGAAGCGGCCCGGCCCCTGGCCTTCGACGCCGCGCGAAAAGCCCTGGCTGGACACGTCGGTCGTGTCCCATTCGGTCTGGCCGTAGCTCAGGTAGTCCACGCCGCAGACGTCGACGGCCTGCTCGAAGCGGAACTGCGCTTCGTCGCGCAGCGCCTGGAACACGGCGAGCCAGTTCTGCGGCAAAAGGTCCAGCGTGGTTTCGCCGCGGCGCTCGGTGGCGGCAACGGCGTCGGCGCCGAAGCGCGCGGTGAGGCGCTGCGCCAGCGTGTCAGGCAGGTTCTCGCTCATGCGGGGAATTCCGTTAGCGCGCGATGGTGTTGGTGCGACGGATCTTCTTCTGCAGCTGCAGGATGCCGTAGACCAGCGCTTCGGCCGTCGGCGGACAGCCCGGCACGTAGACGTCGACCGGCACGATGCGATCGCAACCGCGCACCACCGCGTAGGAATAGTGGTAATAGCCGCCGCCGTTCGCGCAGGAGCCCATGGAGATGACCCATTTCGGGTCGGGCATCTGGTCGTAGACCTTGCGCAGCGCCGGCGCCATCTTGTTGACGAGGGTGCCGGCCACGATCATGACGTCGGACTGGCGCGGACTCGGGCGGAACACGACGCCGTAGCGGTCGAGATCCAGGCGCGCGGCGCCGGCATGCATCATCTCGACGGCACAGCAGGCCAGGCCGAAGGTCATCGGCCACATCGAGCCGGTGCGCGCCCAGTTGACGAGCGCGTCGACCGAAGTGATCGCGAAGCCGCGCTCGATCAGCGGGTTGTCGCCGTCGGGGCGCAGGATGTCGTCGACGGTGGAAACCGGCACCGGGTTGTGCATGACCCGGCTGAGGCTGTCGGTCATTCCCATTCGAGGGCTCCCTTCTTCCAGACGTAGACGAAGCCGACGACGAGCAGGGCCAGGAACAGGCCCATTTCGATCAACGCGATCAGGCCGATCTGCTTGAACACGACCGCCCACGGAAACAGGAAGGCCATTTCCAGATCGAAGATGATGAACAGGATCGCGATCAGGTAGTAGCGCACGTCGAACTTCATGCGCGCGTCTTCGAAGGCTTCGAAGCCGCATTCGTAAGCGGATCGCTTCTGGGTGTCCGGACGACGCGGCCCGAGGACGGTGCCTACCGCCAGCAGGACGAGGCCCAGGCCGGTGGCGACGACGAGAAACAGGAAGATGGGCCAATATTCGGCAAGCACGAGTCCGCGAACCTCCGCATCGGCTGGCGATGCATCAGCGGCCGCGCGCGTTGTGCTGAATCCCGCACGACCGTAACTAGATTGGTGCCCAAAGGGGGACTCGAACCCCCACGACCGAAGTCGCTACCACCTCAAGGTAGTGCGTCTACCAATTCCGCCATCTGGGCATTGTGTTCCAACTAGTTCTTCTTCGACTCGTCCGCCTTGGCTTCGGTCTTGCCGTCGCCGTTGCCGGCGTTGGCAGGAGTAGCGGGCTGGGGCGCCGCGGGCACTTCGGTGGTCGCCGGGGCCGGTACCGACGCCTGTGGTACTTCGCCGGCAGGCGGAGCGGCCTCAGGAGCTTTCGCGGGAGCGGCGGGCACTTCGTTGCCGGACATGAGACCCAGGTCGGACTGCGGCTTGGGAGCCATGCCGCCGCCGAGGTACATGCCCATGCCCAGACTGAGCAGGAAGAACAAACTGGCCAGGACCGCCGTGGCACGCGACAGGAAGTTCGCCGAACCGCGCGCGCCGAACACCGTCGCCGACGCGCCCGAGCCGAAGCCCGAACCCGCGTCTGCGCCGGCGCCGCGCTGCAGCAGGATCAGCGCCACCATCGCCACTGCGATCAAGATGTAAAACACGTTGAAGATCGTAAGCAGCATCTCGACTCAGCCTGTCGGGCGCTCAGCGCGCCGCCCCGCAAATCTTTAGGAAGTCATCGGCGACCAGTGAAGCCCCGCCGATCAGCCCGCCGTCCACGTCGGCCTGAGCGAACAGCTCGGCGGCGTTGGACGCCTTCACACTGCCGCCATAAAGGATGCGCAGCGAGTTGGCGAGCATAACATCATGAACAGCGATTTGGCTACGGATAAACGCGTGCACCGCCTGCGCCTGTTCCGCGCTGGCCGTGCGGCCCGTGCCGATCGCCCAGACCGGCTCGTAGGCGACCACGGCATCGGCGAACGCGGCGGCGCCGCAGGCCTCGACGATCGCGGCGATCTGCGCGCCGACGACGGCCTCGGTCCGGCCGGCCTCGCGCTGTTCCAGGGTCTCGCCGACGCAGAGCACCGGGATCAGGCTAGCGGCCTGGGCCTGGGCGAACTTGGCCGCGACGCGCGCGTCGCTCTCGGCGTGGTACTGGCGGCGCTCGGAATGACCGACCAGGGCGTAGCGGCAGCCCACGTCGCGGGCCATGTTCGCGGCGACCTCGCCGGTATACGCGCCCTGGGTGTGTTCGCTGACGTCCTGCACGCCGAAGCCGATCGCCGCGCCCGAATGCGCGGCAGCCAGTCCGGCCACGTAGACGAAGGGCGGGAACACCGCGACCTCGACGTCGCCGGGCAGGCCGGCCAGGACGGCGCGCACGAGCTCCGCCGCGCTAGCGGCACTGCCGTGCATCTTCCAGTTCCCGGCGACGAGTTTGCGACGCATGCGATCCGAACCCACGAAAGGGCGCGCAGGATAGCGACGCCGTCGCAGCCGTGCAATGCGCCGCTGCGGCCGGCCCGGCACTCGCGTCGAATTGCCGCGACGCGACGGCGCTGGCGCGCAGGAATCGCCCCGCCGCGTGCGCTTGGCGCGACGCCGGCCGTTACGGCTCCGCGCTGCCGGCCGCGCGCGAGGCGCATGCCCGTCGCCCCCTTGACTCGCCGGGGTCTCTGACCGCAAAAGCCAACTCCCCATCCGCTCCGAGGTCACGCATGTCCACCACCTCAACCCGCTGGGCTCTGGTCACCGGCGCATCGGCCGGCATAGGCGCGGCCATCGCGCGCGAGCTGGCCGCGCGCGGCCACGATCTCGTGCTGACGGCGCGACGCGAAGACCGCCTCGCCGCGCTCGCCGAGGAGTTGCGCGGCCGCTACGGACGGCGTGTGGAAACGATACGCGCCGATCTGGCCGAGCCCGAGGCCAGCGCCGCGCTCTGCGCCGAGATCGAGCGCCGCGGCATCGCGATCGACGTGCTGATCAACAACGCCGGCTACGGCGTCGCCGGACACTATCTCGCGCAGCCCTGGAAGGTGCATGCGGACTTCCTGCAGGTGCTCGTCACGGCGCCCTGCGAGCTCGCCTATCGCCTGCTGCCGGGCATGCAGCAGCGCGGCTACGGCCGCATCGCGAACATCGCCTCGCTGGCCGGGCACGTGCCGGGATCGGCCGGGCATACGATGTATGCGGCGTCCAAGGCCTTCCTGATCAAGTTCTCCCAGTCGCTCGGTCTCGAGAACCGCGAGCGCGGCGTCAAGGTCTGCGCGATCTGCCCGGGCTTCACGTGGTCGGAATTCCACGACGTGGTCGGCTCTCGCGAACAGGTCTCGCGCATGCCGAAATGGCTGTGGATGACCGCCGAGGACGTCGCACGCGAAGGCCTCGACGCGCTGGAGCGCGGCGAGATCGTCTACGTGACCGGCCGCGTCAACCGCACGATCAAGGCACTGGTCAAGCTGTTGCCCGACCGCTTCGCGCTGAATCTCGTCCAGCGCCGCTCCAAGGACTTCCGCGTGCAGGATCCGCATTGACCGCGCAGTCCGCCGCGCCGCCGGCGACTGCCGCGGCCGCGCCCGTCTGGCACTGGGCACTGCTGTGCGGCCTGGTGCTGCTGCAGGCCTGGACGGCCGCGGGCATGGCCGGTACGCCCGACACCTTGCGCGACATGTATTTCGCGCAGCAGCTGGCCCGCGGCGAACACTGGCCGCTGGCCGGCCCGGTCATCTACAACACCCTGCATCTCGGGCCGCTCTGGTACTACCTGCTCGGCGCGGCGATGTGGCTGCTGCCGCATCCGCTGACCGTGCCGGTGCTGACCGCGGCACTGGCCGGACTGAAGTATCCGCTGGCCTACGTGATCGGCCGGCGCTACGGCGGCGCGCGTCTGGGCCTGCTGTTCGCGCTAGCGTTCTTCGCGCCCGGCTGGTCCTCTTTCATCCTCGCGGCGATGACGCACACGACCGTCGTCGAGACGGCCGTGCTGTTCGGACTCTGGTGCACGCTGCACTACCGCGACGCCCCGTCCGCACCGCGCGCGCTGCTGCTCGGCCTCGGCGGCACGGTCATGTTCCATGCGCATCCGACCACCTTGCTGCTCGGGTGCCTGCTCGTGGTTTATGCACTGGCTGCGGCGCCGACGTTCGCCGTGCGCCTGCGCGATGCGGCGCTGATCGCGGCCGTCGGCCTGGCCAGCCTCGCGCCGATGCTGATCGAGCAGCTGCAGGGCGGCTTCGCCGACCTCGGCACGATAACGAACTATGCCAACCGCGATCCGGCGCTGCCGGCGCTGTCGCGTCTCGGCGCGCTGCTGCTGAGCGTCGCCGGCTACGGCGCGGAATACACCTTGCGCTACTGGCTGGAGCTGCCGGCCGTCACGCGACGCGCGGCGATGCTGCTGCATCTGCTCGCGCTGACGGCCTGCGCCGTGCTCGCCCTGAGCGCGCCGCAGCGCGAGCGCCGGCGCATCGCCGCGACCATGCTCGTGCTGCTGCCGCTGCAGTCGCTGTTCGTGCTCGCGCTGCGGCCGATCACGCCGTACTGGATGGTCTTCGCCCACCTGCCGCTGGTCGCCGTGCTCGTCGCGCTCGGCCTGGACCGCGCCTGCGATCTGGGCCGCGCGGCACGCGCGGCGGTGGCCGCACTCGCGACGTCCTGGTGCGCGTGGTCGATCGCGATCCACGTCTCGCTGTCGCATCCGCCCGAGCAGGCCCTCGTCGCCGTCGCCGATCCGGCCCGGCACGGCCTCATGAACGTGACCTACCGGCTGACCAAGGGCGAGCGGCACACCATCCTGCTACTGGCACTGAACGACCGCTATGCGATCACCGCGCCGCTGTGCGAGCCGGCGACCCTGTACGCGCACTACGCCGAGTTCATCGACCAGTCGCTCGGCGTCGGCCTGCTCGCGCGCTGCGGCCGCAAGGATCAGATCCGGATCGGCGGGCCGCCGGCGGGCCGCGCGCTGATCGGCCTGCGCGACCATGCCTGGCGCGACATCGGCGCGGAACCGCAGCAGCGTATCGCCCATCTCGGCTACAGCGCGATCAGCGGCGTGCTGCAGGCCGGCACGCCGTCGCCGCCGGCCGTGGCCGGCATGTTCCCGGCGCATCCGGACCTGCCGGTCGCGCCGCAGGACTTCGTCGTCGAAGGCAGCAGCGCGCCGGGCGAATTCGTCGCCGTCGCGCATCGCGCGGCATTCCATGAACCGTTCGGGGTCGCTCTCGCGGCGGCTGACGGTGCGCCCATGCCGGCGCTGTATCGCGACCACATGACGGCGATTTTCCGCGCGCCGTCCGGCACGACCGGACCCGTGCGCTGGGAAATCCGCGTGCACGCGACACCGGCCCACGTCGACGTCGTCAGCTTTGCCGACGCGAAGACGCGGTAGTTGCGGCGAGCGCGGGGGACCCGGATGAAGAAAACCCCAGGCCGAATGCGTCGACCTGGGGTCTTCGATGCGGGCGGACCTCGACGTTGCGGTTAGCGGCGCTCGCCGCAATCCGCGCCGGTCGTTACGCGAGCTTGATCTCGCGCAGGCGCTCGAGCAGGTATTCGTGCGAGGTGATCGAGGTCGAATAGCGGCTCGGGTTGTCCGGCGTGATGCACGACGCGAGCGGGTCGAGCACGACGTCGGGATTCGGATGCAGGAAGAACGGCACCGAATAGCGCGGCTGGCGCGCGAGATCGCCGGGCGGGTTGACCACGCGGTGCGTCGTCGACGGATAGACGTGGTTGGTCAGGCGCTGCAGCATGTCGCCGATGTTGACGACGATGGTGTCGGCGTCCGACGTGAACGGCACCCACTCGCCCGTGCGCGACTTCACTTCGAGACCCGCGGCGCTCGCGCCGACGAGCAACGTGATGAAGTTGATGTCCTCGTGCGCGCCGGCGCGCACGTTCGGCACGTCGGGTGTCGTGATCGGCGGATAGTGGATCGGACGCAGGATGGAGTTGCCGAAATCGGTCTTGTCCTCGAAGAAGTTCTCGGGCAGATCGATGTGCAGGGCCAGCGCGCGCAGCACGCGCGTGCCGAGCTGGTCGAGCGCCGTGTACAGGCCGTAGCCGTAGTCGCGGAAGCCGGCGATCTCGACCGGCCACAGGTTCGGCGGCATCACGTCGGCGAAGCGCGAATCACGCGGGATCTCGCGGCCGATGTGCCAGAACTCCTTGAGATCGGGATATTTGGAATCCTTGGCCGTCTCCACGCCGAACGGCGTATAGCCGCGCGCGCCGCCGGTGCCGGCCAGGTGGTACTGCATCTTGGTTTCGGTCGGCAGCGCGAAGAACGCGCGGAAGCGCTCGTAGGCGCCGTCGATCAGCTCCTTGCTGATGCCGTGGCCGCGGATGCCGGCGAAGCCCCATTCGCGATAGGCGGCGCCGAGCTCGGCGACGAACGCGTCGCGGTCGGTGTCGTAGCGGCGGATGTCGAGGGTGGGAATGGCGGACATGGAAGATTCCTGCGGAGTGGACACGACGGCGCGGGCGCCGCTGCGGGTGCGCCGCCGCCGCGGCGGCGCAGGCCAGGTCAGGCGAGCTCTGTGGCCGCGGATTCTACGGCGCGCGCGAGGCGGCGGGCCAGCGCGTCGACCAGGGCGGCGTCGGCGGCCTCGATGGTCACGCGGATCAGGGGCTCGGTGCCGGAGGCGCGCAGCACCAGGCGGCCGAGCCCGTCGAGTTCGCGCTCGACCGCGGCGCGCTCGGCCAGTACGGCCGGGTGTTCGAGCAGTCCGGCGGACTTGGCCACGCGCACGTTGTGCGTGATCTGCGGCAGGCGCTCCCAGCCCGTGCGCCATTCGGCCAGGCGGCGGCCGCTGCGCACGAGCACGTCGAGGACCTGCAGCGCGCTGACGATGCCGTCGCCGGTCGACGCGCTGTCGAGGCAGAGGATGTGGCCCGAGGTCTCGCCGCCGAGGACGCCGGCGGTTTCCTTGAGCGCCTGCATCACGTGGCGGTCGCCGACCTTGGCGCGCAGGAAGCCGATGCCGGCCGCGGCGAACGCGCGCTCGAGGCCGTAGTTCGTCATCAGGGTGCCTACGACCGGACCGAGCAGGCGGCCGCTGCGCTGCCAGTCCGTCGCGAGCACGTAGAGGATGTCGTCGCCGTCGACGAGACTGCCGCGGTGGTCGACGAACTGCACGCGGTCGCCGTCGCCGTCGAACGCGATGCCGAGGTCGGCGCCCTGCTCCACGACGGCGCGCTGCAGCGCGGCCGGATGGGTGGAGCCGCAGTCGCGGTTGATGTTGAGTCCGTCGGGCTGGGTGCCGATCGTGCTGACCTGCGCGCCGAGCTCGCTGAACAGTTTCGGCGCGACCTGGTAGGTCGCGCCGTGGGCGCAGTCGACGACGAGCTTCAGGCCGCGCAGGCTGGATTCGGCCGGAAACGTCGAATTGCAGAATTCCGCATAGCGCGTCGCCGCGTCGCTGACGCGCGCGGCCTTGCCGATGTGCTCGGAAGCGACCGTCGTGAACGGCGCCTCTAGCTCGCGTTCGATGGCCGCCTCGACCTCGTCGGCGAGCTTCTCGCCGGCCGCGGAGAAGAACTTGATGCCGTTGTCGTGGTGCGGATTGTGCGAGGCGCTGATCACGATGCCGGCGCTCGCGCGCAGGCTGCGCGTCAGGTAGGCGACGGCCGGCGTCGGCATCGGTCCGAGCAGGCGCACGTTGGCGCCGGCGGCGACGAGACCGGCCTCCAGCGCCGACTCGAACATGTAGCCGGAAATGCGCGTGTCCTTGCCGATCACGACGGTCGCCACGCCGTCGGCGCCGGTCAGCACCGTGCCGGCCGCGCGGCCGAGCTTGAGCATGAACTCCGCCGTGATGGGCCATTGGCCGACCTGACCGCGGATGCCGTCCGTGCCGAAGTACTTGCGCTTGCTCATGCGGATTTCTGTCGCGAAAGGGCCGGCAAGCATAGCGTGGGCGCCGCAGCGGCGCTCGCGGGCGGCGATCCGGCCCCGAACGGCGCGGTTACTCAGTCGTCCTCGTCCCAGCGCACCTTGCCGGCCGCGGCCGGACGGCGCGTGCCGGCCGGGGCGGCCACGGCCGCGAGGACGCGCAGCGCGTCGGCCGT
>NZ_JANFVR010000004.1 GCF_024609805.1 Tahibacter caeni | reverse complement strand
CTGTGCGCGGCAGCCGGTCGAGGACCTCGACACGGTGCTGGCCGAGCTCTGGCGAGGCGTGGCCGCGGAGCGACGCAGCGACGATCCATGAGCGCGCCGGCGACGAGCCTGATCCTGCTCGGCGCGACGCGCGAGGGCCTGGACATCGCCACTGGCGACGGCGTGCTGCGCCTGATCGAGGTACAGCGCGCCGGCGGCCGGCGCCTCGCCGTACTCGACTACCTCAACGCGCGGCCCGAACTGCGCCGGCCGGCCGCATGAACGACGCGCGCGCGCTTGCGGCGCAGGCTCTCGACCAGGTCGTGCGCGGCGGCGTCTCGCTGCGCAGCGCGTTTGCCGACGTCGCGCCGCGACTTGCCGACGCGCGCGACCGCGCGCTGGTCTCGGCACTGCTGCACGAGGGCGCACGCTGGTGGCTGCGCTACGACGCCTTGCTCGGCCGGCTGCTGCAGAAGCCGCTGCGTGGGCGCGAACCCGTGGTGCATGCGCTGCTCGTCGTTGGGCTGGTCCAGCTCGCCGTGCTCGGCCTGCCCGAATATGCTGCGGTCGCCGGCACGGTCGAGGCCGTACGGACATTGAAGCGGCCGCAGCTCGCCGGACTCGTCAATGCCGTGCTGCGCCGCTTCCTGCGCGAACGCGCGACGCTCGATGCGGCCGCCGCGGCCGACCGTGCGCTGGCCACGGCGCATCCGCCCTGGCTCGTGCAGCAGCTTGCGCGCGACTGGCCCGACGACGTCGACGCGATCCTGGCCGCGAACAACGCACCGGCCGCTTTGGTGCTGCGCGCCAATCGCCGCCGCACCACGCCGGATGCGCTCGTCGCGCGCCTGCTCGACGCGGGCCATGCCGCCGCCGCGCATGCCTGGCTGCCCGACGCGGTCGTGCTCGAGGACAGCACCGACGTGACGCGGCTGTCGGGTTACGCGCAGGGCGAATTCTCGGTGCAGGACGGCGCGGCC
This sequence comes from Tahibacter caeni, assembly GCF_024609805.1. Classification (GTDB taxonomy): domain Bacteria; phylum Pseudomonadota; class Gammaproteobacteria; order Xanthomonadales; family Rhodanobacteraceae; genus Tahibacter; species Tahibacter caeni. The sequence goes on along the minus strand of NZ_JANFVR010000004.1, from coordinate 49,982 downwards.
CAGCTCGCGCCGGACCTGCTCGATCTGCGCGACGGCCTGCGCGTGCTCGACGCCTGCGCCGCTCCGGGCGGCAAGAGCGCGCACTGCCTCGAGCGGCATGCGCTGGATCTGCTCGCGCTCGACCGCGACGCGCAGCGGCTCGCGCCGATGCGCGAGAACTTCGCCCGCCTGGGCCTCGGCGCGACCATCACGGCCGGCGACGCGGCCGACCCGGCCGGCTGGTGGGACGGCCGCGCGTTCGACCGCATCCTGTTAGACGCGCCGTGCAGCGCGACCGGCGTGATCCGGCGCCAGCCCGACATCCGCCTGCACCGCCGCGCCGGCGACATCGAGCGCGCCGCGGCCGAACAGGCGCAACTGCTCGACCGCCTCTGGCCGCTGCTGCGGCCGGGCGGGCGCCTGGTCTATGCGACCTGTTCCATCCTGCCGCGCGAGAACGCCGACCAGGTCGCCGCCTTTCTCTCGCGCACCGCCGACGCCCGGGCACGCGATGGCGTGCCGCCGCGTTTCGGCCGCGCCGCCGGTCCCGGGCGGCAGAACCTGCCCGGCGTCGACGGCATGGACGGCTTCTTTTATGCGGTCGTCGACAAGGTCGCCTGAGCGCCGCGGCCGCCGGCTGCGGCACCTGCTGCTCGTGCCGCTGCTCGCGCTGGCGCTGCAGGCCTGCGCACCGGCCGAGTCGAGCCTGAGTCTCGACCAGGCGCGCATCGACCAGCGCGGCGGGGTCAGCGTGCTCGTCGTCGAATGCGACTGGCGGCCGAGCGGCGCGATGCTCGATGCGCTGGACCACGGCATTCCGCTGACCCTGGAACTGGATCTGACGCGCGAGCGCCGAGGGCTGCTCGGCTGGCAGGTGCAGCAGCGCGAGCTGCACCGGCTGGAACTGCGCTATTTCCCGCTGTCGCGCAACTACCAGCTGCGCGACCTGGACCGCGCCACCGTGCGCAGCTTCGGCGTGCGCGCGGCCGCGCTCGCGGCGCTGAGCCGCATGGAGCTGCCGCTCAGCGGCACGACCCTGCGCGCCGTGGCGCCCGAACGGCAGCGCCTGCGCATCGTGCTCGACAGTACCGCGCTGCCAGGCGCGCTGCGCCTGCCGGCGCTGGTCGATCCGGCCTGGCGCCAGGCCGAGGTGGAACGCACATGGCCTGGCACTCCGGCAGCCTGACCTGGATCACGCGGCGCCTGCTGCCGGCCCTCGCCGTGCTGGCGCTGCTGGGCTGCGCGCTGCTGCTCGCCGGCGATGCCGCGAGCGGCAGCAACCGGTTCGGCCGCCTGCATCCGTGGATGGTGATCTTCGCGAGCGCGGCGCTGCTCGTGCTCATCGTCGTGATCGCGCTGCGCCTGCTGCGCCTGGTCGCCGACGCGCGGCGCGAGGTGCCCGGCGCGCGCCTGACCCGGCGCCTGCTGCTGATGCTCGTGCTGCTCGCCGTGCCGCCGGTCGTCGTGGTCTACGGTTTCGCGCTGAACTTCCTCAACGCGACGATCGACGCCTGGTTCAACGTGCGCCTGGAGCAGTCCCTCGACGACGCGCTCGAGATCGGCCGGCTCTACGTCGACGAGCGCCTGCGCATCAGCCAGGAAGCGAGCAACCGGCTGGCCGCGTCGCTGGAGACGCGCGAGGACGCCGACATGCAGGACGCGCTCGACGAGGTCATCGACGATCTCGGCGCGACCCAGCTGACCGTGTTCGGCGACAACGCGACCGTGATCGCGACGGCGAGTTCAGACCCGCGCTTCCTGACGCCGGTCTATCCGGATGCGGCCACATTGATGCGCCTGTCCGGCGGCGGCAGCTATGCCGCGGCCGAGCCGGTCGGCGAGCAGCTCATGCTGCGTGTGCTCGTGCGCAGCAACGTGGCCAGCGGTTCGCCGCGGCTGCTGCAGACCCTGTTCCCGCTGCCGCCGAAGCTGCGTCCGCTGACCCAGCGCGTCGAGGCCGCGAGCTTCGACTTCCGCCGGCTCAAGTTCCTGCGCGGCTCGCTGAAACTGACCTTCAGCCTCGTGCTGACCTTCGTGCTGCTGCTGTCGGTGCTGTTCGCGCTGCTGACCGCGTTCGGCGTCGCGCGCCGCCTGGTCGCGCCGATCGGCCGGCTCGCCGCGGCCACGCGCGCGGTCAGCGCGGGCCGCTACGACACGCCGCTGCCGGTAGCCAGCCGCGACGAGCTCGGCTTCCTGCTGAATTCGTTCAACCAGATGCAGCGCGAGCTCGAACGCGCCGGCGCGCGAGCGCAGCGCAGCACCGAGGAATCCGAAGCGCAGCGCGCCTACCTGCGCGCGGTGCTCGAACACCTGTCGGCCGGCGTGCTCGGCGTCGACCGCGACGGCGTGCTGCGCACGGCCAACCGCGCGGCCGACGCGATTCTCGGCGTGAGCCTGTCGCGCCAGCTCGGCCAGCCGCTGTCGAGCGTGCGCCATGCGAATCCGGCGCTCGCGCCGCTGATCGATCCGCTGCTGCGCCACCTGCGCGAGAACGCGCGCGAATGGCGCGAGGAAGTCGTCATCGACGGCGCCGCCGAAGGCGAGCGCCGCGTGCTGCTGCTGCACGGCACCGAGCTCGTCGGCGGCGGCCCCGAGCATGCGGGCTATGTCGCCGTGTTCGACGACCTGACCCTGCTGAACCGCGCCCAGCGCGACGCGGCCTGGGCCGAGGTCGCGCGCCGCCTCGCGCACGAGGTCAAGAATCCGCTGACGCCGATCCAGCTAGCGGCCGAGCGCCTGCGCCGCCGCTTCATCGGCCGGCTCGCCGCCGACGACACCGAACTGCTCGATCGCGCGACGCGCACCATCGTCAACCAGGTCGAGGCGCTGAAGGCGCTCGTCAACGCGTTCGGCGACTATGCGCGTCCGCCGCAGCTGTCGCCGCGGCCGCTCGCGCTGCATGCGCTGATCGGCGAAGTGCTGGACCTCTACGAAAACGACCAGCGCCTGCAGATCAGCCGGCGCTTCGCCGACGAGGAACTGCTCGTGCGCGCCGACACGGGCCGCCTGCGCCAGCTGCTGCACAACCTGCTCAAGAACGCGCTCGAGGCGATCGGCGACCAGAACAAGCCGCGCATCGAAGTGGCGACTGCGCGCATCGAGGACGGCGGACGGCAATGGGCCGAGCTGGTCATCGCCGACAACGGGCCGGGCCTGCCCGACGGCTTCGGCGAACGCTGGTACGAGCCCTACACGAGCAGCAAGTCGCGCGGCACGGGCCTGGGGCTGGCCGTCGTCAAGAAGATCGTCGAGGAACACGGCGGCAGCATCCGCGCCGACAGCCGCCCCGAAGGCGGCGCGAGCTTCCGCCTGCGCCTGCCGCTGGACTAGGCCCGCGCCGCCGGCGCCGCGAGCTTCGCCGGAAGCGCCCCGGAAGCGCCTGAGAAGCCGCCGGGGCCGGGCCGCTATACTGCGCGCCCCCGTTGCGCGTGCCTGCATGACATGTCCTCGTCTCCGCTGACCGAGCGCCAGCAGTTGTGGCTGTTTTTCGCGATCGCGCTGGTCGTCCTCGGCGCGGGCCTGGGCTTCCGCGATCCGTGGCCGGCCGACGAGCCGCGCTTCGCTCTCGTTGCCAAGCAGATGATCGAATCCGGCAACTGGCTGATCCCGCACCGCGGCAGCGAGCTGTATTCGGACAAGCCGCCGCTGTTCATGGCCGCGCAGGCGTTCTTCTACACGCTGTCCGGCAACTGGCGCGTCGCGTTCCTGCTGCCGTCGCTGCTCGCGGGTCTCGGCATGCTCGGCCTGGTCTACGATCTCGGCCGGCGCCTGTGGAACCACCGCGTAGGCGTCTACGCCGCGGCGGCGCTGTTGTGTACTTTCCAGTTCGTCTACCAGACCAAGCGCGCGCAGATCGATCCGACGGTCTGCTTCTTCCTGACCCTGGCCAACTACGGCCTGCTGCGTCATTTCCTGCTCGGCCCGGACTGGCGCGCCTACTGGCTCGGCTGCTTCGCGGCCGGGCTGGGCGTCATAACGAAGGGTGTCGGCGTGCTCGCGCTGCTGATGTTCGTGCCGTACCTGTTCGCGCACCTGCGCGACTGGCCCGGCGTCGCGCGGCCCGAGCGCCGGATCGGACACTGGCTGCTCGGCGTCGTCGCGTTCGTCGCGGCCACGGCGCTGTGGCTCGGCCCCATGCTGTACGCGGTCGCGTCGGAGTCGGCGCCGGAATACCGCGCTTACATGAACGACATCCTGTTCCACCAGACGGCCGGCCGTTACACCGAGTCCTGGGACCATCATCAGCCGCCGTGGTACTACCTCGGCGTCATCGCGTTCGCCTGGCTGCCGCTCGTGCTCGCGCTGCCCTGGGCCGTGCCGCGCTGGCGCGACGCCCTGCGCGCGCGCGACGCGCGCGTGCTGCTGCCGCTGGGCTGGATCGTGCTAATTGTTCTGTTTTTCACTTTTCCTAAAGGAAAGCGCGACGTCTACATCATGCCGGCGCTGCCGCTGCTCGCGCTGCTGGTCGGCGCGCAGCTCGAGGCGATCGCGCAGCGGCCGGCGTTCCGCCGCCTCGTGCTCGGCTTCGTCGCGGTACTCGGTGCGGCGTTCCTGATCGTCGGCGGGCTGGCCTGGAGCGGCCATCTGGCCGCGGCCAACCGGCTCGTCGAACAGCGCGGACTCGAGGCCGGCGGCCGCCAGCTCTGGCTGTTCGTGACCGGCGTCGGCGCGGTCGGTCTCGTCGCGGCGGCGACCTTGCGCGCGCGCCGCAGTCTGCTCGCCCTGGCCGCGACCCTGGCCGCGCTCTGGCTGGGCTGGAGCCTCTGGGCCTACCCGGTGCTCAACGACTCGACCTCGGCCGTCGCGGTCATGCGCCGCGCCGGCGAGATCATCGGCAAGGACGCCGAGCTCGGACTGGTCGCCTGGAAAGAGCAGAACCTGCTGCATGCGGACCGTCCGGCCAAGGACTTCGGCTTCGTCAAACCCTGGCATCTGCAGCTCGCCGAGGCGCAGCGCTGGCAGGCGCAGGCGCCGCAGCAGCGCTGGCTGTTCGTGCTGCGCGCGGCCTTCGGCCCCTGCGTCGACGCGGACAAGGCCCGCTACGTCGGCCACGCGAACCGGCGCGAGTGGTATCTGCTGCGCGCCGACGCGTTCCGCGCGGGCTGCGATCCGGCCGTCCAGGTCGAATCCGAGGACGCCGACGCGAACGCGGAATAGCGTTGCCGCTTAGGCGCATCGGTCATGACCGGTGTTCACCTCGGCCCTGCGGACGACTATGCTCGGCCGTACGCTCAGGGAGCCCGTTCATGCTCGATACCGCCGTTCCACGCAAGACGCTGCAAGGGCAGCGCGAGCTCGTCGACCGCCGCCAGAAACTGCATGCGCGTTCGCGCTCGCTGCTGATCGCCGTGCATGGCGAGCACACGGTCGCCGAGCTCAAGCGCCAGTTCGCAGCGCTCGGCGACGTGCCCGGCATTCTCGAAGAGCTCGGCGCGCTGGGCCTGATCACCGCGGACGCGCGCGCGCCCGCCGCGGGCGCTGCGGCTGCCGCTGCCGATCCGGAGCTGCCGCCGCTGCAGCTGGCGCGCGCCTTCATCAACGAGACCGCGGTCGCGACCCTCGGCCTGCGCGCGTTCCTGTTCACGCTGAAGCTGGAGCGCTGCTACACCAAGGCCGAGCTGACCGAGCTGCTGCCCGAATACCGCCGCGTGCTGGCCAAGGCCAAGGGCGAGGAATTCGCCGCGAGCATGGCGGCCCGCGTCGAACAGATCCTGCGCCGCGCCTGAAGCCGCGGCGGCGCCGGGCCGTGACGCGCGCGGTCAGACGATGCGCTGGCCGTGGCCGAGCAGCCAGAGCTTGATGAATTTCTGCCGCACGTAGTTGGCTTCGACCCAGGCGTAGATCAGCCCGCGCCAACCGTCGCGGAAGCCCGCGCGCAACAGGTAGCCGCGCACGAAACGCCAGAACGGATTGACGATCAGGTTGGACAGACGCGCGCGGCGGCCGCGCGCGTGGTCGTGCTCGGCCATGAGCTGCGCATAGCGTTCGAGCCGGCGCAGCTGGTCGGCCAGCGAGCGGTAGGCGCGGTGTTCGAGGTCGCCGGCCAGGCGTCGTACCGGTCCGTCGACGCTGACGTGCTCGTGGATCTCGCGCTCGCCGCGCCAGCCGCCGCGGCGCCGGTCGAACAGGCGCAGCACGCGGTCCGGATAGGCGTTGCCGTGGCGCAGGAACGCGCCGAAATACTCGGTCGCCCGCGCGAAGCGGTAGCCCGCGGCGGCGCCGAAGCCGGCCTCGCGGGCCGCTTCGATCGCCGCCCGCAAATCCGGCGTCACGCGCTCGTCGGCGTCCAGGCAGAGCACCCAGTCATGGCGCGCCTGCTGCACGGCGAAGTCCTTCTGCCGGCGGTAGCCGTCGAACGGCCGTGTCAGCACGCGCGCGCCGAGTGACGCGGCGCGTTCGGCAGTGCCGTCGGTGGACCCGGAATCGACCACGACGATCTCGTCGCAGAACGCGAGCGAGGCCAGGCAATCGGCTATGCGGTCGGCTTCGTTGAACGTGATGATGCAGGCCGAAAGGCCGGGGCGGGCAGGGGCGGACATGGGCAGAGCGTAGCAGCCGCGCACGGCGGCACAAATCGCGCCGGCCGCACATTGTGCGTATCCCAGGCACTACACTGCGCGCCGGTTCCCGTCTGCGCACGCCTATGCCGCCATCGTCCCGTTTCCGCCTGGTCCCGCCGAGCTGGCTGCTGCTCTGGTTCGCCGTCGCGCTGTTCGCGATCTTCCAGCACGGGCCCATGCCGCTGTATTCGACGCGCACCCTGGCCGTCGCCTGGGAGATGTGGGACCAGAACCAGTTCCTCGTGCCGCACATCAACGGCCATCCGTACAGTCACAAGGTGCCGCTGCTGTTCTGGCTGATCCACGCGGGCTGGGCCGTCGGCGGCGTCAACGATGTCTGGCCGCGGCTGCTGCAGGTGCTGATCGGCGCGGGCTGGCTGGCTGCCGCCGCGGCGCTGGCACGGCGCGTGTTCCCGCTGCGGCCGGCGGCCGCGCGCCTCGCGCCGTGGTTCCTGGTCGCGCTGGCCTATCCGTTCCTGTTCGGCCTGCAGATCATGTACGAGGTGCTGCTCGCGCTGACCGTCGCGCTGACCCTCTGCGCGCTCTGCGGCCGGCCGCGCTGGGGCTGGTTCGCCGTCGCGCTCGGCGCCGGTCTCATGACCAAGGGACCGGTCATGCTGCTGCACGTGATCTTCCCGTTCCTGCTCGGCCCCTGGTGGAGCGAGCATGCGCGCGCCGACCGGCGCGGCTGGTATCTGCGCGGCGCGCTGGCCTTCGCCGGCGGCATCGCGATCCTGCTGGCCTGGGCGCTGCCGGCCGGGTTCGCCGGCGGCGAGGCGTACCGCAACGAGCTGTTCTTCCTGCAGACCGCCGGCCGCGTCGTCGACAGCTTCGACCACGCGCGGCCGCTCTGGTGGTATCTGCCGATGCTCGCGGTGCTGCTGTTTCCGTGGATAGGCTGGCCGCGGCTCTGGCGCGCCGTGTCCACGTTCGCGCGGCCGCTCGGCGACAGCGAACGCTTCCTGATCGCCTGGCTGCTGCCGACCTTCGGCGTGTTCTGCCTCGTGTCGGGCAAGCAGGTCTATTACCTGCTGCCGTTGCTGCCCGGCGCGGCGATGGCGCTGGCCTGCGCGTTGGCGCGGCAGCAGGCTCGCGGCGCCAGCGGCGGCCGGCGCTGGAGCGCCTGGCCGCTCGCGCTCGCGGTCTTCGTCTTCGCGCTGCTGCTCGCGCTGCTGCCAGCCTGGCTGGCGACCGGCCATCTGCATTCGCACTGGCTGCACGACGCCTCGCGGCTCAGCGCGTGGTTCGCGGTCGGCTTCGCGGCGCTGGGCCTGTTGCTCCTGCTGCCCGGCGAAGGCGAGGGAGAACTGCACCGGATCGCCGGCACGTCGCTGTTCGGTGTCGCGCTCGCGCATGCCTTGTTCGCGCACGCGCTGTTCCACAATTTCGACCTGGACCCGGCCGCGGCGCTGCTGGCCCGTGCCCAGTCCGAGACGCGGGCCATCGCGAACGTCGGCCAGTACGAAGGCCAGTTCCATTTCCGCGCGCGGCTGCGCGGCAGCATCGACGAGATTCGCGTCGGCCAGATCGGCGAGTGGGCCCGGGCGCATCCGGACGGCGTCATCGTGCGCTATCCGTCCAGGCTCGATCCGCGCGCGCTGCGCTATGCGCTGCTGATCCAGCCGTTCCGCTCGCGCTGGCTGGAGGTCTGGTCCGCGAAGGCCCTGGCCGCGGTCGAAGCCGGCCAGACGCCGGCCGAACCGGCCCAGCGCACGGCGCTGTATCCGCCGGACTACTGGCGCTACGGCACGCCGGTGGAGCGCGACGACGACGGCGACTGATCGCGGCGCAGGCCGGGGCTCGCTGCGCTCGCCCCGGCCTGCACGTTCACGGCTGCCCGCTCACAGTTGCCGCAGGAACGCGACGAGGTCCTTCTTCTCGTCGGCGCTGAGCCTGGTCTCGAGCACGAGGTTGAAGAATTCGACCGTGTCGTCGAGCGTCAGCAGGCGGTCGTCGTGCAGGTACGGCGGCGAGTCCTTGATGCCGCGCAGCGGGAAGGTCTTGATCGGTCCGTCGGCGCTGGCCAGGCGGCCGTTGATGGTCTTCTCCTTGAAGAAGCGCTCGACCTGCAGGTTGTGCATGAGGTTGTCGGTGTAGTACGGCGGCGTGTGACAAGTGGAACATCTGCCTTTGCCGAAGAACACCTCCTGGCCGCGCAGCTCGGCTTCGCCGGCCTTCTTCGGATCGAGCCGGCCGTCCCAGCCCAGCTTCGGCGCCGGCGGGAAGTCCAGCAGCGCTTCGAACTCGGCCATGAAATGCACCTGGCTGCCGCGTTCGAGGATGTTCACGCCTTTCTTCGTCGCGATGACCGGGTCGCCGTCGAAATAGGCGGCGCGCTGCTCGAACTCGGTGAAGTCCTCGACCGTCTTGAGCGCGCGCTGCGAACCGAACAGGCGCTGGACGTTGACGCCGCGCAGGCTCGGCGTGTCGATGCGGTGGCGATGTTCCTGCGGCCGTATGTCGCCGACCAGATGCGTCGCCGCGTTGGTGTGGCCGTTCGCGTGGCAGTCGAAGCAGGCAACGCCGAGGCTCGGACGTTCCGAGCGCCGGTCCGCGGTCAGATTGAACTGTTGTTGCGGGAACGGCACGACGAGCAGGCGCAGTCCTTCGAGCTGCTTGGGATTGAGCACGCCGTTGAACAGCTCGTAGTAGTTGTCCGACGTGACGAGCTTGCCCTTGGACACGTCGCCGAGGTCCGGCCGCGTGGTCAGGTAGATCGGCGCGGGAAATTCCGGCAGCAGGTGATCCGGCAGGTCGAAATCCAGGTCGAAGCGCGTGAGGTCGCGGCGCGCCTGCTTGTTGACCTCGTCGATCTGGAATTTCGGAAACAGCATGCCGCCCTCGGCGTGGTTCGGGTGCGGCAGCGGATAGAAGCCGGCCGGCCAGAGATCCCTGGCCTTGATTTCCTCGGGCGTCATCGCCGCGAGCGCATCCCAGCTCTGGCCGCTGCGCAGCTTCACGCGCACGCCTTCCTGCAGCGGCTTGCCGCGCGACATCGTCGCGCCGCTCGCGGGTCGGTTGCTCAAGTCGTAGCGCTCCTGCAGCAGAGCGGACTGGCGCTGTTCGATCTGCGCCTTCTGGCCTTTCATGCGCGCCATCACGGCGCCGAAGTCCTCCTCGATGACGTTCGTGTAGCTCGTGGGTCTGGCCGGCTCGGCCGCGTGGGCGGAGCCCAGGGCACAGAGCAGGGTCAGGCTGGCTATCGCGGGGAATTGCGTGGACCTGTTCATGGAGCCTCCCGGGTTTTGGACTGAGGCGATGTCCCCTGATGCCACTTCGGCGGCCCGCGACGCGCGCGAATCGAGGCATGCGCGGGCGGTACCGCAGCGGCCCGGCGAGCATGGACCGGTGCGCGCTTGTATACCAATCAACCGATGCGATGGCTGCGATCGACCGCGTCAATGCTGCACAGCCGCAAGAGCCGCCGGCGGACGCGGCCGTGCCGGCATGGCCGCCGCCGGGGCGAAGGCGTTATGCTGCACCGTCGTTTTTTTGCCACAGGGGCGAGCATGGCTTCCGGTCACATCCTCGTCGTCGACGACGAACCCGATATCCGCAGCCTCGTGCAGGAAATCCTGCAGGACGAGGGCTATCAGGTCAGCGTCGCCGAAAACGCCGCGGCCGCGCGCGAGCTGCGCCGGCAGATCCGTCCCGACGCGATCCTGCTCGACATCTGGATGCCCGACACCGACGGCATCAGCCTGCTGCGCGAATGGTCCGAACGTGGCGGACTCGGCTGTCCTGTCATCATGATTTCGGGACACGGCACGGTCGAGACGGCCGTCGAGGCGACGCGCCTGGGCGCCTATGACTTCGTCGAGAAGCCGCTGTCGCTGGCCAAGCTGCTGCTGACCGTGGAGCGCGCGCTCGAAGCCAGCCGGCTCAAGCGCGAGAACGAGGGTCTCAAGCGTCAGATCCCGGTGCCGCTCGAACCGGTCGGTTCCTCGCGCGCGATGCAGGCCCTGCGCGGCCAGCTCGAGCGCATCGCCGGCCACGACACCTGGCTGCTGCTCAGCGGCGAGGCCGGCAGCGGCAAGGAATCGCTGGCGCGCTGGCTGCACGAGAAGAGCGCGCGGCGCAGCGGTCCGTTCGTCACGGTCGCGCCGGGTTCGATCGCGCGCGACCACGCGGCGCAGACCCTGTTCGGCGCCGAGGACGGCGGCACGGTGCAGCTGGGCCTGCTCGAACAGGCCAACGGCGGCACGCTGTACCTCGACGAAGTCGCCGAGCTCGATCCGGAACTGCAGCTGCGCCTGTCCTCGACCCTCGAACGCCGCGCGCTGATACGCTGCGGCGGCCGCGAGCCCGTCGTGCTGGATCTGCGCGTGATCGCCGCGACCGCGCAGGACCTCGATAACCTGGTCGCCGCGGGACGCTTCCGCGAAGAGCTGTACTACCAGCTCAAGGTCGTGCCGCTGGCCGTGCCGGCGCTGCGCGAGCGCATCGAGGACGTGCCCGAGCTGCTGCAGTACTACGCCGATTTCTTCTCCAACCGCGACAAGCTGCCGTACCGGATGTTTCCGGTCGCCGTGCAGAACCGGCTGCGCAACTACACCTGGCCGGGCAACCTGCGCGAGCTGCGCAATCTCGTGCAGCGGCTGCTGATCCTCGGCGCCGCGCCCGAGGTCGAGCTGGCCGAAGTCGAGCAGGCGCTCAGCGGCAGCGCGCCGCCGCCGCGGACCGCGCGCAGCGACGGTTTCGACATCGACTACGGCCTGTCCCTGCGCGAGGCGCGCGAGCAGTTCGAGCGCGTCTACCTGCTGCGCCAGCTGCAGGAAACCGGCGGCAGCGTCGGCAAGCTCGCCAAGCTCGTCGGCATGGAGCGCACGCACCTGTATCGCAAGCTGCGCGACCTGGGGGTCGATGTGAAGGCCGGTTCGCGCGAGGATTAGCGCGTCGCTGCGGGGGCAGGGGGAAAGCGTGCGCGAAGACGAACAGGAAACGATGGCCGATGCCGTCGCCGCGGCGGACGAGCCGCTGCCGGCGCAGATCGGTCCTTACCGCATACTCGGCCTGCTCGGCGAAGGCGCCATGGGCCGGGTCTACCGCGCGCAGGAGAGCCAGCCGCCGCGCGAGGTCGCGCTGAAGGTCATGCACGCGCTCGGGCGCTCGGCCCTGACCCGCTTCCGCCGCGAAGTGGAACTGCTGGCCCAGCTCGAACATCCGGGCATCGCGCGGCTCTATGCGGCCAGCGACGCGGCCGGCGAAGGCGCGGCGCCGCCGTGGCTCGCCCTGGAATACGTGCGCGGCCGCGACCTGATCGCGCATGCGCAGCAGCAGGCGCTGCCGCTGGACGCGCGGCTGCAGTTGCTGATCGAGATCTGTCGCGCCGTCCATTACGCCCACGGCCGCGGCGTCATTCATCGCGATCTCAAGCCCGGCAACATCCTCGTCGACGCGGCCGGCCAGCCCAAGGTGCTCGACTTCGGCATCGCGCGGCTCGCCGACGGCCTGTCGCGCGAGGTGACGCAGCTCGGGCAGGTGCTCGGCACCGTGCCGTACATGAGTCCCGAGCAGCTATCGGGCAACAGCGCCCAGGTCGACGCGCGCAGCGACGTCTATGCCCTGGGCTGCATCGCCTACGAGCTGATCGCCGGCCGCCTGCCGCATCCGCAGCTGTCGACCTCGACCCTGTTCGAGGCGATCGACATAGTGCGTCATCAGCGGCCCCAGGCGCTGGGTCGCCTCGCGCCGGCCGCGCGCGGCGATCTCGAGACCGTGGTCATGAAGGCGCTCGCGCAGGAGCCCGAGCGGCGCTACAGCTCGGCGGCCGAGTTCGCCGCCGACCTGCAGCGCGTGCGCGAGCATCGGCCCGTCGACGCGCGTCCGCCGACGCTCGGTTATCTGGCCGCGCGCTTCGTGCGCCGGCACCGCCTGGCCAGCGCCGCCGCGGCGCTGGCCGTGTTCGCGCTGATCGCCGCGAGCGTGGTGTCGCTGCGTCTGGCCTGGTCCGAGGCCGCCGCACGGCGCGAGGCCGAAGTCCGCGCGACCGAGGCCGGCGCGGTCACGAGCTTCCTCGAACGCATGCTGGTCTCGGCCGATCCCGACCGCAGCCAGGGCGGCGACCTGACCGTGCGCAGCGTGCTCGACGCGGCCCAGGCCGAGCTGGGCCAGGCCGGCCTCGCGCCGCTGGCCGCTGCACGCGTGAACCTGACCCTCGCGACGACCCTGCTCAAGCTCGGCGAAGCCGCGCGTGCCGAGGCGCTGTTCGCACAGGCGCTCGCCTCGCTCGATGCCGGCGCGCCGCAGCCGCTGCGCGACGCGCTGCAGGTCGGCCAGGCGCGGGCGCTGTACGTGCAGCAGAAATACGCCGCGGCCGACGCGCTGCTGTTGCCGCTGCTGCAACGCACGGCGCCGGCCGCCGAAGCGGCGATCCGCATCGATGCGCGCCTCGCCCAGGCCGAGGGGCTGCTCGCCCAGGGCAAGTCCGAGCCGGCCGAGGCGCTGCTGCGGCCGCTGCTGCGCGACGCGCGGCGCGAGCTCGGCGACAGCCATGCGCTGTCGCTCGCCGTGAGCCAGAACCTCGGCTCGGGCCTGCGCCTGGCCGGCCGCTACGACGAGGCGATCGAGCTCGCGCGCGCAACCCTGGCCGTGCACCTGGCCACGATCGGCCCCGAACATCCGCAGACCTTGAAGGTGCGCGGCCTGCTCGGTGCGCTGTACGAGCTCAAGAACGACGACGCGGCGGCCGGCGCCGAATTCCGCGAAGTCATCGCCGTGCGCACGCGCGTGCTCGGCGCGGCGCATCCGGAAACGCTGAATGCGCGCCAGGCGCTGGCCTCGTTCCTCGTGCGCCGCGGCGAATCCGAGCAGGGCGTCGCACTGATCCGCGACGTGCTCGAAGCGCGTCGCCTGCGCGGCGAGGACACCACGCCGAACAACCTGCTCGCGCGCAACGTGCTGGCGTATGCGCTCGAGGACCAGGGCCGCCTGGCCGAAGCCGAGGCCGAGCTGCGCCGCGTCGTCGCCGCGCAGAGCCGCGACGGCGGCCCGGCCAATGCCGAGGCCATCGGGCCGCGCAACAATCTCGCGATGCTGCTGCTCAAGCAGAAGCGCGCGGGCGACGCGCTGGTCGAGTTCGACGCGCTGGATGCCTGGATGCGCGCGAACCTGCCCGCCGGCCATCCGTATTTCGCCGTGTTCGCGAGCAATCGCGGCGAGTGCCTGGTCCAGCTCGGCCGCTGGGACGAGGCGCGCCGCGTGCTCGAGGGTGCGCATCGCGACCTGGCCGCGAAGTTCGGCGGCGGTCATGAGCGCACGCGCACGGCGGCCACGCGCCTGGCCACGGTGCTGCGCCATTTCGGCGATGCCGACGGCGCCGCGGCACTGATCGCGGCGGGCTCGCCGTGACGACCGCGCTGTCGCTCGCCGTGTTCGGCGTCGTGCTGCTGCTCCTCGCCGCGAGCTGGCGGCGCGAACGGCGAGCGCACGCGCAGACGCTGGCCGCACTGGACCGCGAGCGGCGCGAGCGCGAACGCGAGATCGGCGAGCAGGCCGCCGCGCAGGAGCGCGAGCGCATCTACCACGACCTGCACGACGATCTCGGCGCGAAGCTGCTGAGCCTGATCCATGCCGCGACGACGCCGCAGCAGGCCGACCAGGCCCGCGCCGTGCTGCAGGATCTGCGCGATACGGTCAGCCGTTCGCGCGGCACGCCGGGCACCCTGCTCGACGTGCTCGCCGACATCCGCAGCGAGGCGCGCCAGCGCCTGGCCGCGGCGCAGATCGAACTGCGCTGGGACGAGGCCGACGGCCTGCCGGACCCGCCGCTGCGCAGCGAGCAGTCGCTGCACCTGCACCGCATCGTGCGCGAAGCGATCAGCAACACGATCCGCCATGCGCAGGCCGCCTCGCTGCGCGTGCGCGTGGCCTGCCGCGGCGGCGACCTGCTGCTGGAGCTGACCGACGACGGCCACCTCGCGATCGCCGACGGCAGCGGCACGCGCGGCATGCGCCAGCGCGCGCACGAGCTCGCCGGCGACATCCGCTGGACGGCGGGCACGGCCGGCGGCACGAAGGTGGTGCTGGCGTTTCCGCTGCCGGTCGCGGCAGGATAGCCCGCATGGATCCGCACAGCGCCCTGGTCGTGGACGACCTCGCCGGCAGCCGCGACTGGCTGACGCGCGCGCTGGCGCTCGCGTTTCCGGGCATCGTCGTGCAGCAGGCCGCGACCCTGGCCGAAGCGTTCGCGCAGATCGCGCCGCCGCCGCCGCTCGCGCTGATCGACCTGGGACTGCCCGACGGCAGCGGTCTGCGTCTGATTGAGGCGCTGCGCGCGCAGCCGGATCCCGTGCTGTGCATCGTCGCGACCGTGTTCGACGACGACGCGCACCTGTTTCCGGCGCTGCGCGCCGGCGCCGACGGCTACGTGCTCAAGGATCAGACCCCCGAAGCGCTGGCCGACATGCTGCGCGGCATCGCCGCAGGCCAGCCGCCGCTGTCGCCGTCGATCGCGCGGCGCCTGCTGCGCCATTTCAAGCCGGAGCCGGAGCCGGCCGTCGCGGCCGACGAAGCGCTGACCGCGCGCGAGACCGACGTGCTGCGGCTCGTCGCCAAGGGACTCACGGTGGCCGAGGTCGCCGGCATGCTCGACCTGTCGCGGCATACCGTGGCCGGTTATCTGAAGGCCATCTATCGCAAGCTCAGCGTGAACTCGCGCGCCGAGGCCGCGCTCGAGGCGACGCGGCGCGGGCTCGTCGGGACCCGCTGAGCGTCCCGGTCGGCGGACTGCATCTGCCGGCGCGGCATCGGGCGCACCGGCGATGCTGTATCACGCCTGCCGTTCCTGCCATGCACGACCGGATGTCTGTGCTTCAGGCATCCGGTCGCGAGACTGTTGTCGCTATCCGGTTCTACCGGCCAATCGTCAGCTGCCGCGGCGCCAGGCCAGCAGGCCGGTCGCGGCTAGCAGCGCGGCCATCAGCAGCATGCCCAGACGATCGAGCGCCGGCACCGGGACCTGCGCGACCGGCACGCCGCCGCCGGTGCCGCCGCCGACCTGGGCCGAGCCGAAGCCGTCGACGTAGACATAGCCCGCGTGTCCGCTCAGCGAGCAGTCGGCGCCGATCACTGTCAGTTCGATCTGCTGGCCGACGGCCGAGGCCGGCAGTACCGCGTCCACGTTCTGGAACGGCAGGTACTTCCAGGTGCCCGTACCCTGCTGGAAGGTCACGCCGGGCTGGCCCGAATAGGCGAACTGCTCGAACAGCACGCTGTTGTCGGCGACGTTGCGCACGACGACGTAGAAGTACGGCTGTTCGTTCGGCGCATGCGCCGGGTCGTCGAGCACCGGCGCGAACGAGAAGCGCAGGTGCGGCAGGCTGTCGGCCGGATCCACGTCGGCCGCGGTCACGGTGTCGACCTGGCGCAAGGTGGTCAGGCGCGCGCCCGTGGCCTCGTCGTTGATCTTGGCCGTGTACTGGCCGACGCGCGGCAGGGTGATGCCCGGCGCGCGCGGATCGGCGCCGGCGCCGACGACGCTGGCCGGACCGGCCGCGCCCGGCGTGATCTGCACGCTTGCGCCGGTGAACGGCGGCGTGCCGGCGAGGCCGGGGTTGCTGCCGCCGCCGACGGTCCAGCCGGCGAGGCTGTTCTGCTCGAAACCGCCGTTGACGAAGATGGCGTGGCTGGCGCCGGCGCAGGCCAGCAGGGAGACGGCGGCGATCAGGCGGATACGGTGGCGCATGAGGACTCCAGGTTGCGGTAGGGCCGCCGGGGCGGCGCGGAGGGAATTCATTCGACGGCCTGCCGCAGGCTGCTGCCGGCAGCCAGGCGTACGCCGGGCAGGCTTTGCTGGGCCGCCGCGAGCACGGCGGCGTGTTCGTTCGGCGGCGCCTCGCGCATGAAATCGAAGCCGATCGCGAACTGGCGCGCCGGGCCGAGCTCGGCGCCGCGCAGGCTGCGCGCGATGCAGGGATTGCCGCGGAAACAGCCGCTCTCGTGCACGCGCAGCACGCGCTGGCGCCAGGCCTCCACAGCGGCCGCCGTCGTGCCCGGCGGAAAGACCGCGACATAGTCGAAGCGCGTGGCCGCGCCGACGGTCGCTTCGTTGGTCGTGCTTTGTCCGGTTCGCAGCAGCGCGTAAGCGGCCAGGATCAGCGCGACCAGCGCGAGCGCGACGGCGAGGCTGCGCCAGAACCGGCGCGATGCGAAGCGCGCCCGTCGCCGCAGCGGCAGTGCAGGTTGCAGAACCATCGGATTCCCCCGGTACGCACGGCGCCGTCTGCGGGCCGCGGTGTGGAGGAATGGTAGAAATCTGTGACGTGGTTCCGTACCCCGCGTTCAGGGGGTAGGGCGGGCGATGCCGATCACCGTCGTCAGCCGGTCATGGCTATGCGACTCTGCTGCGGCTGTTGAGCCCCCTTTAGTAAAGGGGGCGGCCAAACGCGAACGCGTTTGGCGGGGTTGTGGAGACGAGCAGCACGGCACAGAAGCGATGGCGCGGACGTTTACCTCGGCTTCCAATAAGGATTCGGTTCATCCGGATCCGGCCGGTACTGGAAGCGCTTGTAATGCCACTGATACTGCTCGAAGGCCAGGCGCACGCAGTCCTCGACGCCCTGGTTCAGTGCCGCGACGGCGCGCGGCAGGTCTTCGGAGGCGATGTCCGGTGGCGCCGCGCGGAAGCGCACGCGGAAGCCGCGGCCCCCGGGCAGGCGTTCGGCGAACGCGAACAGCACGGTCGCACCCGTGCGCTGGGCCAGCCGCGACACCAGCACCATGGTCAGCGCCGGCACGCCGAAGAACGGCGCGAACTCGCCTTCGCCCTGCTTGGGCTGCTGGTCCGGCAGGATGCCGACGACTCCGCCGACCTGCAGGCGCTTGTACAGCGCGCGCACGCCGGCGCCTTCGGCGCGGATCTGTTCCGGGTTGAGTGCGCCGCGGGCCTTGAGCAGCAGCGGTTCCAGCGCCGCATGGCGCGGCGGGCGGTAGACGATCGCGAGCGCGGTGCGGCTGCAGAGCCAGAAATTCAGCAGCTCCCAGCAGCCCAGGTGCGGCGCGGCGACGATCAGGCCGCGTCCGGAGGCCAGCGCGGCCGCGAACAGCGCCTCGCCGTCGACCTCGCGGACCAGCGCCAGCGCCCGCTCCGGACCGCCGCCCCAGATCTTCGCGATCTCGGTGAACGACTTGCCGGTTTCGCGCAGCGTTCGCTTGGCGGTCTGCTGACGTTCCTTTTCTCCGTATTGCGTATGTATCAACCGGAGATTCACTTCGGTGTGATGGCGCAGCTGGCTGCCCGACCACCAGAACAGGCTGCCGAGCAGCGCGCCCAGCCCGTGCAGCGCGCGCAGCGGCAGGCGTCCGACCAGGCGGAGCAGGAAATACAGGATGGCGAGAGGCAGGCGCATGCGAACCGCGGATGGTAACGGCCGGATTGACCCGCTGGCCATGCTTGCGCACCATCGCGTCCCCCCGAAACCCGAGGAAGCCGATGATCGCCCTGATCCAGCGGGTCAGCACCGCGCGCGTGGACGTGGACGGCGCGACGGTCGGCGCGATCGGTCCGGGGCTGCTCGCGCTCGTCGCGGTGCAGCCCGGCGACGGCGAGGCGCAGACCGCGCGGATGCTGCAGCGCCTGCTCGGCTACCGCGTGTTCGGCGACGACGCCGGACGCATGAACCGCTCGCTCGCCGATACCGGCGGCGGTCTGCTGCTGGTGTCGCAGTTCACCCTGGCGGCCGACACGGATTCGGGAATGCGGCCGAGCTTCACGACGGCCGCGGCCCCGGCCGAAGCCGAACGCTGGTTCAACCGCCTGGTCGAACTGGCGCGCGGCGCCCATCCGGGAGTGGAAACCGGGCGTTTCGGCGCCCATATGCAGGTCCATCTGGTGAACGACGGTCCAGTCACGTTCCGCCTCGAGGTCCGTTGACGGCCCGACCCGCCAGAACTCGCTATGCCTGGCCAGGTTCCCCGCCCGGGGCGCCCTTGACAGGCTGCCTATAATCTCAAGTCTTGCCCCCAGCCGAGCCCCCATGGCCATCGAGAACACCACCCAGGACCAGCAGTCCGACCTGAAGCTCCTCATCGTGAAGGGGCGCGAGCAGGGCTACCTGACCTACGCCGAAGTCAACGACCACCTGCCTGACGATATCGTCGATCCGGAACAGATCGAAGACATCATCGGCATGATCAACGGCATGGGCATCGAGGTGCACGAGACGGCGCCCGAAGGCGAAATGCTGCCGCAGGACGCGCCGTCCGCCGTCGCCGACGACGAAACCGCCACCGAAGAGGCCGTCGCCATCCTGGCCGCGGTCGACGCCGAGGTCGGCCGCACGACCGATCCGGTGCGCATGTACATGCGCGAGATGGGCACGGTCGAGCTGCTGACCCGCGAAGGCGAAATCGCGATCGCCAAGCGCATCGAGGAAGGCCTCAACGCGGTGCAGACCGCGCTGGCCAGCTTCCCGTGGTCGATCCAGCTGCTGATCGAGGAATACGACCAGCATCTCGAAGGCAAGCGCCGCCTGTCCGAAGTCATCGCCGGCTTCGCCGACGTGGAAGAGCCGCAGCCGGCGATCAGCGAGGAAATGCTCGAGTCCGACGAAGGCGGCGCCGCCCCGGCCGGCAAGGACGACGAGGACGAATCGGGCGAGGGCGGCGAGGAAGCCGGCCCCGGCGAGACCGGTCCCGATCCGGTCGAGGTCGCCCGTCGCCTCGACGAGCTGCGCCAGTTCTACGCCAAGTTCCAGAAGACCGCCGAGAAGTACGGCCTCATCGACAAGAAGGCGCAGAAGCTGCGCGAACAGATGGCCGAGAGCTTCTTGAAGCTCAAGCTGCCGGCCGTCATGATCGACAGCTTCGTCAAGAAGCTGCGCGACGTCGTCGGCAACATCCGCAACCACGAACGCATCATCATGGACCTCTGCGTGAAGTCCGCGAAGATGCCGCGCAAGGACTTCCTGCGCGCGTTCCCGGGCCACGAGATCGATCTCGACTGGACCGAGGAGCTGATCCGCAAGAAGCAGAAGTGGTCCTCGGGCATACGCGCGCACAAGGACGAGATCGTCGCGGAACAGGAAAAGCTCGTCTCGACCGAGAAGGGCCTGTTCCTGTCGCTGCCGGACATCAAGGAAATCAACCGCGCGATGTCGATCGGCGAGGCCAAGGCCCGCCGCGCGAAGAAGGAAATGGTCGAGGCCAACCTGCGTCTCGTCATCTCGATCGCGAAGAAGTATACGAACCGCGGCCTGCAGTTCCTCGACCTGATCCAGGAAGGCAACATCGGCCTCATGAAGGCCGTGGACAAGTTCGAATACCGCCGCGGCTACAAGTTCTCGACCTATGCGACCTGGTGGATCCGCCAGGCGATCACGCGCTCGATCGCCGATCAGGCGCGCACGATCCGCATTCCGGTGCACATGATCGAGACGATCAACAAGCTCAACCGCATCAGCCGTCAGATGCTCCAGGAAATGGGTCGCGAGCCGACGCCGGAGGAGCTGGCCAAGAAGATGGAGATGCCGGAAGACAAGATCCGCAAGGTCATGAAGATCGCGAAAGAACCGATCTCCATGGAGACGCCGATCGGCGACGACGAGGACTCGCACCTCGGCGACTTCATCGAGGACACCAACGTCGACTCGCCGGTCGAATCGGCGACGAGCACGGGCTTGTCCGAGACCGTCCGCGACGTGCTCGCGGGCCTGACCCCGCGCGAGGCCAAGGTGCTGCGCATGCGCTTCGGCATCGACATGAACACCGACCACACCCTGGAAGAGGTCGGCAAGCAGTTCGACGTCACGCGCGAGCGCATCCGTCAGATCGAAGCCAAGGCGCTGCGCAAGCTGCGCCATCCGAGCCGGTCGGAGCAACTGCGATCGTTCCTCGATCTCGAGTGACGCTGACGAAAAAAGCCCGCGCAAGCGGGCTTTTTTCTGTCGGGAACCGGGAATGGGGAATCGTAAGAGCGAAGCGCGGCGTACCGGTTCCGCCCCGTCTCAGGCCGCTTCGCGTTTCATCGCAATCACGCTGTCGCGCGCCTGCTGCGCGAGCGTCTGGCGGTCGATGTCCACGCCGCGCAGCGGCGTGCCGAAGCTCACGGTGATCGTGCCGGGACGCACGCGGAACAATCCGGACAGGCTCAGCACCTTGCCCGAGCCTTCGATCGCGACGGGCACCACATCGGCGCCCGCATCGAGCGCGACCTGGAACGCGCCGCTCTTGAACGGCAGCACCTCGCCGTCGCGGCTGCGCGTGCCTTCGGGGAACACGCAGAGCGTGGCGCCGGCCTTCACGAGCGCCGCCGCCTCTTGCATGCGCCGCGTCGCCTCGCGCGCGCTGCCGCGCTCGACGAAGATCATGCCCATCGCGCGTGCATAGGCGCCGACGAACGGCACCTTGGACAGCTCCTGCTTGAGCAGGAACTGCAGCGGCACCGGCACGGCATGAAACAGCGCGCAGATGTCGATCATGGACTGGTGGTTCGCGACGAGCACGTGCGGGCGGCTCCAGTCCACGCGCTCGAGCCCGCGCACGACCAGCCGCGCACCCGAGCCGCGCAGCAGTCCCGGCGCCCAGCAGCGCGCGGCCATGCGCAACGGCAGGCGCCGGCGGCGCGTGACCAGCAGCACCAGCAGCGCGAGCGTGATCCAGCCCGCCGTCCACAGCAGCGTGAACACGAGCTGCAGCGCGTTGAACGCCGCCCAGCCCCAGCGTGAAAAAGCCATCCGTCCTTCCCCCTGGTTTGCCGACCTCGGCTGGCCTGCGGCCGTCCGGCCGCGGCACCTGAAACCGCTCCGCCGCGGCCCGTGCCGTCGTAGCCGGCACGGCACATGCAACGCCATCCCCATGAAGCCACGCAGCGGCCGCACCTACATCGGCATCTCGGGCTGGCGCTATGCGCCCTGGCGCGGCGTATTCTATCCGCGCGGCCTGGCCCAGCGGCGCGAACTGGAATACGCCTCGCGCACGTTCTCCGCGATCGAGATCAACGGCACGTTCTACAGCCTGCAGCGGCCGCAGAGCTTTCGCGACTGGCGGCAGCAGACGCCGGACGACTTCGTCTTCACCGTCAAGGCGCCGCGCTACGTCACGCATGTGCTGCGGCTGCGCGACATCGAAACGCCGCTGGCCAATTTCTTTGCTTCCGGCGTGCTCGCGCTGCGCGAGCGGCTCGGACCGATACTCTGGCAATTCCCGCCGAGCCTGCGCTATGACCCGCAGCGCTTCGCCGATTTCCTCGCGCTTCTGCCGCGGACCGCGCGGCAGGCGCTCGCGCTCGGACGTCGCCGCGATACCGGACGGATGCGCGGCCGCACCGCGTTGCCGCGCCTCGACGACGCGCCGCTGCGCCATGCGGTCGAGATCCGCCACCCGAGTTTCTGCGAGGCCGAATTCGTCGAGCAGCTTCGTGCGCACAACGTCGCGCTGGTCGTCGCCGACACGGCCGGCCGCTGGCCGCTGATCGAGGAAACCACCGCCGACTTCGTCTACCTGCGCCTGCATGGCGACCGCGAGCTCTACGTCAGCGGCTACGACGCTGCCGCGCTCGACGCCTGGGCGCGGCGCATCCGCGCCTGGCGCCTCGGCTCGCAGCCGAAGGGTGCTCGCCGCATCACGCGCACGGCGGCGGCGAAGCGGCCGCGCGACATCTACTGCTTCTTCGACAACGACGTCAAAGTGCGTGCGCCGTTCGACGCCTATGCGCTCGCCGAGCGCCTCGGCAGCGCGACCGGCGCCGAACCGGGTCGTGCACTGTCGGGCGACTGAGCTCGTGCAGAACGCGGGGCGGGCTCGGGCACGGGAATCCAAGTCCGAACGGAAGTCGATCGCATCGACGAGCTCCGCGCGGCCGCGGCGCCATCGTTGCGCGCCGTTGCGGACGCGCCTATTCGACCGGCGCCGGCAAAGGCCGCGCGACTCCGTACGGACGCTTCGACCGGCGCCACCTGTAACTCGACCTCAAGGCAACTCGTCGTCGACCTCGATCTTGACGAGGCGGTCGCGCGCGAAGGCCTGATGCAGACGCTGCGCGAGTGCGTCGCGCGCCAATGTCGTCTCGACGCCGAGGGCGCAGTGCGGCGGCGAACCGTCGAACGTGACCGGCGGCGCGTCGAGCGCGTACACGCGCGCACGCGGATCCGGTGCCCAGAGCTGGCCGTCGCCGGGCCACAGGCCGTAGACGACGATCGACGTCACGCGCTCGAGCGCCCACGCCGGCGCGCCGAGTCGCGCGTGCACGGCGGCGGCATCGAGCTCGTCCAGCGGCGTGCCGCGCAGGTGCACGCGATAGCGAAGCACCGCTCCGTCGCCGGCCGTCGCGTCACCGATGCGTCCGTGCCATCGCTGCACTCGCTGCTCCCCGTTTGTCCTGACTGCATGCATTGCCCATGGTGGCCGCAATTTGCGTCACACCGCATGTGACGATAGTCCGGAGCACCGATGCACGAGCATGAAGAAATGTTTAGGTTCGATAGTTTCTCCACGCTGTTTTCACAGGCGTGAAACCTGCGCGGCGGCACGCGGCAAATGCAGCGGTGACCGCGACGGCGCTAAGCCCGCCACTGTCGGTCGCGTCGTTGGATGCACGCGTGTCTCGTGTGGTTTATCGCCAGTTCCACCGCTGCGCGGGCAGCGCCGGGTCTGTTGCCCGCGTCGCATGAGGAGGGTAGGGATGCGCCGCTGCTTCGTCGTTGCGCCGATGACGATCGTTCCGCGACCATGAACCCTGTGCGACAGGCGGGCGCGCTGCAACGTGACTGCGTGCCACCGGTGGCATATCCGGCGGTCAGTCCGCCGATTCCGGCCCCGGTGCCCAGCCCGCGGCCAGTCCGCTACAATCCCACTCCCGGCAGAGCCCGTCCGCCCGAGCCTGCTCGCACGACGCTCCGCCGCGGTGCTGCATCGCCGCCGCGTCGAGCACGGAGCACTTGCACCGGCGCGCCGCTCCAGGGCCTATAGCTCAACGGTTAGAGCAGAGGACTCATAATCCGCCATCTGGTCTATTCGGGTGCATGCATTCCGTTGCATTACCTAGCAGATTCGCGAACTTAGACGCGAATCTGTGGTTCAATCTGTTGCATGGAGCTGCCCGAAACTGGCGGATTTTTCCGCCAAGATTGCACGAGAATTACACGCGGAATTTGTATACACATTTCATCTAGGGCTGATCGAATCCATGCAGTCGACGGAACAGCCCTGCGACCCTAGCTCCCGTCTCTGTCCGCTGCTGAGCCTCAGTCATACCGAGCCTCACGAGCGTGCCGACGGCAGGCGGATCGTCGCCAATGTGGAACATTCCGGAGAAGCTGTACAAGCGCGCGGCAATCCGTCCTTCTCCATCGCCATGGTAATCGGCGTTCGCAAATGCTTCGCCGTGGTCGACCTCGAAGCGATACAGCGCCGCGTCGAATCGGTCGCCAGCCACCTTTTCGGACGGGTAGACGATGGGCCGGAACTCGGCGTTGACGATCAGCGTCAAGTCGATGGCGACAATAGGGATACTTTCGGGCAACACGGCTTTCGTCCGAACGAGTTGTCGATAGGCGCTGACCAAGTTCGGTTCGAGGTTTCTGGGCCCCCGAGGGCGCTTGCACTCAATCTGCAGCTCGGTTCCAGCAAGGTCTCTGACGCTGACGTCTGCGGGATGCTCAAGGCGAACGGCAAATCCCGCGGTGGCAAACCGTGCCGCTGTCGATAGCTCGAAACCGGCGTCTCGGCCCGGGTCTTGCGGTCCTTGGTTAGCGAAGTAGAACGGCTCTCCATCCACCATCGTGCGCAGCTTTCGGCGCGCCTGTGCCGAGTCGACCACTGCGTCCGGAAGAGCGGCAATATCGCAAAGCTGATCTATTTCGCAAATTGCACCGTAGTACTCGATCGTCTCGATCGGGATATCTGTACCTGGAGGCGTTGCGAGTGCGACGTCGAGAATCTCCCGATAACGTTCAAAGCGATGTCCCGGCGCAACGCGCTGTCGTTCGAGCCAATCAATTGCGGCATCGAAATCTTGGGACAACTGGTTGATGGTTCGGCGCATGCTGTCTCTCCAGTATTGCAGTTGCTGGCTTCTTAGGTCTGCGCTCGCGTTGGTCATGGCAAGAATCGAATACCGCCAACCCATCCAGACCCTAGCTCGTATTCCGGCCGCAGCGTGCCAACCACTAAGCCGATCCATCCGAAGTTCTCTTCTCCGACTGCAGCAATCTCGGCCGAGTGGCCCATCACCCGCCACGCGACGAGATCGCCGGGCTTCAACGTTGGCCCGGCTGTCCCCGCAGTCTCTGCTGGAACGACAAAGCCCCCGCTTCCTGATGGAATGCGGAGCATGACGAGTTGGTTCCCGGAATCCAGCCGCTTCGTCGGATGAGGCATACCGTAGACCCTTGCGTCTACGACGATCGCGGGGAGTGTTGCACCTGCGCTCACAGTGCAATCCATGTACGCACATGCGTACCTGAATGCTGACTCTCCGTCCTTGTAGACGAGCCTATCCGGCGGCCGCGCAGCAACAGCTTGCGCGGCCGCATTTTGAGGTGCTCGAAAGGACAACATCGTCAGCCAAGTGACCAACCCGGCCGCAACGGCGATCACCACGCCCAACAGCACGAACGGCAGCACCTCGGTCACAATCTGTCAACCTCGCTATCTCACCAGCCTGAGCGACCGGAGCGCGGCAGGCAGACGCATCCAGAGTCAGCCCTTGCGTTGGGGTGTTTCGTCCGGATAGGTGCGCTCGAAGTCGAATGTCCCATCCTTCAGATGCACGACCAACTGAGCGCGCCCGCCGTTCCGCATGATCGCTCTGCCGCGCGCCGCCCCTGCATCCACGGCGTCCTGCTTGGTCTCGTGTCGCGAAAGACCAACCCGTTCAATGCCAGTACCCTGCGTGAGCACCCAGTCAGAATGCTCTCTCGACCACGTTACCTCCAGCCTAGTCCGTGTTGCCATGCCGCTCTCCCGTCGCAGAAGTGTGGTTGCCTTGTGTCGCGTGAGAGCGTCGCCTCTCACGCCAGCGGTGGTACCGGCCGCGCTGCAGTCGCGCCGGCGGTGGCTCGATCGGCCAGGCGGGGCTTCATTCGTCCTCAGCGTATGCGAGCGTCCCTTGCCCGCCGCGTGCCCGCGACCTCACGAACGGGACCAGTGTGCGGCCGCAAGTTGTTGACCGCATCAGCATGGCGCTGGCCGAGGCCTCAGAAAATTCCGACTTCGTTGGCGACCTAGACGGCAGCTGAACTTCCCGCCCGAATCTGCCGCTCCCGCAGCTTCGGCTGGGCGTTGCCGAGCAGTCCCGACGCCATCTGATGCGACGTCTTCAGCCAAGTGTCCCGGCTGTTCACCCCGATCACGACCGGCGCGTGGTGAGCGAACCGTTCCCGGTCGCACCGCTGCCGCGTAATGATGCCGAATGAGTAGCGCTGTGGGGCGCCCTTGGGCTCACCCGCCCCGGCCAGGGAGCAGAAGATGCCGGCGAAGGTCGTCGGCTGCTCCTGGAACGGCAGGAATGCGGCGGTGCTGCCGGCGACGGTGGCGACGTACCCCGAGGCGGGAACCAGGCAGCGGCGGAGCAGCGCGTCGTTCGCCCAGATGGAGCGGAGCGGGTATGCCGAGAGCTTGGCGACGTCGAACGTCGCGAGCTGCGGCTGGCCGCCTGGGCCGGGCACGCCATCCGGGAGCAGCCCCCACAGTGACGTCACCACGGCCGCACCGCCCGCTGCGCAGGGGATGATGATCGGCGCCCAGTCCAGCGGCCGGCAGACCCTGCGGCGCGGCGGCAGCGCGACGCGCGCGATCGCGTCCCACATCGTGACGGACCCGTCTGCGGCGAAGGGTGGCAAGTCGTGGTGCGGGTCGGACCAGAGAGACAGCATACGACACGTACAATCGTACGGATCCGGTAGCGTACGCGGGCAAGCAAAGGTCCGCAATCTTCGAAACGCAAAGGCGCGGCCAACCACGGAAGTTGAATAAATTCAACGAGAAGCAATCCAGCTGCGGGTAGCTAACGCAGAAAGAAGCCGCTGCCGAGTTCTAGCTTAATGAGAGGATGAGCAGCCTAGCGGCAGTCTGTCGCAGTCAATGGGACGGTGCGGCGAGAAAATTGCTTGGCCTCGGCAATCAATTGCACGAAGCGACGACGTCAGCTGAACAACCGAAATCGAACTTGTGGCAGAAGCGTGATGATCGGCTGAAACGGCAAAATGGGTCCCGATATATACAGAAACCAAACGAACATAGTCTCAATGCGTGAGATTGACAGATGAAAACGGCGTATAGCAGTATCCTGGGTTCTATGGCGGCAACAGATCGCTGGACGGCCGCCTGTATCCAAGGAAGGTAAAACGAGTTAACCGCCCAGGTTAACTCGGGCGCTGCGATTTCGCAAGCAAATCGGCGATATTGCGGAAGAGAGTAGAGAGGAAGAAGAGGTAGGAGAAGCGAAATGGCCAGCAACATGAACCAAGCCAAAGAACTGCTCTTCGGCAAGGATGGCCTCAACGCGACCAATTTTCGGATGTTTCCGGGAGCCAACCGCGAGGCCAGTGCTGAAGATATCGCCGGCGAACTCGTTCGTTCGCTGACGCAGCTCATCGGACAACCGCAGCAGGAAGTAGAAATCGCGGATTGATCTGAAGCGTCAAGGGGAGACGTGGATGTCCTACAAGAAACTGTATGAGTTCTGTCAACAGCAGAACATTCCGGTAAGTCGAAGCGTTCTAATTCGAAAAGTAAAAGAACTGACCGGCAAATCCGCACTCGTTGTAAAAAGCGACTTGAACCCCGACTTGGTTCGGGGTTTTTTTCTGAGCGCGAATAACAAAAGCATTCGAATCGTCCAGCAGGCTCAGGGGCGTGCCGTTATCGTTCTGGCCCGCCAGTTGAACTACTGTTGGGAGCGATTCGTATGGTCGAAAGAGCTGATGCATCTTTTCGACGACAACGCAATCAATAACGTCTCCAACGCCGCCGACTTCGAAAACTTACTCGAAGAATTCGCCTCTCCGCAGCTCGAACGCTCGGACATGATGGACGCAGAGGTTCGCTCGTTCTGGATGGCGCTTGGAGCGTTGTGTCCCGAAGCGAAGCGACAAGAGTTCGAGGCACTTCGCCGGGCAGGTCAAATTACTGATCTGGAGATCGCAACTCGGCTCCGTATCCCCGAACACTACGTTCGAACGTTGTTCGAACAGCGGTTCAAGGAAAACATCCGCAAGCTGCTCGACGAGAACTAAGACCAATCACCCGCCGCCGGATCTACAACCGGTAGACCGTCAAGCGTGGCCGCATCGCTCAGCGCCGCATCAGCATCTGCAAGGCGCGAGCAAAGCAGTACGGGATCGCTGCGAGCCCCAGGGCCAACGCGGCGCCTGCGGCCTGCTGAGGCGCGCTCTCGGCTTTGGCGAAGGTCCAGGCGAGTTCAACGCCGGCCAGCACAGCACCCGAGAGGCACAGGTACCAACCCACACGCTCCACGAAGCCAGGCGCATTCGCCTCCGGGGCGGCCGCCCGGACTCGGCTACGCACCGTCTCGGCCTGCCGCTGCTGGGCCTGAGCCAGCGCGGCGCGCGCGTAGATCACGCCGCACTGCGGGCAGGTTTCCATCGGCTTGCCGGTCGCGGCATCGTTGGTGTGCTGACACTTCGGGCAGGTGATGACCATCGCGCGCTCCTCTGGGCGCTCTTTCCTGTCGCCGAGGCCACCAATCTCCCACAACGGGACCGGCCGTGGCGCAGTTCCGCCCCCTTTCCAACCCCGGCGCGACCGAACAGGCCGAGCAGCACCGCGGAGACCGCATCAGCGCTGCATTTCTCGGCGCGACCGAGCGGCTTTTCGGGCCTCTAGGACTTCCACCGCCACCCCGCCGAAACCTAGCACACTGCTTAAATTCGGCTGGCCGGCGATGGCAGTCTCGGGGCGATGGAACTGTAACGAGAATCGCGGCGCTCGTTACAGTTAAATTCTCGTAATACCCGGCTTTTTATGGATTTTTTTTATCTGTTGCTGTCACGCCATAGAGCCCGAAAAACTCTCTGAACGTGCGAGTCATCGTCCCCGCTGCGAGCCGAGCGCGTTTCAGGGACCCCGGCCGCTGGCGGCCGTTTGAAGGGGGTGCTGTTTTTGCCCCCCCTTGCAGTGCGTCACAGCAGGCGAACCCGGAACGCGCCGCGCTGGGCCAGCCGCTCGAGCGCTGGCGCGATCGCTCGAGCCAGCGCTTCGACCGCTGCCGGGTCCTGCGTCGTCTGCCTGATGTCAGCGGCGGTGCCCTTGATGTTGATGTCCAGCACGCCGCGGGTCACCGCTCCACCGCCTCCGCCGGAGTTGGTCGTCGCCTGCTGCTGCTCGCGCTGCTGATCCCGCTGGCGCGTCGACTCCTCCTGCCGGCGTTGCAGATTCTGCTGCTGCTCCATCTTCGCGTTCGCCAGGGCCTGAATCTGCGCCTGGCTGAGCAGGTTGTAGGACGACGTAAGCGAGTTGATGAGCTGCTTGCGCTCGTCCATCGCATCGTTGCTCGCCTGGATAGCCGCGAGCTCTTCGTTGTAGCGGCGGGTCTGCTCGTCGAGCAGGTTGAACGTCACGCGGTCCAGATTGCCTCCCATCTGGGCCGCGTTGGCGAACGCCTGGCTCGCACCGATCGCGGCGTCGGTGACGTTCTGCAGGCCGTCAGCGGCGTTGTTCGAGCTCTCGCCCAAGCCTTCAGCGCTGGCCGCAGCCTTGTCCGCTGACGCGGCGGTTTCGTCGAGTGCGGACGTCGCCTTGTTGGCGCCCGATGCGACGTCGTCGCCGGCCTTCTTGCCGGCCAAGCCAAGCTTCTCCAGCGTATCCACGACACCCAGCGCGGCAGCCTTGACCTTGATTTCGTTCTCGACGCGAGCGCGCGTCACGGCATCGCTGTCCCTGACGGTAGCCAGCTGGGCCTCAGCGGCCGCAACGAAGGCGCGCCGCACGTCTTCCGACGTCGCGGCACCGCGTCGCATCGCGCGCTCGACCGCATCCAGCGCGGCCTCAGCCTTCAGCGACTTCTCGTAGAGGTCCTCCTGCGAGACGATGCCGAGCACCTTGTAGGCCTGCTTGAGTTCATCCGCCGCTTCCTTGTTGCCTTGCAGCGCGGCCTTCGTCCGTTCCAAGTTGAGCGTCGCAGCCTGGAACTCGGCGTTCGCTGCGGCCAGCGCTTCGGGTGTGGCCTCTGCCGAGTGCTGAAGCTCGAGCAGCGCGTTGCGCGTTTCCCGCACTCGGTCGCGCGCCTCCTTCAGATTGGACTCGGCCTTGACGACCATCGTCCCCAGGTCCTGCACGGATTGCACGGCCGGCGCGGCGGCGGCCTGCATCTCGGTGGTCGCAGCGCCCAGCTCCTGCACGCCCGTCGTCGCGCCTGCGACCTTCTCCGGCAGCGTGGCGGCAGCGTCACCGATACCGGCGATCGCTGCGGCGCCGGTCTGTGCGGTCGGCGTTGCGGCTCCGATGGAACCCGCCAGTCCGTCGATGTTCTCCCAGAGCCCTTTCCAGGACTGCGCCGTCTGTTCGGCGTTGGTCTTGGTGGACTCCCACAACGTGCGCGCGAGCTCGTCGAGCTTCTCCGACGTCGTCTGTACGCCCGCGATCTTGTCGCCCATCTCGCGCGCGATGTCGAGCTTCGCGAGCAGCGCGGCGGTCTTGACCATGCCGGCCAGCGCGGTCGCGATCACCGTTGCGGCGCTGTGGATCACGACCGATGCCCCGTCGAAGGCGACGCCGATGCCGTTGATCGTCTTGCCGGCGAAGGTGGCGACCGCCTCGATATCGCCGTGGAACTTCGTGAAGAACTCGCTCGCGTTGGTGCCGAAGTTGGCCAGGTTCTCCGCGACCTTCTTGAAGTCGATCTGCGAGACGAACTGATTCAGCGCAGCGATCCCGGTGGTCACGAACTTGACCAGCGCGTCCTGCAGATTCCGGAACGCTTCGGTCTTGCTGAACTCGTTGAGCGCCTTCTCGACGACGACGATTTCGTCCTTCAGCGGCGCCAGGATCGGCTGCAGGAACTCGGTGGCGAGGTTGTCGAAGGCGTCGACCGTGTTCTTGAAGGCGCTGCCGAGGTTGTCGTCGATGGCCGCAGCGACCTTGCTTGCCGTGCCCCCGGCCGATTCCAACGACTTCGTGAACTCCCCGATCGCGTTGCCGCCCTGCTGCAAAAGGAACAGCACCAGGTTCCGCGACGACGCGTCGAGTGCGTCGAGGGTCTTCTTCCCCTTCTCGCCCGCACCGGCCAGCGTGCTGATCGCGGTGGCGAAGTCGCCGGAGTTGTCGCCCAGCGCGGCGAGGTTCAGGCGCAGGTCCGACGTCGGATCGCGCAGGTCGTCGAAGATCTTGAGCAGGCCCTTGGCCGCCTTCTCCGCGCTGAAGCCGTTCTGCACGAAGACGCCGAGAATGCCGGCCGTCTGCTCGAAGCTGAGCCCCGCATCGCGCGCAGTCGGGGCGATCTTCGAGAGTGCGCCAAGGAGCCCGGCCAGGCCCTCGTCCGAACCCTTCGCGGCTGCGACCAGAACGTCGACCGCATCGCCCGCCTTCTCGGCGCTGAGCCCGAACAGGTCGAGCACGTCGTCGACGTAGCCAGCGGCTTGGCCGACCTCGATCTGGGCAATCTTCGCGAGCCGCAGCGTCGGCACCAGGGAGGCGAAGGCTTGGTCGATGTTCTGGCCCTGGGCGGCCAGGGCAGCGAGCCCGGCGGCTGCGGCCTCGGGCCCGACCTTGGCCTCGCGCGCGGCCTCGTGAATCTTCGTGCCGAGCTGCGCGACCCGATCCGTCGCGCCTTCGGCCAATGCCTGCACACGCGCCAGCGACTGCTCGATCGCGACCGCGCCAGAGAACTCGCCGGCCCCGAGCTGCACGCCCTTGAGCGCAATCCCGATGCCCGCGGCCAGGACGCTGATCTTGCCGAGCGTCGCGATCAGTCCGTCGGATTCCTTCTTGTTCTCCTTGGTCGACTTGTTCAGCCGGTCAATTCCGTCGGCCGCATCGCGCGCGCCTTTGCCGGCAGCGCTCGCGCCGAGCGCGAACTCGCGCAGCTTTTGCGTCAGCTTTTGCGCCTCGTCGTTTAGCCGGCGATCCGCTTCGGTCAGCTTGGTCGTATCGAAGCCGGCCTTCGTCAACGCACCGCCGAGCTTCTGCAATTCGACCGACTGCCGGTTTTCCGCTTTCGTCAGCCGGTCTACCTCTTTCTCGGCGGCGTTGAACGACTTCTGCAGGCTCTTGCTCGCCGTGTCCGACTTGCCCATCTCGCCGCGCAGGCGCTCGAGCTCGGTCTTCGCACCGGCGAGCTTCGTGCCGGTTTCGGTCAGCTCGGCCTTGAGCTTGACGAACGACTGAATCGCCGACTTGTCCTTGCCGACGCGCTCGATGTCGTCGATCAGCTTGCGGGCCTCCGGGTCCGCCTTCTCGGCCGCCTTGCCCACGGCGTCGAAGGCCTTGCCGACTTCCTCGACGCTCTTCTTGCCTTCCACCTGCGCAACGAAGCGCAGGATTTCGTCACGATTTGCCATGCTTCAGAGCCTCCCTAACTGGCGCCGTACCTCGGCGCTGGACGTCTGCTGTGCGAACTGAATGAGTCGCTCCTTGAGCTGCTGATTGCGCAGGATCTGCGCGACGCTCGGCCCGTACTTCACGTCGATCGGCGTGCGGCGCTGGCCCTTGTAGTTGCCTTTCGTCATGACCCGCTTGAACGCGCCCTTGCCGTAGGCGACGCGCTGGAACACCTGACGATTGCTGCTCACGCCCGAGGCGATGAAGGCGTGCCGCAGTCGCACGGGCCCGGTCGCCTTCGCAACCGTGACGGTTACGCCGGCGGCCGAGGCCTTCGCGCCGAACTGCATCAGTCCGGTCGGGCGGTCGTAGCCGGTCAGCTGAACCGCATTGCCGCGGCGCATGACGGCGCTGCTCGCGCGAACGCGTGCCGGTGCAATGTTGTGCGTGACCTGCGCACCGCGAACGAACTCGGGGACGAGCCTGCGCTGCAGGTCGGAGGCCGCGAGCTGCTCGGCCTTGGCCATGCGGGCGGCCATGTCCTTGAAGCGCGTGCCAGCGCGGTAAGCGCCGCGCGCGTCGGTCTTCACAGCCATCGCTACTTGCCCCCCTGCCGGCCGTCGCTGTCGTGGCGCAGGCCGAGCTTGTCGGCGCGGACGTTGTCACGCTGCTGCTGGCGGTCCACTTCTTCGGGATCCTCACCCTGTTGCAGGATCACGCCGGACCGCGCCTTGAAGCCGGCACGCACGGCCTTGGATTCGGCCTCGACGTCTTGCACCGGATGACTCCAGGGCCAGCCTTGCGGCATCCACAAGGTGGAGGTGATTTGGTCGCGCAGCTCGGTGTAGTTCGGGAACTGCAGCCGCCCCGACAGCACGGCCGCATCGAACCACGCGCCGCGGATTGCTTGGCACAGGTTCGGGATCATGTAGAGCCACTGGTCCGACTCGATCGTGCGCCGGAACTCGTTCAGGATCAGCTTGAGCGCGCGATCGCTGACGTCCCTGAGATCGCCGGTGAGCACCTCGTAAGGAATCCCTGCGCGAGCACAGAAGGCGAGGATCTCGGTGCGAACGAAGTCGGCGTAGTCGTTGCCAGCACCGGGCGGCGTCGAGAACTTGACATCCCATCCCTCCGGCAGCTCCTGCATGGTCGCCGGTTCCAGGCCGGCGATCGGCGTCTCGTCCTCGTCTGTGCCGACCTTCGACTCTTCGAGAATGCTGTCATTCGCCGAATCCTTCGGCCGAATGAACCAACCCGCGAACAGGTTCTGAATCGCCTGGCGCTCCGCGACGTTGTCGCGCACGCGGTCGAGCGTCTTGATCAGCACCAGCACCGACTGCGCCCGGGGAAGTCCGCGCATCTGCCCTGCGCGCAGCGGCCGATACAGGTGGATGACCTGTTCAGCCGGGACACGCACGAGCTCGTTGCCGCGACTTTCCATCCAGGTCGCATCGCCAGGGTGCGTGCGATACATCCAGTAGGCCGCGCGCTTGCCGATGCTGCTGAACTCGATGCCCTGGCGAATCGCGTTGCCGTTGCTCGCCGTGCCGTAGTAGTCGCGCGGGCACTGCTCGGATTCGATGAGCTGGACCTGCATCGGCACGGGCAAGCCATCCGCCGGCCGGCGCGCCCGGATGCGCCCGAACACTTCGCCCGCCTCGTCCCATTCGCGCCAGGCGAGTTCCTGCAGCCCGTAGAAGGTGCACACGCCGTCGGCGTCCAGGTACGGAAGGGACTGTGTCCAGAGCGCATCCACCTCGGCGCGCTGCGCCGGTGTTCCGTAGAGCGCCTTCGCCTGGATGCCGCAGCCGATTGCATTGGCCGCGCGCTTGTCCATCGACGCACCGGCCCACGCGTTGTTCCGCACCGCGTCGCGCATTCGCGCGAGCACCGTGCCAACGTTCGTGGCCGAGTTCGGCCCGGACATCGGCGGACGCCAGAGCTTGAGCCGTCGCCCGCTTCCGCCTGAATTTAATTCTGAGCCGCTCACAATCCGCTCCCTGTCTGCGCTATCCGGTAGGTGCGGCGGCGTGGCTTGCCGCCCGCTTGTTGAATCTCGGTGCGCAGCTGCGCGATGTAGGCATCGAGTGCACCCATCGATGCCTGCGTGAAGGTCAGGCTCCGATCGCCGTGGCTGAGCGACACCAGCAGCTTGCCGGTGTTCAGCTTGTGGCGTGCGAGGTAAGCCTCCTCAAGCCACGTCTGCAGTTGTTCTGTCGCGGGCATTGCGCACTCAGAGCCCGTACTCGGTGCGCAGCTGATCGAGCACGGATTGGTCGACGGGTTGATCGCTGGCGTAGAGCGGAACGTGGGACGTGGTGGCGCTCGGCAGCACTTCGATTGCTCGGTGCAGCACTTCCTGAACTTCGGCCGTGTGATGCACCTGCACGGTCTGTTCGATTTCGACGAAACAGCGAGTGCGCTCGCCGTTGTCTGCCGTGACTTCGGGATTCCACTCCGCCCCGTCGTCTCCCGAGACGCGGTTGTGCGGCAGCTGGGCGCGGCCGTAGTACGGGTGTTCCGGATCGCGCAGGCCCACGCGGCGCTTACGAGTCACGGACTCGCTACGGCCGCGCTGGCAGCGAATCGCGTTCGTGGGCGCAACGCATTCGAGGCCTGCACGGGCGAGCGTGTAGTTCGCGCCTTCCACGAGTTCATCGACCGCGCGCAGTTTCTGCAGGACCTTGGCGAGTTCGTCGGCTGCTTTCGCGTACTCGTTGCGAATGAGCCCTTCGCCGAATTGACGCAGGCGATCGACACGCTCGCGGAGCTCGCCGAACTTCGCTTGCTGCTCCTGCTGCTCGCGCTCGCTGAGGCGCTTGCCCAGCAGCTCGATGCGCTCCTGAATGCGAAGCTGCGCGGCGCGGCTCTCGTTGATGCTCGCTTCGACCTTGTCGAGTTCTGCGTCGTTGCCGCTTTCGAGCAACGGGATGCGCGCGGACTCAAGCTGCTTCTCGCGCTCGCCCTCCTCGTCCAGGCGCTTGCGTTCTGCGTCGATGCGGTCGCGCACGCTGCCGCTCGTGATCGCGTCCAGCGCAGCGACAATCGCGTTACGAATTTTTCCGCCCATGGTTCACCTCCAGTTTCGCGAGAAGCGTACGGAGGTGCGGCGTCTGACCTGGCGACGCGTGGCGACAGGTGGCGACGCGTGGCGAAGAATTTTCAGCTATCGAGGGGATCGACCGAACAGAGCCGCAAGTACTCGTCGAGCTCGGCCAGCGGGTACCAAACGCGGCCCGACACGACCCGATAGCACGGCCCCCGACGCTGCTGCCGATACCGCTGCAGCGATCGCGCGCTGCATTGCAGGTACGCGGCGGCGTTTTCCTCGTCGACCATCCCCGACGCGGTGACGTGAATCGAATCGCGGCGGACCAGGACGCGCCGGCCATCAGGCGTGGTGACCTCCTCCGCGACGGCAGATGGCGGGGTCTGTGCGGTCATGGCAGCTTGCAAGCCTCATCTGCGACAGGGCGCAAGGGGCGCAACCCTCCAGCCCGCACCACGCCTACGAAGTTGGGGGGTTGCTGTTGCGCCCTTAGGGACCCGAAAACTGTCGATCCCTGCGAGTCGGCGTCCCCGCTGTGAGTCGATCGCGTTTCAGGGGCCCCCGGTCGCGCCGGCTGATAGCATTGCGCTAGCACGTGGCCTCTCCGAGCCAGGCGAGGCGGTAGCGCGCCCGAGTGCCGCGCCGGTACGGCAGGACGCGCGCGATCAGACCGCGGCGCTCGAGCTCCCTGCGCGCCCGCAGCAGGACTGCAGCGTTGTGCCAGCGGTGGCGGCGCATCGTTGCAGGCGACATGCAGACCAACCCGTCGGCGCTCGCGGCGTGCTGGGCGATCAACCGCAAGGCCAGCAGCTGCGCCTGCGGCGTGAGCGTGGTCAGCACTATCGGCACCGCGATCGTCTGCATCACCGACCCTGCCCCCGCACGTACAGCGGCAGCCGTGCGCGCTCGTACGGTGCTGATCCGCTGGTGAACTCTTTGCGCGCCGGACTGGCCTCGATGCGACGCAGCTGGAAGCGGCCGGCATAGCATTCAGGCACGTCGATCGCATCGGCCGGGCGCTCGATCGGCAGCGGCCCCGTCGCGGGCTTGGCGATGCCGGTGCGTCGGCTGGTGCCGGTGAGCAGCAGCAGCTCGTTCACCTCGCGCAACCGATCGGCGACGCGCTCGCCCATCATCGCGCAGGCTTGGTCGCCGGTTGCATTGGTGCAGACGATCGTGGGCAGCTCCTCGCGGTATCGGTGATCGATGACGTCGAACAGCACGCCGAGGTCGTATTCGCTGCCGGGGCGCACGCCGATCTCGTCGAGCACCAGGACATCGGCGCCCTTGAGTTCGTCGATCACATCGGCAGCGGCATTGTCTCGGCGCGCCGCGCTGGTCTTCAGCTGAGCCAGGGTGTCGGCCCATTGCGCGTATCGCGCGCTCTGCCGCGAGTGCTGGAGCACGTACCACAGTGCGGCCACGCCAAGATGCGTCTTGCCCAGGCCGGGAGGTCCGCTCAGCGTGAGCCCGAGCCCGTCGTCCTCGCCAGCAGCGGCACGCTCGCACCAGCGGCGGACCAGGCCCAGCGTCACGCGCTGCGCCGGTGTCGCGGCGATCCATGAGTCCAGCGTCGCGCGAGCGAACCGCGCTGGTATTCCTGCCGCGACGACGCGGCGCCAGGTCGCCCAGGCTGCGCGCCATGCGGCTTCCAGGGCGTGGGCCTCAGCGCGGCAGGACCGACAGTCTTCGGGGGCGGCAGCCGTGTAGCGATCGCCTGCAGCGACATACTCGCCGTGGCGCTCGCAGCTGAATGCGCGGGGTTCGGTCATGCTTGGCTCTCCTCAGTGCTCTCGGCGTGCAGCAGCGCGCGTGTCGCTTCTGGATCGAGTGAGCCGGCAATCATGGCCTCGAGCTGCTCCTCCTCGCTGCGCGGATCGCGTGGCAGCATCCCGGCCGGCAGCCGCGGCTGTTGCGCCCAGGCCGCCTCGAAGTCTTGCGTCACGTTGCCGGTGCCCTTCAAGCGCTGCAGCGCGACGAGAGCGCGACCGGTTGCCGACCCGAGCTGCTGGCCGTCGGCGAGGGTGGCGTCGCTTGGGTAGATCCCGGTCCAGCCGCGCTCGATGGCGAGCTCGATCAGGCGGACAGGGTCGTGCCCGCTCTGCCGGTGCCGGCCGATGGTCTTCAGACTCAGCTCGAGCGCCCGTGCCGTGAAGCCCTTGAGCTTCGAGCGGTAGTCGACCCACTCGGCCCAGGCATTCGGATCCAGCCAATCCGGTGCGACCGGTACGACAACAGCAGCGCGCGGCTTGCGCGCGGGCTTTTGTTTCTTGGTGGGTTCTATTGGGTGGGTTATATGGGTGGGTTGGAGGTGCGCTGGCGCACCTACCCCAGGCGCGTCCACGCACCTACCCCCAGGTGCGTCCACGCACCTACCTAGCTCAGTTCCGGTAGGTGCATCGGCGCACCTAGGTGCGTCTACGCACCTAGGTGCAACATCGCCTCTAGGTGCGTAGTCGCACCTACCTTCCTCGCCGTTCTCGGGTTCAGATACGACCAGTCCAGGACCATCGACCAAGACGTAGACGTTCGCGCTCACGCGGCTGCCGCTGGTGCGTCCGATGTACTGCAGCTCCTCGAGCCGGGCAACGCTCCGCACCGCGGTTGAACGGTCCACGCCGGCTCTTCGCGCAATCGTCGTGAGCGACGGGAAACACCGCAGGTCGTCGTCCATGTGGTCCATCACGGCGAACAGCACCGATCGGTCAGCTCCGGTCAGGTGCGAGTCGGCCACGGCGCGCGCCATCTGTCGCCAGCATCTCCTGAGCCTCCTGGCTGCCCCGCTCTCTGCTTGCGGCGTAGTCGTCACGGCCCGACCTTCGGCTTAGGGTTGGGCACGGCCAGCGGCAGCGACGCCAGCCAGACGCTCTCGTCGAGCAGCTCAGCAACCCGCAGCTTCTGCCGGTCGAATTCGGTCGTCGGCCTCGGCGCGGATAGCGGGAAGGCCACAACGTTGCCGCCGATGGCGATCTTGCCCGGCCGTGCTCGGCGCTTGCGTTGCGGCCGCAGTGCGTCGGAGTTCTCGGCCGTCACCAGCAGCAGCCGGGGGCGCGGCGCGACCGTTGCTAGCGATCTGCTAGCAGCGGCCCCGCCCTCTCGCATGAACTTCATGCGCTCCGCGAACACGGACAGCGCGCGGCGCGTTTCAGCGTCCATCGGGGCTCTCCTTTGCCGGCCTCGACCGCATAGGAGGTGGTGCGTATCCGAGCTCGATCCAGGCCGCAGCCCAATGCTCGTCGTACCGCGCCGCGTTGAACGTGCCCCCTCCGAGCTGCTCGTGCTTCTGCAGATCGCGCAGAGTGCGAGCTGCAGCGCGCGTGTTCACGCGCCTGCGCAGGTCCGGATCGTCGGGAGCCGGCGGCAGCCCGCGCGCTGCGCTCTCCCTCTGAATGGAGCGCACCATCTCTCGCATCCAAGTCGTCGCGCGATCCTCGCTCGGGGCCTGCTGCGGGCGCGGGCGGAACGCGACGACGTTGCCGCCGATGGGTACCTTGCGCGCGCGCCCGAGACGCTTTGGTGCCTCAGAGAATTCGTGTGCGTTACCCGGCGTGACGGCCCGCAGCTGCGCCTGTGCTGGGCCAGCCCGCAGCCTTGCAATTGCGCGATCGAGGCACTCCGCGAAGGATGGCCGCGGCCGCCCGCCCACCGGCTGACAAAGCATCGCCATTGCGAGCGATCGCACCTCGGGCGACTGGTGGCTCAGCCTTGTCGGCGGCGTGCGGCCCGGCATCTGTCCGCCGTGATAGTTCCTCACGATGGTGTCGATGACCCGCTGCTGGTGTTCGCCAATCTCGTTACGCATGGCGAACTCCTTTCGCGTGACGGCGTGGACCCTCTTTCACAGGCCGGCCGTGGCAGCCGGCGCGTTTGAGCAGATCCGCGACGGCGCTCCGTCCACCTGCGCCGATCAGGCGCGCGCAGCGCACCGGCAAGGGCTGCGGACTCAAGGCGGCCAGCACCGCAGCGTCGCATTCCGCCAGGTCAAGCTGTTCGGTCGGGAACCCCTGCGCCTTGAGCGCCTTGAGCATGAGGTGCGTGCAGATCGCGACCATAAGCGAGCGGTACTGTTCGGGCGTGCTCTGGTAGTCGTCGTGCCACTTTCCGAACATGCCGGCCGCGAGCGTTTCCAGGTTCGTTTTGCGGTCCGGGTTGCCTTTCTGAGTGGAGGAATCAGCCATGGCTGACCCCCGATTCGATGCGAGCGAGCACCCGACAAAGCGCCGCGGTGGCGGTGGCAACCTGACGTCTGTCCACCGGGTTCAGCCCATCGCCCTGAGCGGCAGTCAACGTATCGTAGACCTCGTGCAGGATGAACAGCGCAAGGCCGTCCGCCACCACGGGCGCGACGCCGGCGATGCCGGTGATCTGCGCTTCCTTACGGACCAGAGCGCGCCCCAACCGTCCCGCGGCACGCTGCGACACTTCGATCGTCGGCAATGCGCGACCGGCCGACTTGTCGTCGCGAGGCGAGAAGCTGATCTGAACGCGCCTCCCGTTGAGGCCGAGCGCGATGTGCATCGACTCGGCGCTGATCGTTTCGGAGCGACGCCTAGCCATTGGACACCGCCTGCGCAGCAAGCGCAGCAGCGTGGCGCAGCAGCGCATTCCCGAGCGCCCGGGCGCCCTCGGCGCGAAGTTCCAGCGCGACGCGCGGGCCGTTCGAGATGCCGGGCGGAACGTGAGCCGGACGCAGCCGGACGAACAGCACGTCACTCACTCGCTCGAGGTCGATGCGGATCGCATCCGCGTCGAGGGACTGCTGAAAGGGAAGTTGCGGCGCGTCGGCCGCAGGTATACGATTTGTCACGTCGATCTCCTGCTAGGGATTGGACACCGACCCGCCGCGCCAACGGCGGGTTTTTCATTTGGGCGGTCCTGCCCGCTACGACGACTGCCCTTCGCCAGGTTCGTCGTTGATTTCGCTGACCGCATCCCTTCGTGTCATCCGCCGAACCAGCGACTCGACTTCGGAGCGCAGGTCAGGCTCGACCACTTCGAACAGCTCACACGTCGATTCGTATGCGCGGATCGCGTTGTAACGGGCGAAGATCAGATCCTCCGGGCATCCCTCCGGATACTTCGCGCGGTGTGCCTCGAAGATGCGGCGCGCGGCCTCGCCGAACGTGATGGAAGCGGCTAATGCGACTGCAGCCTTGCCGCGATCGCCCGCGCTCGGCTCCGCGGGCCGCGTGAACATCTTCGGCACGATCGGCGTCGCAGCAGCTGTGCCGACGATCCTATCGATGTGCGCTCGCATCGCGTCGAGTTCGGCGTTGAGAGCGCGTTGCTGCTCTTCGGCGAGCCCCGGCGCTGGAATCAGAACTCCGGATCGGAGTGCGGCCAGGATTCGGGTCATGTGGGCCAGCAAGGTAATCTCGGTCATGCGCGTTTCCTCCCAGTGAGCTGCAGCTGAGTTTGATCGCCGGGCCTACCCCAGATATCTAGGCAGGCCCGAAAGCTCGCCTGCGGCTCGGTGCGCGCGCCGCAGCGGGCGCACTCGATGCGATGCCTGACACCGTGGCCGCGGAACTGGCCGACGGCGCGCGGCGCGTTACCCTGGCCGAGCAGCGCGACGTGCTGAGGCCGGGCGCCGCACTCGCAGAGTGCGAGCGGCCGGGCGCGGACGGGAATGGCGATCTGGATCATTGCGGGCCCCGAGCCTGCGCCGCGCGCAGGAGGTTGACGCGCGTCTGGGCCTCCTCGACGTCCTGCCGGAGCGCGCGCTCGTGGGCCGTTCCGGCGACGTCCTGCAGGCGCTCGCGGGCGGCGTAGAGCAGCGCCTCTGCCTGGTCCAGCGTCATCGCCAACGGCGATACCTGCACGTCGTCCGGCTTCAGCACGCCCAGCTCGCGGGCAATGCGCGGCAGGTCGACGTTGCGGTCGGTGACGACTCCGCGCGCGTCGGTGATGTAGTAGGCGCCCAGCTCTGAGCGTTCGCGGGAGCGCTCGGCGCACGCCTTCACGCGGCGGCCGTCGCGGCGCATCGCCGGGGCGCGGTTCACGCGCTTCACCAGAGCGTCCGCGTTTACGAGGTCTGCAGTGGTCATGCTTCCTCCGTCGTGGTGGCCAGGGCGACCTGCCCCTGGATGGCTGCGCGCGCGGCGC
Organism: Tahibacter caeni; assembly: GCF_024609805.1. Classification (GTDB taxonomy): domain Bacteria; phylum Pseudomonadota; class Gammaproteobacteria; order Xanthomonadales; family Rhodanobacteraceae; genus Tahibacter; species Tahibacter caeni. The sequence goes on along the minus strand of NZ_JANFVR010000004.1, from coordinate 8,852 downwards.
GCATCTGTGCGTGAGCGGCCCACTGGTCGGACGTCACGCGGTCCAGCGCGGCGCGCACCTCGCGGGCAATGACCTCGCTGAGGCTCTGGCCGAGCAGGTCGGCAAGATCGACAAGGCGGTCGTAGTCGGTGCGCTCGAGTCGGATCGAGAACTGAACGCCGTCGACGAACGACGCCGGCCGGCCGCGCATCTGGCGCTTCTTCGGCGTGGTCACGGCTGCACCTCGCTCAGCTCGACCGCGACGCGCTGGCGCGTTTCGCGCATCTGCTGCAGCACCTGCCAGCTGTCAGGCGTCATCGCGGCGAGGCGCTTCTCCAGGATCTCGACGACGGCCGCCGAGTCGGACAGGCCGAGCAACTCGGCGAGGTCGGCCAGGCGCTCCCGTGTCGCGCGCGGCATCCGGATCGTCAGATGGTCCAGGCGCTGGCCCCTGGCGATGCGGCCGATGCGCTTCGACTCCCGAGGCCGCGCGGTCACCGGCGGCCCCCGGTCGCTTGCTGGGCCTGCCGGCGGCTGTCGGCGGTCTCGACGATTCCGCCGTTCATCCAGTCGTCGAGGTCTTGTGCGCGGTAGCGGACGGCGCCGCTCAGGCGCACGAACCGCGGACCCTTGCCGAGGCAGCGGAATTTCGTGAGGGAACTGACACTTAGGCCGGTGTAGGCAGCGGCCTCGGGAGTGCGCAGCAGCCTCGGAGGGGCGGGCAGGTTGGAAGCGGCAGGCATAGAATCCCTCGAATCTCGTGAAACTTGCGATGCGCGAGTTTCGCGTGAGCAAAACTACCCTTGGACGAATAGAATTGCAACAGGCGCGAGATTCGGGGGTTGCATGGAAGACGTCGAAAAAACTGCAAAACGCCGTGGCCCGGCACCGAAGCCCAAGGGGGAGAAGGCTGAGCAGTTGACGATTCGGCTAACGCCGAAGCTGAAGCTCGGACTCGACTTGTTGCAGCGCGCGCAACGTGGACGCTCGCTAAGCCAGGTTGTTGAGTGGGCGATTCAGCGTGGACTTAACTCGGTTTCTCTCACCAGCGGCGCAAACCTAGGCGACGTTCTGGACACGCTTTGGGAGCAACAGACGGAGTGGACTCGCCTCTGGTGGCTATTCAGCGAAGCGCCGGAACTTCTGGATTTTGCGGAAAAAGCAATCGCTGAGACGGTGCAGTTTTCGCAGGAGGCCTCTTACTTTCTCGACGAAGAGAGCGCGATGTACAGCGAGGTTGAATCTGGACGTGAGCGCGACGAGCTCACTGGCCGCGCAGAAGATGCACTGACTTCAATAATTGAGCAGAACTGGGATCGGCTTAAGCGACTCGTTGCTGAGCGCGATATCCAGGGCAAATCTACCGAGGGTGTTTCATTGGCTGACCTGCTAGGCATTAAGCACCCACTCTTCAATTTGGAGATGCTAGAAAAATACGCTAGCGGGGATCGACAGTGGCCTCCTTCCGAAAGCTAGTTCGCGACAACTTGCGCAAGCTCAAGGCGGGGGCATCGATCAACGAGCACGGCATCGTCTACACGCGCACGGCGACCGACGGCCGTTGGTCCGTGAACGTGATGATCGCCGGCCAGCGCGTTCACAAGGTCGTCGGCTTCGAGTCCCAGGGATATACGCGGCAGCAGGCCGAGGACTACGTCGCGACGCTGAAGGCGACCAAGCACGAGCGCGAGACCGGCATCGTCGCGCCGCGCAATCGCAAGTCGTTCAGCTTGGCCGACGCCGTTGACGACTACCTGCAGTATCTCCGCGAGCACGGCGGCAAGGATCTCGACAACAAGGTTCGTCGGTTCGAGCAGCACGTCGTCCCGCACCTGGGGAAGCTGAAGCTCCACGCGATCACGGATGACGACTGGGCGCGCTATGTCGTGAAACGGAAAGGCGAGGGCGCCAAACCCGCGACGATCAATCGCGAGCGATCGGCGCTACTCCACCTGCTCAACACGGCGCGCAAGCGGAAGCTGCTGCGTGATGTGCCGGCGCTCGAGCGCCAGGTCGAGCCGCCCGGCAAGCTGGTCTACCTGTCGCCGGCGCAGGGGCAGCGCCTCCTCAAGGCGGCCGAGTCAGACCAGAGCGAGCACGCGCTCCCGTTCGTGATGATCGCGCTTTACACCGGCATGCGGCACGAGTCGATTCTTGCTCTGCGCGTCCGCGACGTCGACGACGAGCGGCGCATTCTCTGGGTCGGCGACGACAAGGCCGGCCAGCGCGAGCAACCGATGCCGAGCATCCTGGCCACGTACCTGCGCGAGCTCGTGCGCGGGCGCGCGGCCGACGCCTTCCTGTTCGCGTCGGCACGCGCGAAATCGGGAAGGATCTATCAGGCCTCTGCGATCTTCGCCCGATGCGTGGAGCGAGCAGGGCTCGGCACCGGCATCACGCCGCACACGCTGCGCCACACGGCCGCGACCAACGCTGCCCACGCCGGTCTCGACTCCGCTACAATTCAGGGGCTCGGCGGCTGGAAGACACGAGCCATGGCCGACCGCTACACGCACGCGGCGAACCTCAGTGTGGCAATGGATGCGCTGGGGGCCAGATTGTCCGGCACGGTTACACCAGAATTACACCGCGGTTCCGGAAAACGCCGCTAAGTCCTTGATGGGCCTATAGCTCAACGGTTAGAGCAGAGGACTCATAATCCTTTGGTTCACGGTTCGAATCCGTGTGGGCCCACCAATTAACCTGCTGAATTTCCTACACTTTTCGCGGACTTGGCCGCGTTGGTGCGGACGGTGTCGGCCGATCACGGTGCCGGCGACCTGCAGCGTTGTCGACGGTTTCGTTGCAGCGAAGCGGTCTTCCCCGCACGACCTGTGCGATGTGGAAATGTACAGTCGCAATCAGGCTGGCCGTGACGCGTGAGCTGCCACGCAGACGAAGTGGCCGAGCTGCAGGCCGAGGAAGGTGGAGTGCATAACCGAGCTCTTGCGCGAGTGGTCGTGCGATCCGGGCCCGACGTGCTCGACATCGCCGCCCGACGTCGAGCGCATTGCCGGACCAAGCGTCGCCCAACTCAGGTAGCGGAGGTCTTCGCCTTCTTGCGCGCGGCGGATCGTGCTCGGGCCACAGCGCCGTGCGATGCGGCGGCTTCAGGCCGCTCCGGGTTTCCGTAGAGAACCTGGCATTGGTTACAGAAGAACGAGCGGCGCTGGGTCGTGCCGAGCTTCGCCTTCTCGAGCGGCACGCCGCAGCGTGGACAGATCTGTCGCGTGTGGACCAGCCAGTGCTTTTTCAGCTCGTAGGCTTTCTTCCATTCGAGAAATTCGAAGGCGTAGGTCCGGGCTTCGCGCACCAGCGCGTTGTGCTGTGCGACCGGCAGCGCGCCGATCGTCGATAGCGGGTGGACACGGATGCGGAACAGCGCCTCGTTCTTGATGATGTTGCCGACGCCCGCGAATATCTCCTGGTCCAGCAGCGCGTCGCAGGCCTGCAGCTTCGGTCGGTCGACGAGCTTCCTGCGCGCACGGGCCGCGCTCCATTGATCCGACATGACGTCGGTGCGCCAGTCGTAGACGTCGTCCAGCGGCTGCTCGATCCAGCGCAGCGAGCAGGCGTAGAGGTTCAGTTCGCCCCGGGCGCCGCTCAGGCTCAGGCGCGGCGCCATGCCCTCCCGGCGCTCGTCGATGCGGTAGCTGCCGAACAGCAGGAAGTGCACGCGCAGGCTGAAGTCCTCGAACTCGATCAGGAAATGCTTGCCCCAGGAGCGAAGCGCGACGATGGTCTGCCCGACCAGCCGCCGGGTGTCGAGCCGCGTGTTCCCCGACGCGTGCGTGATGCACATGCGAGTCAGGTGGGCTGCTTGTTCTCGCAGGATGACGATGGAGGGACCTTCGGGCATGGCGGGACTCTGGTGGGTTCGTCTTGCGGCGGACGTCGCGTTTCGGTCGGCGGACAGAGCGGCCGTCCATACGGTCAACTTGGTCGAAATGTCGCCTGTGGCATGTGACGCCGCGGTCGTGCGGCTCGAGGCGCGCAAGGCCATGGCGGGCTCGAGGACGACCGACTAGAATGAAGAAATTTCAATGTGGATAAATCATTAGTGCGCCGGAGCGGGCTGGAGCATCTGCCGAGCGCGATGCGGATGGCGACGCATCGAATGCGGCGATCGGCGGTCGCCGCGCACGATGCGCGGCAAGCCTGCGTGCAGCTCGCATGGCGAGCCCGGATACGAATCGCACCGAGTATGAGGTTGCCGTTGGCAAACGGGTTGCTGTCGGTCATCGCGAAGCCATCGGCGATGCGCGCCGTCGAGCGGACCTGCTCGGTGCCGCGCGTCGCACGCCCAGTCACCCACCTTGCAACGAGGAACTGCCATGTCCCGCGAACCCGATTCGTTTTCACCGCAGCGTCGCGCCGTGGTCGGTGGCGTCGCGCTCGCTCTGGCCGCCGGCGGCGCGGCGACGGTGCCAGCGCAGGAAACCGCTGCGGCCGGCTCCGACGGGTTGCCGCCGCCGGCCCCGCTCGCGGACCCGCGCGCGCTGTACCGCAAGCCGCCGTTCGAACGACGGTCGCGGCCGTGGCCGGGTCTCGCCGCCAGGATGAATCCGCCGCCGGATCACGGCGAAGAAAGTTACAAGGGGCACGGCCGGCTGACCGGTCGCAAGGCGCTGATCGCCGGCGGCGGCTCCGGCATCGGCCGGGCAGCGGCGATCGCCTATGCGCGCGAAGGTGCGGATGTCGCGATCTCCTATCTCGCGGCCGAGGAGGACGACGCCCAGTCGACGGCCGACTGGATACGCAAGGCCGGACGCAAGGCGGTGCTGCTTCCGGGCGACATCCGCAACGAAAGCTTCTGCCAGCGCCTCGTGGAGGATGCCGTGAAAGGCCTCGGCGGGCTCGACATCCTCGTGAACAATGCCGGCCGGCAGAAGATCGCTGGGTCCATCCTCGACATCAGGACCGAGGACTTCGACTGGACGCTGAAGACCAACATCTATGCGATGTTCTGGATCACCAAGGCAGCCGTACCGCACCTGCCGCCGGGCGGCATCATCATCAACACCTCGTCGTTCACGGCCTACGATCCGCCGGAGAACCTGCTCGACTACGCCGCGACGAAGGCGGCGATCGCGAATTTATCGAAGTGCCTGGCCAAGCAGCTCGCGCAGAAAGGCATTCGCGTGAACGCCGTGGCGCCGGGGCCGTACTGGACGCCGCTCCAGGTCTGCGGCGGGCAGACGATGGAAAAGCTGGAGTCGTTCGGAGGCGACACGCCGCTGGGTCGTCCCGGGCAGCCCGCCGAGATCGCGACGGTCTACGTGGACCTGGCGTCGACCGAGGCCAGCTACGTGACGGGCCAGGTATACGGCGCCGCCGGCGGCCGCGGAAATCCGTAGCGGAGTCCTGCCGCACCGACGGCGCCGCGATCTACGGCTGCTTGCAGCCCGCCGCAATCAGCCGATCCAGGTTCATTTCCGCAAAGCGCTGGCGCAGCAGCGCGCTGCGCCGGTCGACGGCGCCGCGCGTCGCGGACGGGGATTGGCTGCCCGCGTTGGCTTCCGCCTGCAGCAAGGTGGCGCGGAACGTATTTGCGACGCGGCCCAGCCGCCCTTCGCCGTGGCCGGCGTCGAGGGCCGCCTTCAGCGTGCCGGCGGTGAGTTCGATGTCGGTCGCCGCCAGGAAGGTTCGCGCTAGGGTCTCGTAGCTGATCCGCGATGCAGCCGGCGGTGCGATGCCGCTCGCGTTCGCGAAGGCGACCAGAGCGTTCCATTGCTGCGCGAACACGCTGGAGCCGTCGACGCACGCTCGAAGGTACTGCGTGCGCAGGGCTTCGCTGGACTGCAATGCCGGCAGCACGAGGACTTCGGCGACCGGCGTTTTTCCGTCACCGGTCCAGGCGATCGCGCACGGCCTGCCGAAACGGCATTTCCCTTGGCCGATGAGCTTGCGTCCGAAGTCGTCCTGGTCTCGCAGCGCGAGCCAGAACGTCCCGTTCCACTGCTTCATGTCCGCAAACACGTCGACCGCATGGCTGGCATCGTCGTGAGCCCGGGTTCTCGCGCTGGCGAGGCCGAACCAGTTCGGCCGGCAGCCTTCCTTGCCGTTCTCTGTCTGCCGGAAACACAGCAGCACGTCGGGCAGCGATGCCAGGTCGTCGCCGGATTCCCAGGCCTGGCCCGGCGCGGCGGTCGCGGCGATCTCGGTGATGACGATCACGCCTTCGGAGGCGAAGAGGGTGTTGTCGGACGATCCCTCTGCGACGGGTGCCGTCGGCTCCGCTGTGCCAGGTGTCGTCGGCTCCGTTGTGCGGAGTGTCGGGAGCGCGCTGACCGACTCGCTTGTCGATTGCCGGTCCCCGTCGTGATTCAGCACTGCTGGAGTCGTTGTTTCAGAGCCAGAGGCCGCCCGGTCGGTTCCCGCCGGTGCATCGGGCGTTGGTTGTCGCCTGGAAACGGAGTCCTTCGTCGAGCCCGGGCTCCGTTCCGAGAGCAGCGACACCGGCCGCGCCGGCTCGGGTCCAGGCTGGCTGCGCCAGGGTTGCCAATAGGCGAGTCCGGCCAAACCGAGAACGCCTGCGGCCGCGACGCCGAGATAGCGCGACAGCCGGATGAGCGGCGGATCTACTGATGTAGGTGTTTCGATTTCTGCCGTGGCCTGCCTCGGCTTGACTAATTTACGAAGAGCGTGCGCGATGTCGCGGTAGGCCTCGTCCTGGTTCGACCAGCTCGCGATCGGTTTGCCGTCGCGGGGATACGCCGGCAATTCGCCGAACGGCGCCGTCTTCCAGTCGCACGCGCGGATGATCACCGGAACGACCTTCGCGAGCTTCTGCTCGTGGCGTTCCATCGCCGATTTCAGCTCGCGCGAGTAGCAGTAGTTCGAGGCGATGAAGCTCGCGCTGATCAGCAGCAGGATGATGTCGGCCTTCTTCAGCTCGCCGTCGATCTGCCGCGTGAAGTCCTCACCGGCCTCGATGCGGCGATCGTGCCAGGGCTCTATCAGGCCTTCGCGCTCGAGCAGGGACAGGTGCTTGAGCAACTCGTTCTTGTACTGCTCGTCCTCATGCGCGTACGAAATGAATACCTTTGCGGCCATCGTTCTCCCCTTCGCGCGTCCGGACCGGCTCAAGCTACTGGCGCGACGGCAGGCAAGATCTCAGGGCGGTTGCTTCCGCGAGGGCGATTTGTCCGCGGCAGCTGGTCGACGGTCCTGATCCGGGCTCCTGGAAACGGTCGGGCCTGTCCGCCTCGAGCATTCGGAGGACATGGCGCGGCGCCGGCCCCGTGCGGTTCCGCCTGCCTGCGCGTTCGGACGAGGGGCATAGGATGAACTGCCGCAAGGGCGGGCTCTCACCAGCTGCGGTGCGGAAACTCGCGCAGCCGTCGCCCGCGCCCGCCGTCGATCGACGCCGAGCCCGTATCCGCCGCCGATCGTCGAAGCGATGCGGGCACACGCCGGTCACGGCCACAACGGCACCTCGATGGCGACGCCGCACGTGACCGGCTGCGCCGCGCTGGACGTGCCCTCGCACAGCGGCGCGAGCGCCGCCTCGATCAAGGCGGCGATTCTCGGTTCCACGGTCGCCACCTCGTCGCTGGCGGATAAGGTCGCCGCGGGCGGACGCCCGAACTGCAGCGGCTTCTGATCGTCGGCGACACACAGCGCGAAAGGCCCGGCTCTGCCGGGCCCTTTTTATGTCTGGTGCGCAAGATCGTCTCGTTCGCGACAGGCTGCCGCGCCGCTTCGCGCAATATCGGCAACGGCGTGCGAGAGAATCGCGGCTCGCGATGCAGCGCAAATTGCCGCGTCCGCGCAATCCCGCGACAATCGCGCGGCATCGGTTCCGGGAGCTTGCATGGGCGCAGCGGCGCACGATTGGCCTGTCGACGGCGCCCGTCCGCGCGGTGCGGCTGCCGGCCGGACCGCCGCGCGATGAGCGGCTACGGCGGCGACGAAGCGCGTCTCGACGGCCTGCTGCTGCAGGCGCTGCGCCTGGACGGCGAGGAGCGCGAGCGCTTTCTGGCCGAGCTGCGCGGGAGCGACGCGGATGCCCACGGGAAACTGCTCGCGCTGATCGAACTCGCCGAGCGACCGCTGGCCCTGCTCGAGACCGCGCGCTCGGACCGCGCCGACGCACTGGCCGCGCTGAGCGAGCGCGTTGCTGCCGACGATGCGCACAGCGGCCGGCGCATCGGCAGCTGGCGCCTGCTGCGCCAGGTCGGCCGCGGCGGCATGGGCAGCGTCTACGAGGTCGCGCGCGAGGACGGCGTCTTCGTGCAGAAGGCCGCGCTCAAGCTGATACGCAGCGACTACGCCGCACCGGATTTCCTCGCCCGCTTCAGCCTGGAGCGGCAGATCCTCGCGACGTTGAACCATGCGGGCATCGCGCACCTGCTCGACGGCGGCGAGACCGAGGCCGGCGATCCCTATCTCGTCATGGAATACGTCGACGGCGTGCGCATCGACGCCTGGTGCGACGAACGCCAGCTCGATCTCGACGCGCGGCTCGCCTTGTTCCTGCAGGTGGCCGAGGCGGTCGATCACGCGCACGCGCGCCGCGTCGTGCATCGCGATCTCAAGCCGTCGAACATCGCGGTGACCGGCGACGGCCAGGTCAAGCTGCTCGACTTCGGCATCGGCAAGGTGCTCGACGCCGACGGCGCAGCCGAGCGCGGCGAGCGCACGGCGACGCAGCTGTTCACGCCGGACTACGCCACGCCGGAGCAGGTACTCGGCCGCTCCGCCGGCGTGCCGTCGGACATCTACCAGCTCGGCCTGCTGCTGTACGAGCTGATCACGGGACAGCACGCGCAGCAGCCGGCCGACGTGACCCAGGCCTCGCTGGAGCGCGCGGTCTGCCGCGACGATCCGCCGTTGCCGAGCGCCGCGGCCGCGGCCGCACCGCCGCCGAG
>NZ_JANFVR010000399.1 GCF_024609805.1 Tahibacter caeni | reverse complement strand
CTGCGGCCCGCTGAACGCAAGCGTCCAGCGCGCGCCGGGCCCGCGCAGGCACAGCGCGCCGGCCGCCGTCGCGGCGGCGCCCAGGCGCGCATCGATCGCGCTGCTGCCGTCGACGACCTGTTCGGGCGCGGTCTGCGCCGGCAGGGTCAGCAGCTGGCGGTATTCGAGACCGAGCAGCACCGCGTCCTCGCGCCGCGGCGGCGTGGCTGCCGGCAGCGGCTGGGTGTGCACGGCCAGACCCGAGCCCTCCTGGCCCGGCTCGGGCAGGAAGCGCGCGAGATTGCCGACATAGCCTTCCATGTCGCTCTTCTCGCGCAGGTCCGACAGCAGCGAATCGAACGCGCGCGACAGCCGCGCGAGCTCGTCGCTGCCCTGCGTGCCCAGGCGTGTCCGGAAATTGCCGGCCGCGGCCTGCTCGGCCGCGCTGGCCATGGCCGAGACCGGCCGCAGGATGCCCTTGGAGATCAGGTACGACAGCGGCAGCGCGAGCAGCAGGGTGATCAGACCGCCGAGCAGCACGCTGTTGAGGATCGCACGATAGCTCGCGACGACCTGCTCGGAGGACGCCAGCACCATGACCTGGCCGAGGTCGGCCGCATCGGCCGCGGCCGTCGGCGCGAGCCGCGCGACCCAGTCCTGGCCGCCGAGATCCAGATGATGGCCGCCGGTCGCGGCCGTCGGTGCCGGCAGGCTGCCGCCCGCGACCAGCGCTTCGCGCAGCTGGCCGGCCTGCGGCGCCTCGAGCGAGCTCGCGACGAGCGCAGGCTTGCCGGCGACCGGCATCCAGAACGCGATTTCCGCGCCGCTGACCTGCGCGACCTTGCGCGCGAGCGCGTCGTCGACCGCCTGGGCGAGCAGCAGGTAGCCGACCACGTTCTGGTCCTGGGCCAGCGGCACGATGGCCGCCTGGTACAGCTTGTTGGCCAGGCGCCAGTAGCCGCTGAGCGGCCGCGCCTCGGCCAGCGCCGGCGCGACGAGCGGATCGCCGGCCAGGGATTCGGTGAAGGCTTCGGTCTGGTCGGTGCGCGCAAGCACCTCGCCCTTGCCGTCGAGCAGTATGCCGAGGCTGAAGCCGATGTCCTTCTGCCGGTCGCCGAGCAGGTCGCGCATGGACATGGTGTCGGGCGCCGCGTCGCCGCCGAGGCCCGGCAGGTTGCTCGCGCTGTTCGCGTCGGCGATGTATTTGACGAAGCTCGCGTCGGAGGCGACCAGGCGCAAGCTCAGCTCCAGCTGTTCGAGACGGTGCTGCTCGAACTCGCGCTGGGCGGCCTCGCTCGTGGTCAGGGTCTTGCCGATCGCGCGGTCGGCGATGCGCTTGCCCTGCACGTAGGTCACGACGATTGCCGCGCTGACGGCGAGCAGGATCAGCAGCGCCGTGGCGAGAAAGAAACGGATTGCGAGCGGCAGCGCGAATCCGGCCTGGCGCCGCGGAGCCTCAGTAGCCGCCATCGCTGCTCCTGCCGTAGGGTTTGCCGAATTTGTTCATGTGCGGCGGGATCTTCTTCTGCGCGAGCTCGAGCGTGACCGCGAGCGGGTCGGTCTTGCCCGCGACGAGGGACTGATGCCACGGCGTGGCGCGGTCCAGCCAGACCACGAGGTCGCCGGTGCCGGCCGGCAGATCCTTGAGCTTGAAGCGGCCCTGCGCGTCGGGGCGCACGAAGTACGGCGTGTCGAGCACGAGGATGTGGCCGACCATCGAGTGATGCACGTTGCAATAGACCCGCACGTAGCCCGCATGATCGAACCGCTGCGCCTTGCCTTCGCCCTGGCCGTACAGACCGATGTCGAAGCCATTGTCTTTCGAGGTCGAGAACGCGTTGTGCAGGATCGGGTCCTGGTTCGGGAAGCGCACCTCGCTGCCGACCGTGATCGGCAGTATCCGCGGCGAGAACTGCTTGCGCTGCGTGACCATCTCCAGCGGCTGCCCGGCCGGTGCGACCGCGGCCGGCGCGGCGGGCCGGAAATACACCACGGCCTCGGCGGCCTCTTCGGGACGCAGCGCCTTGCCGTCGAGCATCAGCGTGATCTGCCCTTCGATCGTCGCGGACCACGCGGCGCAGGGCGCCAGCGCGACAGCTGCCCACAGCAGCGCTCTCAGATGCACGTGCCCCACCCCATGTCCGTTTCGCCGCCGGCGAGGCGGCCCGCTTGAAAGACGCTCCCCGGGCGCCAACCTGATCGCATGCGGCACTGCGTCACGCCGACTGCGCGGTCTCGGGCATCATAGTGCAAAGCTCCCGGGCCACAAGCCTGCCAACACCAACTGCGGAACCCAGCAATGCCGTCGATCGATATACGCCACAAGCACGCGAAACCCGTAAAAGAAGCCAAGGTCGCCGTGACCGAGGTGGCCGAGGAAATCGCGAAGAAATTCGACCTGACCTGGGGCTGGAAAGGCAACACCCTGCATTTCGAGCGCTCGGGCGTGAATGGCAAGATCGCGCTGGAGAAAGACCAGGTGCACGTCACCGCCGAACTCGGCTTCCTGCTGTCCATGCTCAAGCCCGCGGTCGAGAAGGAAATCGAGAAGCGTCTCGTGCAGCACTTCGGCACGGCCTGAGCACCGCCGCCTACGACCAACGGCCAGCCCCGCGACCGGCGGCGCGTGACTACAATCCGGCCGATCCCCGCCATTCCGGAACACCATGCTCGTCATCCAGGCCGCCGGCCGGCCGCCCAAGCCGCGCCGCAATCCCCGCATAGGACTGGCCGTCGCCGGCGGCGGTCCGCTCGGCGGCATGTACGAGCTCGGCGCACTGCGCGCGATCGAGGAAGCCACGCAGGGCCTGGCGCCGAACGACCTCGACGTCTACGTCGGCGTGAGCTCGGGCGCGTTCGTCGTCGCGGGCCTGGCCAACCGGCTGAGCCCGGCCGAGATGTGCCGGATCTTCCTGACCAACGAATCGCAGGAAGCGCGCTTCCGCCCCGACGTGTTCGTGCAGCCGGCCGTGTTCGAGTACCTGCGCCGCGCCTGGCGCGCGCCCGGCGTCATGCTCGACTGGCTCGCCGACCTCGCGCGCCATCCGCTGCAGCAGAGCGTCACCGACAATCTCATGCGCCTGGGCCGGCTGCTGCCGACCGGCGTGTTCGACAACGAGGCGATCGAGCTGTTCCTGCGCGGCATCTTCACGCGCAACGGCCGCAGCAACGATTTCCGCACTCTCGCCAGCAAGCTCTACGTGATCGCCGTGGAGCTCGACAGCGGCCGCATCGTGCGTTTCGGCGCGCCGGGCTTCGACGACGTGCCGATCTCGCGCGCGATCCAGGCGAGCTCCGCCCTGCCCGGCCTGTATCCGCCCGTGCGCATCGGCGATGCGTTCTACGTCGACGGCGCGCTACAGCGCACCCTGCACGCCTCGGTCGCGCTCGACGAAGGCGCCGACCTCGTCATCGGCATCAATCCGCTCGTGCCGTTCGACGCGAACCGCGCCGACGCGGCCGGCGGCCGCATCGGCAGCCTGATCGAGCTCGGCCTGCCGGCCGTGCTGTCGCAGACCTTCCGCACCCTGCTGCAGTCGCGCATGCAGGCCAGCCTGTCCAAATACCGGCGCCACTACGAGAACGCCGACGTCGTGCTGTTCGAGCCGAATCCGGACGACGTGCAGATGTTCTTCACCAACGTCTTCAGCTACGACAACCGGCTGCAAGTCGCCGAGCACGCCTACCGGGCGACGCGCGCCGACCTGCGCGCGCGGCGCGCCGAAATTGCGCCGGTATTCGCGCGCCACGGCCTCGCGCTGAACCAGTCCGTGCTCGACGATGCCGGGCGCACCTTGCGCGACGCGCTCGGCGCCGCGCCGGCGCCGCAGAGCGCGGCGAC
>NZ_JANFVR010000398.1 GCF_024609805.1 Tahibacter caeni | reverse complement strand
CGGCCGCCGGCCTGCTCGCGACCCTGCGCCGGCTCGCCGGCGAGCGTCCGCTGCCGGCCGACCCGGCGGACGGAACGGCGTCCGCCACCCCGGCCGCACCGTCGCGATCCGGCCGCCGAACGGTCTCGGAACGGATTCCGAACGGAAACGGAAAGGCGCCGGCATGGCCGCGCAAGCCGCATGTCAGCAAGCTCCGGGACGCATCGCCGCCGGCAGCCGTCCGGCCCTACTTTCCGTCCGGAGTCCATGATGTCGATTTCCCGTTCCTTCGCCTCCCGCCGTCTGCCGCTGCGGCATCCGCTCGTGGCCTGCCTCGCCCTGGCCCTGGCGGCGCCGCTGGCGGCACCCGCCGCCACCTTGCCGGTACTGAACTGCGACGACAGCGGCAGCGGCAGCCTGCGCGCGACGATCGCCGCCGCCACGAGCGGCGACGTCGTCGACCTGTCGGGCCTGGGCTGCAGCAGCATCGTGCTGACCAGCGGCGCGCTCGAAACCGGCGGCGCCGGCGAACTGACCGTGCGCGGCGGCGCGGGCCAGGCTCTGAGCCTCAGCGGCAACGACCAGAGCCGCGTGTTCCGTCACGCTGCGCCGGGCCGGCTGAGCCTGGCCAACCTGAGCCTGACCCGGGGCCGTGCGCCCGACCAGGGCGGCTGCGTCTACGCCGACGGCGCGCTGAGTCTCGACAACGTGACGGTCGGCGACTGCGCGGCCGGCAGCGATTCGGCCACGAACGCGCGCGGCGGCGGCGTCTACGTCGGCGGCGACGCGCAGCTCGCCGGCGCGCGCCTGCACGACAACCAGGTCGACGGCACCGGCCGTGTGTTCGGCGGCGGCATCGCCGTGGGCGGCGTGCTGCGCGCCGACGCGAGCGAGTTCCGCGACAACCATGCCCACAGCCATCGCGTCGACGGCAGCAACCCGCTCGACAACGTGACCCAGGGCGGCGGCCTGCATGCGGACCTGGGCCTGGAGCTCAACGGCGCCGCCGTGACCGGCAACACGGCGCTGTCGGACAGCTACGAGGTCTACGGCGGCGGCGTGTCCGCGGGCTCGCGCGCGAACGGCGCGCCGATCGCCGGCGCCACGCTGATCGACAGCGTCGTCAGCGGCAACACCAACGAATCGCACTGCGACGTCTGCGCGCCGCAGGGCGGCGGCGGCAGCGTGGTCGGCGACGCGACGCTCGTGCGCAGCACGATCGCCGACAACGTGGTGACCTCGACCAACCATTACGGCGGCGGCGGTGGTTTCCGCTTCTTCGGCAACGGAGCGCGTGCGGAACTGCTCGACACGACGGTCAGCGGCAACCAGGCCGATTCCGCCGGCGGCGGCCTGATCGGCCCGGGCAGCGGGGTGCTGCACGTCGAGCGCTCGCGCATCGAGAACAACGAAGCCGGCAACCTCGCCGGCCTCGACGAGGCCGGCGGCGGCATCCTCGGCTTCGGCTGCGCCGTCGAGCTGATCGCGAGCAGCGTCAGCGGCAACGTCTCCGGCGCCGACGGCGGCGGCGTCAACCTGCTGTTCGGCGAATACGCGCCGTCGCCGAGCCGCTTCGTCAACAGTACGATCTCGGGCAACGGCGCGCGCGAGGGCGGCGGCATCTTCGCGAGCGGCGGCGACGTCGAGATCAGCAACACGACGATCGCGTTCAACACGGCCACGCGCCGCGGCGCCGGCTTCAGCGCCGACGAATACACCTACAACATCCAGCTGCACAGCTCCATCGTCGCGAACAACCAGACCGGTACCAGTGCGGCGAACGTCTGGGCGTTTCCCGAAACCGTCAGCGGCGCCGACAACCTGATTCCAACCGGCGGCGGCAGTCCGGCGGAAATGCCCGGCGACACCGTGACCGCCGATCCGCAGCTGCTGCCGCTGGCCGGCAACGGCGGCGGCACCCTGACGCACGCGCTGGCCGAGACTTCGCCGGCGATCGACGCCGGCAGCAACGCGGCGGCATCGGTCTACGACCAGCGCGGAGCGTTCTATCTGCGCAGCTACGGCGCCGGCGTGGACATCGGCGCCTACGAGGCGCAGCCGCTGCCGGATATCCTGTTCCGCGATTCCTTCGAACCCTGAGCGCATGAGCACGGCCGCCGCGGCGAGCGCCGACGAATTCTCCAGCCGGCATACGGCGAATTTCCCGGCGCTGCTGCAGCAGCTGCGCGCGAGCGTGCTGGTCAGCACCTACCAGGCCGGCCGCCTCGTGCTGCTGCGTGCCGGGCAGGACCGGCTCAACACGCATTTCCGCCGCTTCGTCCGGCCCATGGGGCTGGCCGCGGCGGCCGGAAAGATCGCGCTCGGCGCGCAGGGCGAGATCCTCGAGTTCCGCAACATGCCGGCGCTCGCGCCGCGGCTGCCGTCGGCGACGCCGCACGATGCGGCGTATCTGCTGCGCCGCCGGCATCTGACCGGTGCGATCGACATCCACGAGATGGCCTACGCCGGCGACGGCGCGCTGTGGTTCGTGAACACGTTGTTCTCGTGCCTGTGCACGCTCGACGACGCGCACAGCTTCGTGCCGCGCTGGCGGCCGCGCTTCGTCGGCGCGTATGCGCCCGAGGACCGCTGCCATCTGAACGGACTGGGCCTGCGCGACGGCCGCCCGCGCTACGTGACGGCGCTCGGCGAGACCGACACGGCGCAGGGCTGGCGCGCGAACAAGCGCGACGGCGGCGTGCTGATCGATCTGGAGGCCGATGCGGTCGTCGCGCGCGGCCTGAGCATGCCGCATTCGCCGCGCTGGCACGCGGACCGTCTCTGGCTGCTCGAATCCGGCCGCGGCGCGCTGGTCACGCTGGATCCGCACAGCGGCGAACGACGCGACGTCGCACGCGTGCCGGGCTTCGCGCGCGGACTGGATTTCGTCGGACCGTTCGCGCTGGTCGGCCTGTCGCAGCTGCGCGAGAGCAACGCGTTCACCGACATTCCACTGACCGATGCAGACGCGCAGCGCCGCAGCGGCGTCTGGGTCGTCGACACGCGCAGCGGCGAGACCGTCGCCTTGCTGACTTTCACCGGCGACGTGCGCGAGATCTTCGCCGTGCAGGCCCTCGTCGGCCAGCAGTATCCCGACCTGCTGCACGACGGCGAGCTGCTCGAGACCGCCTACGCGCTGCCGGATGCGGCGCTGCGCGAGACCGCGGCGGCGCTGCGCGCATGAGTCGGCGCAGCGGCGCGCCCTATGTCGTCGACGCCGGCGGCCTGCGTTCGCTGCAATTCGGACCCGCGCGCATCCAGAGCCGCATGCGCCTGGCCGAGCCCGACGCGCTGGTGTTCGACTACACCTGCCTGATGATGGGCTTCCTGCTGTTCGGCGCGTCGCCGCGGCGCATCGCCGTGATCGGTCTCGGCGGCGGCTCGCTGGTCAAGTTCTGCCGGCGCCATCTGCCGCGTGCGCGGCTCGACGTGGTCGAGCTCGACGCGCGCGTGATCGCGCTGCGCGACGCGTTCGCGATTCCGCGCGACGACCGCGGGCTGCGCATACGCCTCGGCGACGGGGCGGACTTCGTCGCCGCGCAGTCCCGGGTCTTCGACGCGATCCTGCTCGACGGCTACGACGAGGCCGGCATGCCGGCACGGCTGCGTTCGGCGCGCTTCGCCGCCGCCTGCCGCGCCGCGTTGCGGCCGCGCGGCGTGCTCGTCATCAACGTCGACCGCGGCGACGCGGGCTTCGCGAGCCTGCTGCGCCATCTGCGCCGTTGCTTCGACGACGCGGTCTGCGTCGCCGACGACGAGGACGGCGGCAATGCCGTGGTCTTCGCCGGCGCGCCGCTGCGCCGGCGCCTCGGCACGATCGCGCGGCCGGCGAGCCTGGACCGCATCGCCTGGGCGCAGCTCGTCGCCGAGATCGGAAGAGC
>NZ_JANFVR010000397.1 GCF_024609805.1 Tahibacter caeni | reverse complement strand
GAGGGCGCGCTGCGCAGCGGCGCGGCCGTCGCCGAGCTCGAGCGCGCCGCCGCGGCGGACTGGCCTGGGCTTGCGCGCGGGCTCGAGGCTGCCGGCCTGGGCCAGGAGCGGCGCAGCCTGCGCCTGATGCCGGAGGATCTGCGCTGGGAGTGGACGTCCGACACGGCGCTGCGCGTCGAATTCGCGCTGCCGGCCGGCAGCTACGCGACGACTCTGCTGCGCGAGCTCGCCGCGTTCGATGCGGCGGCGCCGGCCTACGCGGTGCAGGAATAGCCGCCAGCCGCGCTCGCTGTAGCGGAAATCGCGAGTTGGGCGCGCGCGGCTTCCGCCCCTGGAGACGCTTCCTATACTGGATTCCACCAGGCGCCGGAGGGCGGCGCGTGATCCAGTCCCCGTGAGGAGGTCGTCATGAACAAGTGGATACTCAGCAGTGCAGCGGTCGCGATTGCCGGCCTGGCGCTGACCGGTTGCGCGAGCTCCGGCGGCAGCCGCATGAGCGGCTCGCATTACGACGATCGCGTCGATCAGGAGAAGATCGTCTCGGTCAACAAGTGGGCCAACGACCGCGGCTACAGCGTGACCTGGGTCAACCTGCCGCGCAAAGGCTACAAGGACGACAAGAAGGACTGAGCCGCCGGCGCGCCGGCAGCCTGCGCCGCGGCGCGCGCGCCGCCCGCGTCAGGATTTGCGCGCCTTGAGCAGGACCAGTGCCGCGCCCGTGCCGCCCTGTTCGGCGCGGGCCGAAGCGAAAGCGACGACGTCGTCGCGCTGCCGCAGCATGCGGTCGACCAGCCGCTTGATGACCGGGCCCGCGGCGCGCGAACGCAGGCCCTTGCCGTGAATCAGCTTGACGCAGTGCAGGCCGCGCTGGTGCGCCTCGGCCAGGAAGCCGACGATGGCCGAACGCGCGACCTCGGCCGTCATCTGGTGCAGGTCGATCTCGTCCTGGACGCTGAAGCTGCCGCGCTTGAGGCGCTTGAGCAGATCCGGCCGATAGCCGTCGCGCAGATAGCTGAGTTCCTCGCCGACCTCGATCTCGGCCGGATCGATCGGCATGGTCATGAGTTCCTCGAGCACGCGCGCCTCGTCGAGCTCGAACTGGCGCGGCTCGGGCGCCGGGCGCGGCATCTCCCGCGCCGGCTCGGTCGCGACGTGGCGGCGCACCGGGCCTATGGCTTCCTCGAACAGCGCGCGGTCCTCGTCGCTGACCAGCGGAGACAGGCGGGAGCGTTTGCGCATCGCGGACGGCTTCCTGGGGAGCCGGAAAGATCAGGACCGCCGCCACCTTACGCCATCCGTACGTGAGAGCGCAGCGAATTCCGCTAAACTTTCCGCCTGTTTCCGCGGACGCTTCGCATGCGAGTTCTGGTTTCCAACGACGACGGCGTCGACGCGCCGGGCATACGCGTACTGGCCGAGCGCCTGGCCGCGGTCGGCACCGTCACGGTGGTCGCGCCCGACCGCGACCGTTCGGGCGCAAGCAATTCGCTGACCCTCGACCAGCCGATCCGCGTCAGCCGCATGGACGACGGCCGCTACCGCGTCGCCGGCACGCCGACCGACTGCGTGCATCTCGCGCTGGCCGGTCTGCTCGACTTCCAGCCCGACATCGTCGTCTCCGGCATCAACAACGCGCCGAACCTCGGCGACGACGTGATCTACTCGGGCACCGTGTCGGCGGCGATGGAAGGGCGTTTCCTCGGCCTGCCGGCGATCGCCGTGTCGCTGGCCTGCCAGAACCACCAGGCCGAGCACTACGAGACCGCGGCTCGGGCGGCCCTCGTGCTGATGCAGCGGCTGCTCGTCGATCCGCTGCCGGCCGACACCATCCTCAACGTCAACGTGCCCGACCGGCCGTGGAACGAGATCCGCGGCTTCGCCGTCACGCGGCTGGGCCGGCGCCACCGCTCGGCGCCGTGCATACGCGAACGCGATCCGCGCGGCCGGCCGATCTACTGGATAGGTCCGGCCGGCGAGGCCGAGGACGACGGTCCCGGCACCGACTTCCATGCCATACGTGAAGGCTCGATCTCGATCACGCCGATCCAGGTCGATCTCACGCGCTACCAGGCGCTCGAGAAAGTCGCCGGCTGGGTCACGAGCCTGCCGCATCCGGCGGAGACAGCGGGCGCATGAGCGCGTATTCGCGCCTGACGCCGGAAGCGCGCGGCCTGGGCATGACCTCGCAGCGGGCGCGCGACCGCCTGGTCGAGCGCCTGCAGGCCGACGGCATCCGCGACCGGCGCGTGCTCGACGTCATGCGCGAGCTGCCGCGCCATCTGTTCGTCGAGGAAGCGCTGGCCACGCGCGCCTACGAGGACACGGCATTGCCGATAGGTCAGGGCCAGACCATTTCGCAACCCTGGGTCGTCGCGCGCATGAGCGAGGCGCTGCTCGAATTCGGCACGCCCCGGCGCGTGCTCGAGATCGGCACCGGCTCGGGCTACCAGGCCGCCGTGCTGGCCGGCCTCGTCGAACAGGTCTACACGGTCGAGCGCATCGAGGAGCTGCTGCGCAATGCACGCCGGCGCTTCCGCAAGCTCGGCATCGCGAACATCCGCTCCAAGCACGACGACGGCCGCCTCGGCTGGCCCGAGGAAGCGCCGTTCGATGCGATCGTACTGACCGCCGCCGGCGCGGAACTCGAGACGGCGCTGCTTGGCCAGCTCGCGCCCGACGGCGTGCTCGTCGCGCCGGTCGGGCCGGCCGGGCGCCAGGAGCTCGTGCGCGTGCGCCGCGACGGCGAGCAGCGCGTGCGCGAGGCGTTGTGCAAGGTCAGCTTCGTGCCGCTGCTGGGCGGCGTACTTTGACGCCGCGTCGCGCCGCGCGCGCGTTCCACGGACGGATCACCGCATGAAACTGTTCAAGCCGCTGTACGAAAAAGCCCTGGTCTGGGCCGCGCATCCGCAGGCCGAGCGTCTGCTCGCCGGGCTGAGCTTCGTCGAAGCCATCATCTTTCCGGTCATGCCCGAGGTCATGCTCGCGCCGATGACCCTGGCGCGGCCGTCGCGCTGGCTGCGCTATGCGAGCGTGAGTCTCGCGTTCTCGCTGATCGGCGCGCTGGTCGCTTATGCGCTGGGCCACTACACCTTCGAGGCGCTGCGGCCGCTGTTCGACAGCCTCGGCTGGCTGCCGCGCATCGATGCGATGGTCGGCAAGCTGCGCAGCGAAGTCGCCGGCAGCGCCTGGGGCGCCTTCGTCATGCTCGTACTCGCCGGGTTCATCCCGGTTCCGCTAAAAATCTTCACCTGGGCCTCCGGCATCGTCGGCGTGCCGATGATCGCGTTCATCCCAGGCATGATCATCGGCCGCGGCAAGCGCGTCTATCTGCTGACCGGCGCGATCCGTCTCGGCGGCGCGCGCGCCGAGGCGCTGCTGCACAAGTACGTCGAGTGGCTGGGCTGGGCCGTCATCGCGCTGCTGGTCGGCGCGGTCGCCTGGTGGCAGCTGCGGCACTGAGGAAGGGCTGGCGATGCAATCCAAGCGCGGAAGAGCGAATCGCAGGGCCGCAGCCGGCACGCTGCTGGCCCTGCTGCTGACGGCCTGCGCGAGCACGCCGCCGGCGCCGGTCGAGGACATCGCGCTGACCGACGAAGCGCCGCGGCCCGCGGCGATGACGCGAGCGGCGTCGGCCGAGCGCAACGTCGCGACGCACAAGGTCGTCGCCGGCGACACGCTGTATTCGATCGCGTTCAAGAACGGCCTCGACTATCGCGAGCTCGCCCGCATCAACCGCATCGAGAGTCCGTTCCGCATCTACGTCGGACAGGAGCTGCGCCTGGCCGAACCGCCGCCGGCCGAGGGCATCGCGGTCGGTGCCGTGCCGGCAGCGGCGGGCGCCGCGACGGTCACGCCGCTGCCCGAC
>NZ_JANFVR010000396.1 GCF_024609805.1 Tahibacter caeni | reverse complement strand
GCCTGTGGCCCGACGTGCCGGCGCGCCTGCGCGGCGAGCCCGTCCCGGCCACAGCCGGCGCGGTGGCGCCCGCCGCACCGGCCGCTACCGTCCAGGCCAGCGGCGCCGGCGGCGCGCCGTTCTCCTATGCCGAGGCCGTCGCTCGCGCGGCGCCGGCCGTCGTCAACATTTATGCGAACAAGGTCGTCGCCGCGCAGCGCCGGCTGGTCCAGGTCGATCCGTTGACCCAGCGCATGTTCGGCGGCATCAGCGTCGGTCCGCCGTCCTACCGGCGCGAGCAGAGCCTCGGCTCCGGCGTCATCGTCAGCGCCGACGGCTACGTGCTAACCAACAACCACGTGATCGCGCGCTCCAACGACATCCAGGTGCTGCTCTACGACGGCCGCATCGCGACCGCGCGCCTCGTCGGCGGCGACGAGGACACCGATCTGGCCGTGCTCAAGATCGACGCCGGCGACCTGCCCACGATGAAGCTCGACGAAGCGCCGCCGGTCAACGTCGGCGACGTGGTGCTCGCGATCGGCAACCCGATCGGCCTGGGCAAGACCGTGACCATGGGCATCGCCAGCGCGATCGGCCGCCAGCTCGACCAGTGGGCCTACGAGGAATTCATCCAGACCGATGCGGCGATCAACTCGGGCAATTCCGGCGGCGCCCTGGTCAATGCCCGCGGCGAACTCGTCGGCATCAACACGGCCAACGTGCCGCAGCGCCAGATCGCCGAGGGTATCGGCTTCGCGATCCCGGTCGCGACGGCCAAGGGCGTGCTCGACCAGATCATCGCCAAGGGCATCGTCGTGCGCGGCTGGCTCGGCGTGGAATACGGCCGCCTGCCGATCGCGGCGAACGTCGACGTGGCCAGCCTCGCGCGCGGCGCGCAGGTGCTCGCGGTCTATCCGCAGAGTCCCGCGGCGCAGGCCGGCCTGCAGCCCGGCGACGTGCTGCTGACGTTCAACGGCGAGGAGATCGACGATCCGCTGGAACTGCGCCGGCGCGAAGCGGCGCTCGCGCCGGGCACCAAGGTACACGTGACCGGCCTGCGCGCCGGCATCGCGTTCGAGGCCGACGCCGAACTCGTGCAGCGGCCCGTGCTCAACCGCATGCAGATACCGAACGGCTGACGCGCAGAACCGCCGCGGATCAGTTCGACTGGCGGTAGCGGTCGCGCAAGGTGGAGACGCGTTCGACATAGACGCGGGTCTCGTCGAACGGCGGCACGCCGCCGTACTTCGTCACGTTGGCCGGACCGGCGTTGTACGCGGCCATCGCGAGCCTTTCGTTGCCCTGGAAATTCCTGAGCTGCCGGGCCAGGTACTGCGCGCCGCCGCGGATGTTCTGCACGGCGTCGAACGGATTGTCCACGCCGAGATCGTCGGCCGTGCCCGGCATCAGCTGCATCAGGCCCTGCGCGCCCTTGTTCGACAGCGCGTTCGGATTGAACGCCGACTCCGCATGCACGACCGCGCGCAGCAGCGACTCGTCGACGCCGAACTCCGCGGCCGCCGCAGCGATCTCGGCGCGGTACGCGTCGCGATTGAGCCGCGTCGACGAGAAGTTGACCGTCGAATGCACGTCGCAGGCGAAGCAGGTCGAGATGTAGGTGAACAGCACCTGGTAGCGCTTGCCGGCCGGGCGGATGTTCGTGTACTCGGTGGTGCCGTTGCTCTTGCTGATCTTGTAGACCGCGCCGCGCAGCACTTTCGGCGATTCGCCGGCGGCCGGCGCTGCGGCGGCGCCTTCGCGATACTGCCACTGGCCCGGCTGCGGCGTCGCGGCGGCCGTCGATGCGGCGACCGGAGTCGATGCCGGTGCAACGGCTGCCGTCGGCGGCCTGACTGCCTCGACCGAGAACGCCGGCCTGGACATGGCCGGGGCCGTGGCCGCCGTCACCGGCTTGGCCGCGCTGTCGGCGTAGTTGGCGACCTGTACGCAGTTCGCGTAGCCGGCCGGCTTGTTGGTGTAGGCGAGCTCGCCGCGGCTACCGCTGCAGCGGTAGAGGCCGCCCGCGAACGCCGGCGCGCCGAGGCCTGCGAGGACCAGGGCGACCAGCCAGCGTACGCGGCGATGGCGCGAAGATGACGTCATGAATTCCTCTGAGGGAGAAGGTCTGAACACACGGCTGCGGCACGCTTCCTGTGCGCTGCTGCAATCCCGCAGCCCGCCGAACGTCCTTCGCGCGGCCGTCCGGCGCTGCCGGATCGGCGTTGCCGCCGCGAGGGCCGCGTTCCGCGTAGTTCAGAGGTTCCCCAACTTGTGGGGCCAAGTTTCTGACAGGAAACGCGAAATTCCAAGACCACCCGATCGCGTCCGGGTTCCCGCGCCGCTGGCGGGCATCGCAAAACCTGCGTAAACTGCCGAGTCCATTCGCTTTTTTGGTTTCGCTCCATGGCCGGCAAGCTGTTCATCAAAACCCACGGTTGTCAGATGAACGAGTACGACTCGTCCAAGATGGCCGACGTGCTGGGCGCCGCCCACGGCCTGGAGCTGACCGAGAACGAGGCCGAGGCCGACGTCATCCTGATCAACACCTGCTCCATCCGCGAGAAGGCGCAGGAAAAAGTGTTTTCCCAGCTCGGCCGCTGGCGCGAGCTCAAGAAAGCCAACGGCAACGTCGTCATCGGCGTCGGCGGCTGCGTCGCCTCGCAGGAAGGCGAGGCCATCGTCAAGCGCGCGCCGTTCGTCGATCTCGTGTTCGGCCCGCAGACCCTGCACCGTCTGCCCGAGATGATCGAAGCCAAGCGCCGCACCGGCAAGGCACAGGTCGACATCTCCTTCCCCGAGATCGAGAAGTTCGACAAGCTGCCGGAGCCGCGCGCCGAAGGTCCGAGCGCGTTCGTGTCGATCATGGAAGGCTGCTCGAAGTACTGCACCTTCTGCGTCGTGCCGTACACGCGCGGCGACGAGGTCAGCCGGCCGTTCGACGACGTCATCGCCGAAGTCGCAGCGCTCGCCGACCAGGGCGTGCGCGAAGTCAATCTGCTCGGCCAGAACGTCAACGCCTACCGCGGCCCCCTGCACGACGGCGGCGTCGCCGACCTGGCCCTGCTGATCCATGCGATCGCACAGCTCGACGGCATCGGCCGCATCCGCTTCACGACCTCGCATCCGCTGGAATTCTCCGATTCGCTCGTCGAGGCCTACGCGAGCGTGCCCAAGCTCGCGAACTATCTGCACCTGCCGGTGCAGGCCGGCTCCGACCGCGTGCTCGCGGCGATGAAGCGCGGCTACACGGCGCTGGAGTTCAAGCAGAAGATCCGCAAGCTGCGCGCAGTGCGCCCCGACATCTCGATCTCGTCGGACTTCATCGTCGGCTTTCCGGGCGAGACCGACGCGGACTTCGACAAGACCATGAAGCTGATCGAGGACGTCGGCTTCGACCAGAGCTTCAGCTTCATCTATTCCAAGCGCCCCGGCACGCCGGCGGCCAATCTCGAGGACGACACCAGCGCCGAAGTCAAGCACGCGCGCCTGCAGCGCCTGCAGTCGGCCGTCACCGAGAACGCCAACCGCATCAGCCAGGCCATGATCGGCACGCGCCAGAGCGTGCTCGTCGAAGGCGCCAGCCGCAAGAACGCCAACGAGATGACCGGGCGCACCGAGAACATGCGCTACGTGAACTTCCCAGGCGATGCGCGCATGGTAGGCCAGTTCGTCGACGTGATCATCACCGAGGCCATGACGAATTCTCTGCGCGGCCGCATCGCGCTCGACTGATCCCCGCGGCTTTCGCCGCGGGCGGATGGAACGCGTCCGATCCGCTCCGCGTCGATACGCGTGAACGCACGCCATCGACGGAATTTCTGCACAGTTGAACAACCGCGCGCCGGCGCGGCGGCGCGCGGGGGCCGCGATCGGAAGAGCGTCGT
>NZ_JANFVR010000395.1 GCF_024609805.1 Tahibacter caeni | reverse complement strand
CCTGCTGCTGCCCGCGCCGGCCGGCGCGGTATCGGTGCCGCCGGCGGCGCTGCTGCCGGCCGGCGACGGCCACGTGCTGTTCGTCGCCGACGACGCGGCCGACGGCACGCGTCTGCGCGCGGTCGCCGTGCACGTTCTCGGCGGCGACGAGACGGCCGCTGTCGTGACGCCGGCGAACCCGGCGGACAGGCTGAGCGCGGGCATGCGCGTCGTCACGCGCGGCACCGCACTGCTGAAATCGCTGCTGCCGCTGCACTGAGGCGACGGACCATGCTCTCGCGCCTCGTTGAATTCTCCTTGCGCCAGCGCGTGCTGGTGCTGCTGTGCGCGCTCGCGCTGGCCAGTGCGGGCATCGCCGCCTTCCTGCGCCTGCCCATCGATGCCTATCCCGACATTTCGCCGACCCAGGTCAAGCTGATCCTCAAGGCACCGGGCATGACGCCCGAGGAAGTGGAATCGCGCGTGATCGCGCCGCTGGAGATGGAGCTGCTCGGCGTGCCGCAGGGCGTGATGCTGCGCTCCGTCGCGAAATACGCGATCGCCGACATCACGCTCGACTTCGCCGCCGGCAGCGACATCTACTGGGCGCGCCAGCAGGTGGCCGAACGCTATGCCGCGGTCGCGGGCAACCTGCCGTCGGGTGTCGACGGCGGGCTCGCGCCGATCTCCACGCCGCTGTCGGACGTGTTCATGTTCACGATCGAAGGCGGCGGCCTGAGCCTGGCCGAACGCCGCAGCCTGCTCGACTGGACCCTGCGCCCGGCGCTGCGCACCCTGCCCGGCGTCGCCGACATCAACGTGCTCGGCGGCGAAGCCAGGAGCTTCGCGGTGGTGCCCGACCGATCGCGCCTGTCGGCCGCCGGCCTGCATTTCAGCGACGTCGTCGGCGCGATCACCCGCAACAACCGCAACGACGGCGCGGGCCGGCTCGAGGCCGGCGAGAACGCCCTGATCGTGCGCAGCGAAGGCGCGATCCGCGGCGCCGGCGATCTGCGCAACGTCGTGCTGCGCACCTCGGCCACGTCGCCGCCGGTGCGCATCGGCGACGTGGCCGAGGTGCGCGTCGAAGGCATGACGCGCTACGGCGCGGTGAGCCGCGACGGCCGGGGCGAAGCCGTCCAGGGCATCGTCGTCGCGCTGCGCGGCGCCGACGCCTCCACGCTCGTCGAAGCGATCCGGCTGCGCCTGGCCGAGCTCGCGACCAGCCTGCCGCCCGGCGTGACCGTGGTGCCGTTCTACGACCGCAGCACCCTGATCGCGCGCGCCGTCGGCACCGTGGAGAGCGCGCTCGTCGAGGCGACCGTACTCGTCGTCGTGCTGTTGCTGCTGTTCCTCGGCGGACTGCGCCCGGCGCTCGTCGTCGCGCTGATGCTGCCGCTGGCTGCGCTCGGCACCTTCCTGCTGATGCGCCTGGCCGGCATGAGCGCGAACCTCATGAGCCTCGGCGGGCTGGCCATCGCGATCGGCATGCTCGTGGACGCGGCCGTCGTCGTCGTCGAGAACGCGGTCAGCCGGCTCGACCCGCAGGCGCCCGGCGCGCATCTGCCGCGCCTGCACCGCGTGTTCGCGGCGGCGCGCGAAGTGGCCGTGCCGGTGGCCTCGGGCATCCTGATCATCTGCCTGACCTTCATGCCGCTGCTGACCCTGCAGGGCCTCGAAGGCAAGCTGTTCGCGCCGGTCGCGCTGACCATCGTGTTCGCGCTCGGCGTGTCGCTGCTGCTGTCGCTGACCCTGGTGCCGGTGCTGGCCTCGCTGCTGCTGCGGGAACACGCCCATGCCGAACCCTGGATCATGCGCTGGACGCAGCGCCTGTACCGGCCGCTGCTCGAACGCGCGCTCGCGCGTCCGCTGCAGGCGGCGACGCTCGCCGCCGCCGCACTGGCCGTCGGCGTGATCGCCTATCTCGGCACGGGCAAGGCCTTCCTGCCGACGATGGACGAAGGCGACATCCTGCTGCAGCTGCAGAAGCCGGCGTCGATCGGGCTGCGACGGTCCCTGGAGATCGATCTCGCCGTGCAGCAGGCCGTGACGGCGGCCGTGCCCGAGGTGCGGCACAGCATCGCGCGCGCCGGTTCCGACGAACTGGGCCTCGATCCGATGGGCCTGAACGAGACCGACATGTTCATGCAGCTCGCGCCGCGCGCGCAGTGGCGCAAGCCCGACAAGGAATGGCTCAGCGCCGAGATCCGCACGGCGATGGCCGCGTTCCCGGGCGTGGAATTCGGCTTCACCCAGCCGATCGAGATGCGCGTCGCCGAGATGCTGACGGGCAGCCGCGGCGACGTCGCGCTGAAGCTGTTCGGCCCCGATCTGCGCACCCTCGGCGAGCTGGCTCAGCGCATCGCCGCACGCATCGAGAAAGTGCCCGGCGCGCGCGACGTGCTGACCCAGGCCAGCGACAGCGTCGACTATCTGCAGGTCGTCGTGGACGCGCAGGCCGCCGGCCGCGCCGGTCTGGCCGTGACCGATGTGCAGGACGAACTGCGCGCGCAGCTCGAAGGCGTGCCGGCCGGGCTCGTGATCGAGCCGGACCGGCGCACGCCGATACTCGTGCGCGGCGATGCGCAGGTGCGCGGCTCCGCCGCGCGGTTCGCCGACCTGCGCCTGGCCCGCGGCGACGAAGGCGCGATACCGTTGACGGCCGTGGCGCGCGTCGCTAGCACCGAAGGTCCGGTACTCGTGCGCCGCGAGAACGGTTCGCGCTTCGCGCTGATCCAGTCCAACGTCAGCGGACGCGATCTCGTCGGCTTCGTCGACGAGGCGCGCGCCGCAGTCGCGCGCGACGTGCCGCTGCCGCCGGGCTACCGGCTGGAATGGGGCGGCCAGTTCGAGAACCAGCAGCGCGCCGCCGCACGTCTGGGTCTGGTCGTGCCGGTCGCGCTCGCACTGATCTTCTTCGTGCTATTCATGACCTTCGGTTCGCTGCGCCAGGCCCTGCTGATCCTCGGCAACGTGCCGTTCGCGCTGGTCGGCGGCATCGCCGCACTGTGGCTGTCGGGGCAGTACCTGTCGGTGCCGGCCTCGGTCGGCTTCATCGCGCTGCTCGGCATCGCCGTGCTCAACGGCCTCGTGCTGGTGACCTATTTCAACCAGCTGCACGCGCTGGGCCTGCCGATGGAAGAGATCGTGCGCGAAGGCGCACGGCGGCGGCTGCGTCCGGTGCTGATGACCGCCGCGATCACCGCGTTCGGACTCGTACCGCTGCTGCTGGCCAGCGGTCCGGGCTCGGAGATCCAGCGGCCGCTGGCCATCGTCGTGATCGGCGGACTGGTCAGCTCCACCGCGCTGACCTTGCTGTTGCTGCCGCTGCTCTACCGGCGCTTCGGCCAGCCCGCATCCGCCAAACCCGCGACGATATCCGCAATCGGGAGCACTGCATGAACGCGTGGAACGAAACGGCCGCGCCCGACCGGCAGGTGCGCCTGAATCTGGTGTTTCCGCCGAATCTGGAAGACGCCGTGACCGAAGCGCTGTTGGAAGACGTCACGTTGCCGGGCTTCACTCTGCTGCACGCCGAAGGACACAGCAGCGACTTCGCCCGCGCCACGGTGCGCGAGCAGGTGCGCGGCCGCGTGGATCGCCGCGTGCTGTGGGTCGTGATCCATCACGAGCGCCTCGACGGCGTGCTCGCCGCGCTGCGCCGGCGCATCGTCGCGGGCGATCTGCGCTGGTGGGTCGAGCCGGTGCTGGCCGGCGGGAGGCTGACATGAGCAAGACCCTGCATACCTTGTGCGCTCTCGCCTTGATCGCCGCGGCAGCACTGCCGGCGGCCGTGGCCGCCGAGGACTATCTGCCGCCCGACGCCGACGTCGCCGCGGCGATCGACGAGCAGGCCGTCGTGCGCGCGGCCGCGGCGCGCGTCGACGCG
>NZ_JANFVR010000394.1 GCF_024609805.1 Tahibacter caeni | reverse complement strand
TCGCGCCGGCCCTGCGCCGGACCCTGCGCCGGATCGCGCGCACGCGGCTGCAGGCGCTGCGCGCCGCGCCGGTCCGCCTGGACGACTGAACCGGTTTCCGGCGGCGTCGGCCGGCGCCCGCGCCGGCTCAGTCCAGCAACAGCAGCAGCGCGCGGACGAGCTGCGCGGCCTGCTCGCGGTCGCGCGCGTCGAACGTGAACAGCGGCGCGGCGACGCCTTCGTCGCGCAGCAGCCGGCGCAGCGCGGCGAGATCGAAATCCGGATTGCGGTCGGTCTGGGTGATGCCGATCACGAGCGGCAATGTCGCATCGATCTCGGCCAGCGCGCGAATCCAGTAGCGGCACTGCGCGACCGTGTCGCCGTCGGCGCCGCTGAGCACGAGCACGACGCCGAGCGCGCCCTCGAGCACGAGCGGGCGCATGAAGGCGAAATGCTCCTGGCCCGGCAGGCCGTAGAGGAACAGCGTGGTGTCGCCATCCAGGCGCACGCTCGCGAAATCGAAGGCCACGGTCGTGCTGACCTTGTCGCCGACGGCGCCCGTGGCCAGCGGCATTTCGGTCGATACCGGCGGCACGTCGGCGATCGCCGCGATGGCCGTGGTCTTGCCCGCACCGAGCGGGCCGGCGAATACGAGTTTGGTCGTCGTGGCGACGGCGAGGCTGTTCACGGCGATGGATTCCGCGGCAAGGAAGCGAAAGAAGTACCGGCGGCGCCGGACGAGGGGGCCGTCATGCGTCTACGCGATCGACGATGCGCGTCAACGTCGCCGCGGAGTCCAGTGCACAGCCGAGCAGCAGCGCGAGATTGCCGCCGTGATCGCAGCCGACCGCGAGGGCCAGGCGCTGGCGGCTGCTCGGCACGCGTGCGACGACGATGAGGCCGTCGTCGGCCGTGATCGTCGTATGGCGGTAGGTCGACCCGGCGGTTTCGCGCGCGAACGTTTCGCCGAGCGCGAGCAGCGAACTGCTGACCGCGGCGATGCGCTCCACGGCCGTATCGGTCAATACGCCGGCCGCGAGGACCGCGCGGCCGTCGACGGTCGACAGGCTCGCGAAGCGCAGCGCCGGCAGCCGCCCGAGCAACGCGTTGAGTTCGGCGTTGCAGGCTTCGAGGACCTGCACGCCTCCGCTGGTATCGCTGGCCATTCGTTCTCCCGGGAGTGCACGGTGCCGGCCCATCGGGCCCGCGGACTCATCGTGACCGCCGCGCCCACGGCCCGTGTCGCCGATGCCGCAGGACGGATCGGAACACGCGGCGGGGCGGCCGTTGCCGTGATCGTTAGCACAGACACGACCATGGTCGCCAAGATTTGTCGTTTAAGGCCCTCGAGGCATGGAAATCTGCCAAGTAAGTCGTCATATGCCTTGGCTACCGTAACGCATGGGGCGGCTGATGCCGATGGTTTCGGACTGCGGAACTGCAGCCGGACATGGACACGGCAGGGGCGTGGGGAACATGCGGCAGCGAACTACAGGCGTCGTCGTACTGGTCGACAGCGAACTCGTCGCGATGGGCTTCGTCGTCGCGCTGAGCACGCGGCGTCATCTGCACGTGGCCGCGGTCGCGCATACGCCCGTCGACGGGCTGCGCGCGATCACGCGTTTCGATCCCGCCGTGGTGCTGCTCGACTCGGCCATGGCCGGCGCGCTCATCGGGCTCGCGCGGACGCCGGTATGGCGCGCACGCCTGCTTCTGCTCGGCCGCAACGCCCATCTCGGCGTCGTGCCCGGCGCCGAGCGCGACGTGGCCTGCGGTTTCATCAGCTGGACCGCGCGGCGCCGGCACTATCTTCCGCTCGTCGACGAAGTCTCGGCCTGCGCACAGCGCCAGGCGTCGCCGGACAGTGCCCAGTGCAGCGCCTGCACCGCGCGCCGCACCCTCGTGCCGCCGCCGCTGGATCTCAGCGAACGCGAGCGCGAGGTGTTCGTGCGCATCGGCAGCGGGCAGCGCACGGCCGACATCGCCGTCGCGCTCGGCCTCAGCGCGAAGACCGTCGAAGCGCATCGCGAGACCATCAAGTACAAGCTCGGCATGGATTCGGTGCGCGAGCTCAACGTCGTCGCGGCGAGCTGGTGCCGCGGCGAGATCGTCGACGCTGCGCAGCCGCCGCTGCGCGGCGGCCTGCGCCGGCGCGATCCGCTCTAGAGCGGTGTAAAAAAACGTGACGTCGGGCGATCCGTGTTCGGATGGCCCGGGCGGTTTTTTCTGCGGAACGCCGGGCGGAAGCACTCGTCCGTTTCCGCAGCGCGGCGTGCCTGCACGGCGGCCGATCGCTCGCCGAGACGAACGCGCCGGCGAGCCCCGGCGGCAGGCCGAGTCCGCGCGCCGCAACGGATTCCGGTCCATGCCGCACGCGCCGGACCGTCGCGGATATTCGTGCGATTACCGGTGTTACGGCCCAATCCGGTGGGGCGGGTTGCCGGCGAACGCGCGGCTGGCGACAGCGTTCTTCCGGGCCGGCCGACCTAGGGAATTTACCTATGCGGAAGTCCTGTCGCCCGCACTAACCTCGCGGCCGTCCGACGCGCAATGACGCGTCACCCGACGTTTCGCGATGATGCTTCCGGCGATGCCGCCGGTTGCGCGCTCGACTATCGGACGGGGACCAGGAAATACCGTGGCAGGGGGAAGGTCGCATGCTCAACGGAGCAGGGCCGGTCTGCGGACCGGCGTCGGCGAGCGCATTGCCGGACAGCGAGCGGGATCGCGTGCGCGCCTGCGCCGACGGCCTGCTCTCGCGTCTCTTGATCACCGTGCCGAGTTGCCGCTTCGTCAGCCTGTCCACCCTGGACGGCCGCTCCGCCGCGGTGGCCGGCGCGCTGACGGCGGCCGGCGCGCCGCGCGTGGCAGCCATGACCAGTTCGTTCCTCGCGCTCAGCGAAACTCTGGCCTGGGAGACGACGAGCGGGCGCAGCAGCTACGTGACGCTGGCCTCCAGCGACGGCGTCATCGTCATCGCGCGCGTGCCGACGCGGCTGCCGGCCTATGCGCTGTCGGCCTGCGCCGACGACGACCGCGTCCTCGCGCTGCTGCTGCGCCGCACCCTCGACACCGTCGCCGCGCTGGCCCAGCAGCTGGACCGGCGCTAGTTCCTCGACGCCGGCCGCGCCGCGGCCGGCAGCCCCTTCCACCCAACCGCTAGGAAATCCGTAATGGCAAAGATCAGTCTCGAACCCCTGCGTTCCATCGACGGCTACATCGCGTCCGCGCTCGTCGACAGCGAGAGCGGCATGCTGCTGTCGGGCGACGGCACCGGCATCAGCCTCGAACTCGCCGCGGCCGGCAACACCGAAGTCATCAAGGCCAAGCGCAAGGTCGCCGCGGCGCTGAAGCTCAACGACACGATCGAGGACATCCTGATCAGCCTGACCAAGCAGTACCATCTGCTGCGGCCGCTGGAGTCCAACCAGAAGCTGTTCCTCTACGTCGTGCTGGACCGGGTCAAGTCGAACCTGGCGATGGCGCGCCACGAACTGCGCACGTTTGAAAAATCCGTCGATTTTTCATGATGTCCGCTGTACGGCCGCTCGGCGAATGACATCGTCCGTCCTGCCGCGCCGCCGGAGCCGACCTCGTGCGGCTTGACCTCCGGACCGCGGCGCTGACCGAGCTGGAGGAGCAGCGCGTGCGCATCGCCGCGCAACTGCTGGCCGCCCACGGCGGGGAGGCGCGCGTCGGCGCCTGGGACGGCACGCGCTGCGATCTCGTCGTGCTCAATGCCGACGACGGCTACGGCCGGCACGTGCTCGACATCGCGCGCCGGCGCGGCGTGCCGGCGGTCGCGTTCGGCGCGCCGCGGACGGACGCGGATGCGCAGGCCGGCATCGTCGCGGCCGAGGGTTCTGCCGCGAGCCTTGCCGCGACCCTGTGGCGGCTCGTCGGCACGGCCTCCGACACGGCGC
>NZ_JANFVR010000393.1 GCF_024609805.1 Tahibacter caeni | reverse complement strand
GCGCGCCAGCGCGCGGCCAGCCAGTCGGCGTCTTCGCCGCCGGCCTCGGCCGGTTCTCCCGCGGCTGCGCGTTCGGCCGCGGCCTCGGCCCAGAGCAGGCGCGCGCGCAGCCGGTCGCGCAGCTCCTGCGCGGCCGCGTCGGTGAACGTGCCGACGACGATCTGCCGCGGCGTGCGCGGCGCCTCGCCTTCGAGCAGCAGGCGCAGGTAGAGCACGGCGATCGTCCAGGTCTTG
This sequence comes from Tahibacter caeni, assembly GCF_024609805.1. Classification (GTDB taxonomy): domain Bacteria; phylum Pseudomonadota; class Gammaproteobacteria; order Xanthomonadales; family Rhodanobacteraceae; genus Tahibacter; species Tahibacter caeni. The sequence goes on along the minus strand of NZ_JANFVR010000393.1, from coordinate 3,672 downwards.
CCGGTGCCCGCGCTCGCCTCGATCAGGCTGCGGCCGGCGCCGGTCAGGTCCAGCGCACGCCAGTTCGCGATGCGGCGCGCGCTCACGCGGCACCTCCGTCGTCGAACTCGATCAGCGCGCGCAGCCGCTGCGCCGTCGCGACGAGCGCGTCGAAGGCCGGCGTGCCGGGATCGAACGCCGCGCCGCTCGCGAACAGCCGCGCATAGCCGGGCGTGTGGTCGCGTTCGCCGGTCTGGCGGTCGCCGCCGTGCCAGACGTGCAGGACGCGCGCCTCGCTCGTGTCGCTCGTCGCCGCAGCCCAGCTCGTGCGCGGGAAGTACCACAGCGGTTCGCGCAGCGCGCCGAGATACAGCTGCACCAGCGCGGCGACGCGGCGTTCGAGCTCGGCGCGGCGCGCGGCGTAGCGCGGCGCATCGTGGCGCACGGCAAGGGACGCCCTGCTCCAGGCGTCGAGCGAGGCCTGCCAGGGCCGCTTGTCGCCGCTGCCCGGCAGCAACAGGCGCAGCGGCCGCGGCGCGTCCCACTGCGCGAGCTGCAGCAGCGCCCATTCGAGGAACAGCACGAGGCGCGCGCCGAAGTCCAGTTCGCTCTCGCGGCGCCGCGGCAGATCGAAGATCCAGTCCATGCCGCCGCTGCGCCAGGCGCGCGCGAGTTCGCCCTGCAGGCGCCGGCCGCCGAGCTCGAGGTCGATCGCGAGCGGCAGGCGCCGCAGCGCGCCGGCCGCGAACAGGCCGTCGGCGTCGGCTTCGGCCAGCAGCGCGGACACCTCTTCGTGCTGGCGCCACCAGGCGCGCTCGCCGGCGCGCACCGGCGGCCAGAGTCCGCCGTAGCGCAGCCAGTCCGGCGGTGCATCGGGCAAGTCCGTGCGGCCGGCCGCGGCGGCGTCGAAGAACAGGCGCTGGGCGACGCGGTCCAGCCGCCCGAACTGCGGGTCCAGCGGCTCGCTGTCGGCGAGCCGCTCGGGCTCGAGCGCGTCCAGGCGCAGGCCGTACTGGCGCAGCAGGTGCTGCGCGGGCCGGCGCCAGTAGTCGAGCAGATTGGCCAGCCCGACCGCCGGCGGCGCGTCGGCCGGCGGCAACGCCCCGTCGAGGAAGGCCGGCGCCGCGCTGCCGCGCTCGCGCAGCAGCGCGATCAGGTCTGCGCGATAGGAATACAGGCGCGGGTCGGCGCCGTCGAAATAGCGCGCGTCGAACGGCTGCAGCGGATGACGTACCAGCCACGGCCGCGGCGCGTCGTTCTCGTCGCGGCCGCGCAGGCCGTGGACCTGATCCAGCACGGCGAGCAGTTCGGCCAGCGGCGCGGCCGGCGTGCGCGGCTTGCCGTCGCGCACGCCTTCGCCGACGTAGCTCAGATGCAGGGTCTCTCGCGCGGCCATGACGGTTTCGAGGAACAGGTAGCGGTCGTCGCTGCGCACGTCGCGGTCGCCGAGGCGGCGATGCGCGGCCATGAGATCCAGCCCCGCGTCGGAACCCGCGCGCGGGAACTCGCCGTCGTCGAGACCGAGCACGGCCACGACGCGGAACGGAATCGCGCGCTGCGGCACCATGCCGCAGACCGTCATGCCGCCGACGAGGAAGCGCTGCCGGTCCGACAGCGCGGTCAGGCGTTCCCGCAGCACGTCGCGCACGACGTCGAATTCGACGAGCGGGTCGACGTGCGCGTCGTCGACCTCGTTCTGCAGGTCCAGCACGATGCGGCGCAGCTCGGCGAGGGCCGCGGTTGCCGGCGCATCGGCGTAGTCGGCGCGGAACAGCGTGTCGATCAGCGCATCGCAGCGCTGCGCCCAGGCGCTCAGCCGGCGGCGCTGCTGCGTGTCGCGGCAGAACTCGGCCAGCACCTGCAGCAGCCGGTCCAGCGCGCCGAGCGCCTCGGCCTGCACGCCGTGCACGCCTTCGACCGGCACGAGCACGTCGCCGTCGGGCAAGGTCAGCGCCTGCGCTTCGTCGTCTTCGTCGGTGCCGAGTAGATAGCCGGCGAGCAGCCGGTCCATGCCCCAGGCGAAGGTGTGTTCGGGGATGGCCGGCACGCCGAAGCGGCGGCGGAATTCCGGATCGAGCGCCCAGGCCACGCGGCTGCGCGCGATCCAGTCCGCGAGGCGTTCGACGCCGGCCGCGTCGAGGCCGAGCGCGCGCGCGATCTCCTGGACGGCCAGCAGGTCCAGCACCTGCGCCGCGCTGATGCGGGTCTGCGGCAGGTCGAGCAATGTCGTGAACGCGAGCAGCAGCGGATGGCTGCGCAGCACGGGCACGTCGGCCAGGTGATACGGCAGCGGGTTGTTCGCGCGGCCGGGCTCGCCGAACACGGCCGGCAGCAGCGGCACGTAGGCCTGGATGTCCGGCGCCATCACGACGATGTCGGAAGGCCGCAGGTCCGGCCGCGCCTCGCGCTCGCGCAGCAGCGCGTCGCGCAGCACTTCGAGCTCGCGCAGCCGCGTATGGCAGGCATGCACGCGCAGGCTGCGGTCGTCGAGCTCGCGGACCGGGTCGGCATCCGCCGGCGCGAGCAGCGCGGTGTCGAGCTGGCGGATGCTGTCCTGCAGCCGTGCGAGGCGATCCGTCGCCGTCGCGGGTTTCTCGTCCTCGCTGTGGCGGATGTCGACCGCGACGTCGTCGGCGCCGGCCAGCGCGAGCATGAAATGCTGGCCGAGCCGGCCCCAGCTCGCAAGCAGCGGATGGCTCAGGCTCAGGAACTGCTGCTCCGAAGCCTCGGAGAACGCGCCGAGTTTCGCGAGCTCGGCCAGATGCGCGCGCTCGGGCTTGAGGCCGGCCCAGTATTCGCGGCACGGATCGGGCACGTAGAGCACGACCGGCCGGCGCCGCGCGACCGCGCGCAGGGTCGCGAACTCGGTCGGCGCGAGATGGCTGATGCCGAACACGTGCAGCGGTTCGTCGGAGACCGCGCCGGGCGGGGCCGTGTCCAGCGCGCGCAGCAGCGCGGTCAGGCGCTCGCCGCGATGCGGCTGGTCGATCTGCGCGCGCAGGCGGCGCCAGAGCGGCGCGAGGAACGTCGGCGCCGGCACGTCGTCGCGGCCGGCGCTCCAGGCCTGGAGCCAGTCGGGCCGGTAGACCAGATAGCGCGTGTAGAGCGCGGCGAGGCGGTCGGCGAGCTGGAAACGCCGGCGCGGCGCATCCAGGCCGTGCAGATAGCGGCGTACGGCGGGATCGTCGATCCCGGCGAGCAGCTCGTGGATGCGCCAGCGCAGCGCTTCGCGCCGGTACGGCCGCAGCGCGACGACGGATTCGCCGAGCAGGCGCTGGGCGAGCCGGTCGAGCCAGGCGCTCGGCAGCTCGATCGACAGGTTCGCGGCGATGCCGCCGGAGCCGCGCCGGCGCGCGATCGCGCGCGCCAGCCACTGGCGTATGCCCGGATGCGCGGCGATCACGTCGAACGGCTGCAGCGCGTGCGCCGGCGGCGCCGCATCCATCAGGCTCAGCAGCGGCGGCAGCAGCGCCTCCAGCCGGCTGGCGCGATAGACGATGATTCCCTGCTGCATGGACCCGCGGGCTCGATGACCGACACGCAGCCTAGCGCATGGCGGGGCCGCGCAGGAGATGGGCGGCGGCCGCGACGCCGGCGCCACGGCCGCGCGGTGCACAGGCGGATGCGTCGCGCCGGTTGCCGCACGCCGCGACGCCTCGCGATCCGTACGTATCGGCAGCGGTTCCTTTGAGC
>NZ_JANFVR010000392.1 GCF_024609805.1 Tahibacter caeni | reverse complement strand
CTCGGCGCGGCGCCGCGGCGCGGTTGGGCCGACGTTGCGGCGGCGCTGGATATGCTGCTGCCGCGTCTGCGGGCCGGCGCGCGCGTCGTCGCGTTCGGGTCGTTCCATATCGCCGCGGCCGCCCTGCGCTGGCTGCAGCGCGGTGCGGCGGTCTAGCCGCTGCGCTGCAGGTTGTCGCTTGCCGACGCGTATAATCCCGACGTTCCTGGAGGCCAGCCGGCTATGGATTCCGCATTGAAACAGCGTCTGATCGGTGCTGCCGTCCTGATCGCACTCGCGGTCATCTTCGTTCCGATGTTTCTTTCGGGCAGTCCGCCCAAGACCGGGGCCACGGTCACCGAGAATCTCTCGATTCCGCCGGCGCCCGAACGCGAATTCCAGACCCGCGTCGTGCCGGCGGAAAACGGCAGGCCCGCCGCCGCGGCGGCGCCCGTCGCCGAACACGCTGCTCCGGCCGACAGCGACAAGGTCGCCACGGTCGATGCCGGCACGAATCCGCGCCTGGCCACCGAAGTCCCGTATTCCGAAACCGGCAGCCCGGCGCCGGCGGCCGCAACGACCAGGCCGGCGACCGCGCCGGCCAAGCCCGTGGAGACCTCCGCCGCGAAGCCGGTGCCCGAGCGCGCCGCGCCGGCCGCGACGAGCACGGGCCGCTACGCCGTGCACTTGGGCATCTTCGCCAACGGCGCGAATGCCGATGCACTCGTCGCCGGCGCGAAGAAGCAGGGGCTGGTCGCGTATACCGAATCGGCCGAGGTCGACGGCAAGCCGGCCACGCGCGTGCGCCTCGGTCCTTACGAGGATCGCAGCACCGCCGAAGCCGCGCGGCTCAAACTGCAGAAGGCCGATCCCAAGCTCAAGGGCAGCGTCGTCGAGATCGCCGCTTCGGCAGCCGCCAAGGCCGATGCGCCGGCCACGGCCCTGCCGGCCACCCGCGCCGGCGGCTGGGCCGTGCAGCTCGGCGCGTTCAAGTCGCAGGACGAAGCCAACAAGCTGCTCGCGCGGGCGAAAGGCGCCGGTCTGCCGAGCTTCGTCGACAGCACGGGGCAGGGCGGCGAGAAACTCTGGCGCGTGCGCCTCGGGCCCGAGCCCGACCGGGCCGGCAGCGAGAAGCTGCGCGAGCAGGCCAGGCAGAAGCTGACGATCACCGGCATGATCGTGACGGTGCCCTGAGGCCGATCCCGCCGTGAACTGGGCCGACTACTGCATTCTCGGCGTGCTGGCCCTGTCGGTGGTGGTCGGGCTCTGGCGCGGGCTCGTCGCCGAGGTGATGGCGCTGGCCTGCTGGGCTGCGGCGTTCTGGGTCGCCTGGCTGTTCGGCGAACGGCTCTCGGCGCTGTTCACGAGCGTCGACGTGCCGTCGGTGCGTCTGATGCTCGGCTACGGCATCTGTTTCTTCGGCGTGCTGATCGCCGGCGCGCTCGTCGCGTTCCTGCTGCGCAAGCTCGTCGCCGGCAGCGGGCTCAGCGGCACGGACCGCCTGCTCGGCATGGTGTTCGGCCTCGCGCGCGGCCTCGCCCTGGTCCTGCTCGTCGTGCTGCTGCTCGGCTTCACGCCGTTCCCGCGCGATCCCTGGTGGCGCGAGTCGCGCCTCATGCCGGGCTTCCAGAACAGCGCTGAGTGGCTGGCCGCGCGGCTGCCGCAGGACGTCGCCAAGCATCTCGACTATCGCGGCCTGCTGACCTTGCCGGCGTTGCAAGGCCCGCCGGCCGCCCCCAATTCGCCGCCGCCGGCCGCCGCCGGCGCGGACAGACCCTCCTCCTCTTAGCGGTAACGTCGTCATGTGCGGAATCATTGGAATCGTGGGCAAATCCGAGGTCGCCTCGGCCCTGTACGACGGCCTGACGGTGCTGCAGCACCGGGGCCAGGACGCCGCCGGCATCGCGACGGTGGACGGCTCCAGGCTGCGCCTGCACAAGGCGCGCGGCCTGGTCCGCGACGTGTTCCAGCGCGACGACATGCTGAAGCTGCGCGGCCGCGTCGGCATCGGACACTGCCGCTATCCGACGGCGGGCTCCGACGACGTCGGCGAGGCGCAGCCGTTCTACGTGAACTCGCCCTACGGCATCGCGCTCGCGCACAACGGCAACCTCGTCAATGCCGAGGCGATCAGCGGCGAGCTGTTCGAAGGCGACCGCCGCCACATCAACACGAACTCCGATTCGGAAGTGCTGCTCAACGTGCTGGCGCACGAGCTGCAGATCCAGGAACGCATGGACCTGACGCCGGATCATCTGTTCAAGGCCGTCGCCGGCGTGCACTCGCGCGCGCGCGGCGGCTATGCGGTCGCCGCGCTCGTGCTCGGCTACGGCATCCTCGCGTTCCGCGATCCGCACGGCATCCGTCCGCTCGTGCTCGGCGAGCGCGACACGCCCGAGGGCAAGGAATACGCGGTCGCGTCCGAGTCGGTCGCGCTCGACATCCTCGGCTTCCGCCGCCTGCGCGACGTCGAACCCGGCGAGGCCGTGCTGCTCGGCTTCGACGGCAGCCTGCATCACCGCCGCTGCGCCGAAGGCTATGCGCACACGCCGTGCATCTTCGAATACGTCTATCTCGCGCGGCCCGACTCGATGATCGAGGACGTCTCGGTCTACAAGGCGCGTCTGCGCATGGGCGAACGCCTGGCCGAGAAGATCCGGCGCCTGCGTCCGGACCATGGCATCGATGCCGTGATCCCGATTCCCGACACCGCGCGCACGGCGGCCAGTTCGCTGGCCGGCGCGCTCGGCGTGCCGATGCGCGAGGGCTTCGTCAAGAACCGCTACATCGGCCGCACCTTCATCATGCCGGGGCAGAGCGAGCGCGTGAAATCCGTGCGCCGCAAGCTCAACGCGATCGACCTGGAATTCCGCCGCAAGACCGTGCTGCTCGTCGACGATTCCATCGTGCGCGGCACCACGTCCAAGCAGATCATCCAGATGGCGCGCGAGGCCGGCGCGTCGCGCGTGTTCTTCGCCTCGGCGGCGCCGCCGGTGCGCTATCCCAACGTTTACGGCATCGACATGCCGGCGGCGGCCGAACTCGTCGCGCACAACCGCAGCGAGGAAGAGGTCGCCGCGCTGCTCGGCGCCGACTGGCTGGTCTATCAGGATCTCGACGACCTGGTCGCCTCGGTCAGCGAGGGCAATGATGCGCTGACCTCGTTCGACACCTCGTGCTTCTCGGGCGAGTACGTGACCGGTGTGCAGGCCGACTATCTGCGCGAGCTCGAATTCGCGCGCTCGGACGAGGCCAAGAATCTGCGCCGCGCGTCCTGAGGCGTCGCCGGGTCTTTCCGCTGCGCGGCGTTCCCGCCGCGCGGCAGATTCAGAAGCCCTCGCGGCGCCGCGCGACCAGCCACAAGGTCGCGCTGAAGCGGCGCAGCAGCCAGACGTTCTCGAGCCGGTTCAGCGGCTGTGTGCGTTCGACGGCGCCGGCCAGCCAGGCAGTGCGCCAGGCCGGCGGCAGGCCCGACGGCATCAGCTGGTGATGGCCGCCGGCCATGACCTCGAAGCCGTAGTGCAGCAGGCGCCGGCGAAACGCGGCCAGCGCATAGCGGCGCTGGTGCGCCTGGGCCGGGAACAGGCGTCGCGACACGAACTCGGTCCAGGACGCGGCGTTCGGCAGATGCGTGATCAACAACGCGCCGCTGGGCTTGAGCACACGCCAGAGCTCGCTCAGCGAGGCGCCGTCGTTCGGCACGTGCTCCAGCGTGCCGCCGGCCAGCACGCTGTCGAAATGCGCATCGGGATAGGGCAACTGCCACGGATGGTCCAGGCGGCGGTACTCGAGACCGCAGGCGGCATGAAACGCGGCATAGTCGTCGGCCGCGCAGACGTCGCAGCCGTGCAGCTCGATCGCCGCGCCGAGCTCGGCGCGGGCCAGCGCCGACAGCGCCGCATGGCGGCAGCCCCAGTCGAGCACGCGCTGCT
>NZ_JANFVR010000391.1 GCF_024609805.1 Tahibacter caeni | reverse complement strand
CGGCCGACGGCGCGCAGCCCGTCGCCAGCGCGACGGCGAGCAGCGGACCGGCGAGACGGGCGGCGGCGTTCACGCGGCCAGCTCGAACAGCTGCGGCGTCGCGGCCGCGTCGCCGGCGCCGCTGAGGCCGGCGAGGTCCGGACAGTCGCGCAGCGCCTGCGCGACGATGCCGGCGGCGAGATTGCGCAGCAGCTCGACGTTCGCGCGGATCTGCGCGCGCACGCCGGCGTCGTCGAGCGGGTCGTGCAGGGTGCGGTTGAGTTCGTGGAACCACTGCAGCTCGCCCTGATCGAGCAGAACCGCCGGATTGGACGGCGGGTTCTGCGCCATCCAGCGGCCGAAGAACGCCTGCATCTCGACGTTGAGCGCGCGAGCGGCTTCCAGCTCGCCGCGCAGGTCGGCGAACAGGCGCAGATCGGTCAGGCGGTCCTGGAACACGATCTGGCAGAGCACGCCCCAGTAGTAGGCGTAGTCCCAGATCACCTTGGTCGACATGACTTCGGCGTCGCCGAACAGCGGGTACTGGCCGCGATACAGGGTAAGGGTCGATTCGTAGAACGAGAAATACAGCTGCTGGTAGATCTTCGCGTACGGCGCGACCGGCTCGCCGCGGCGGTCGTGCCCGATCAGCGCGCAGACATAGCTGTTGGAGATCGCGATGAAGTCGCTGCCCGGCGAATAGAACGGATCGAGGAACACGCCGGCCTCGCCGGTGATGGCCCAGCGGTCGCCCGAGAACACCTGCTTGCAGCCGTGGGAGAAGCCGCGCAGGAACTTGAAGTCGAGCAGCTTGTCGCGGCGCCTGTCGCATTCGCGCCAGATCAGCGGCTGATAGCGATGCAGCCATTCCATGGCCTTGTCGAAACTGTTCATGGTCTCCAGCGGATGCATGGCCGCGTCGCAGACGATGCCGACCGAATGCGCGCCGGAGCCCAGCGGAATCAGCCAGACCCAGTAGCCGGGACCGCAGAAGTGATTGGTCGAACGCCAGCGTTCCGGCGGATCGCATTCGAGGCGCCAGCGTTCGTCGTTGCACCACTGGTCGAGCTCGAGCTTGTCGTCGATGCGGAACCAGACCGAGTTCGCGTCGTGGCCGTTGGGCTCTGCCAGGTCGAACTTGCGCTTGAGGATGTTGGCGCGACCGGCCGCGTCGACGACCCAGCGCGCGCGCGCGACGTGGGTTTCGCCGCCGTGCTCGTAGGCGACCGTGTGATCGGCGCCGTCGGTCGCGATGTCGACACGGCGCACGACCGCGCCGTCGAGAAATTCCGCGCCGCTGCGCCGGACTTCCTCGCCGAGATGGTTTTCGAGGATGCCGCGGTCGAGCTGATAGGTCGGCCGCGGCAATACGCGGCGCACGCCGAGCTCGGTCAGCGCCGGCAGGTCTTCGCGGCCTTCGGAATAGAAGAAGCGGAAGCCGAACTTGCGGATGTGCCGGGAGTCGAGATGCTCGGCGAGCCCGATCACCGTGTCGAAATAGTGCGCGCCGATCTCGACGCTGGATTCACCGACCTTGTGCGCCGCGGCCGGCAGTGGATGCGCGCGGCGTTCGAGCACGCGCACACCGATGCCCGGAAAGCGCCGGCGCAGCTGCAGCGCGAGACAGAGGCCGGCCAGGCCGCCGCCGAGAATGACTACGTCGTGTCGCGTCTCGCTCATGCCTTGCGTCCTTGTCGTCGAACCGAAACCCGGGCGGCCACGCCGGCGCGATGCCGGCGGGTATTGCTGCGCAGCGGCCAGGCCGTAACCACGGCGCCGCGGTGTTTCCGATGCCTAGACCGACTGCGTCTCGCGATTGCCGGCCGATGCCGCCGTGCGGCCGCGCAGCAGCCAGCCCAGCAGCGGCGAGGTCATCAGTGTGGTTATCACTGCCATCAGCGCCAGCATCGTGAATACCTCGCGGCCGATCACGCCGATGTCGAGGCCGACCTTCAGCACGATGAGTTCCATGAGGCCGCGCGTGTTCATCAGCGTGCCGATGGCGAAGGAATCGCGCCAGCCCGTGCCGCCCAGGCGCGCACCGGCGGCGCCGCCGAGCACCTTGCCGAGGATCGCGAGCAGCAGGATCACGCCCATGGCCGACAGGCCCATGCCGACGAAGGCGTCGGGGCTGGTATTGAGGCCGGCCAGGGCAAAGAACACCGGCATCAGCACGATGACCGACAGGTGTTCGATGCGCTCGACCAGCGTGTCCAGCAGCCGGTCGTCGCGCGGCAGGCACACGCCGAACAGGAACGCGCCGAACACGGCGTGCAGCTGCAGCCAGTGGGTCGTCGCGGCGAATGCGAACGTGAGCAGCAGCAGCAGCGCCAAGGTCGTGCCGTCCGGCTTTCCGTCGCCGGCATGGCGACGCAGCAGCGCCGCGGCAGCAGGCCGCACGAGCGCAAAGGCGACCCCGACCAGCAGGACCAGGCCGCCCAGTGCGCGGGCGAAGCCGTACCAGCCGCCGCCGGCGCTGATCAGCGCAACGACGAGCGCCAGCAGCACCCAGGCGAGTACGTCGGCCGTGGCCGCCGACGTCAGGCCCAAAGTCCCCAGCGCGCTGCCGGCCAGCCCTTTTTCCTTGAGGATGCGCGCCATGATCGGGAAAGCGGTGATCGACATCGCCACGGCGATGAACAGGGCGAACGGCAGCAGCGCCACGCCGGCCGGCGCCAGCTCCGGATGCAGCCACGGCGCGATCGCGATGCCCAGCACGAACGGCAGCAGCACGCTGAACCCGCCGATCCAGGACGAGGCGCGCAGCTGCGCCGCGACGCCGCCGGGCATGCGCAGCTCGGCGCCGACGATGAACATGAACAGCACGAGGCCGACCTGGCTGATGCCGGCCAGCACCGGCAGGCTCTGCGGCGGAAACAGCTGCGCGTGCAGGCCCGGCGCGAGCGCGCCGAACAGCAGCGGGCCGAGCGCGAGACCCGCGATCATCTCGCCGATGACCGGCGGCTGGCCGAAGGCGCGCAGCACATACGCGAACACGCGCGATGCACCGAGGATGACGACGAGCTGCAGCAACAGCAGTGACTGCCCCATGGCTACGCCCTCTCCGTGGCGCCGGTGTCCGGCGGCACGCGCGTGGTGCTGCCGCCGGGATCGACGACCTGGATCGGCGTCGTGCGCGCGATCCGGTACGTACGGATTACCGAGCCGACTTCCACCACGCGGCCGAACACGTGCGAGGTGATGCGGCAGAAATCGCGCAGCGGCTTGAAATGGCTGCGGCGGAATTCGCCCGCGTAGCGCACCTCGATCGGCACGGCGGCGACGCGCGTGCCGAGGCGGCGCGCAGCCTCGATCAGGATGTCGGCCTCGAACACGAAGCCCTGCGGCGCCACGTCGACGGCCAGCGCGACGACGTCGCGCGGATACCAGCGCTGGCCGCTCTGCGAATCGACCAGGCGCTGGCCGACGGCCCAGGCGATGCCCCAGTCGGCGATCTCGTTCGCGACGCGGCGGATCTTCGGCTGGCGTTCGCGGCCGATCAGGCGCGCGCCGACGACGATGTGTCCCGGCAGCTCCGCGGCCACGCGCAGGATGCGCGGAATGTCGCCGAACCAGTGCTGGCCGTCGCCGTCCATCGTCAGCACGCCGTCGACGTCGAGCTCGAGCGCGCGGCGGAAGCCCGCGCGCAGCGCATTGCCCTTGCCGCCGGGCCGTTCGTGGCGGATCAGCTGGATCGGCAGACCGTCCAGCGCGGCGACCGTGCCGTCGCTGGAGCCGTCGTCGACGACGATGACGTGCGGCGACTGCTGCAATGCGCCCTCGACGATCGCGCGGATCGCGCGCTCCTCGTTGAGGCATGGAATCAGGACGGCGGCGCGCAGCGCGTTCACGGCGTCACCTGCAGGTGCAGCGCGAACCGCGCGCCGGCGCCGAGGCGCAGGCTGCGCGGCTCGCTGCCGGCCAGGGCCTGCAGCAGCGGCAGGCCGGCCGC
>NZ_JANFVR010000390.1 GCF_024609805.1 Tahibacter caeni | reverse complement strand
GGCGGCCGGAACCCGCGACGGCCGGCGAATCGTGAGCGACGCGTCCGTGCAGGCCGGATGGCCGCGGCCCGGGCGCGCGGCGCGCCAGGGTCAGCCGCCCTGCGTCTCCGCATTCGCCGGGTCGCGCGGCAGCGAGAAGTAGAACGTCGCACCCTGGTCGACCTTGCTGTCGGCCCAGACGCGGCCGCCGTGGCGCGTGACGATGCGGTGCACGAGCGCGAGGCCGACGCCGTTGCCCGGAAACTCGCTCGTGCCGTGCAGGCGCTGGAACACGCCGAACAGCTTGGACTGGTAGCGCGGATCGAATCCGGCGCCGTTGTCGCGCACGAAGTAGATGTGTTCGGCCGCGTCGCTGATCGCATCGATCGTGACGACCGGACGCTCGCGCTTGGCGGAGAACTTCAGCGCGTTGGACAGGAAGTTCGTCCAGACCTGCTCCAGCAGCACGCGGTCGCCGACGGCGGCCGGCAGGCTGCCGAGATGGAATTCGACCGGGTTGCCCGCGTGCTGGCTGATCAGGCGGTCGAACACGCCGCGCACGAGCGCGCCCATGTCGAGCTCGACCGCGCGTATGGCCTGCCGGCCGAGCCGCGCGAACATCAGCAGGTCGTCGATCAGCACGCCCATGCGCAGGGTTTCGTTCTGGATCACTTCGACCTTCTGCCGCGCCTCGGCGTCGAGCTGGTCGGCATGCTGGCGGCCGAGCAGCTTGGCGAAGCCGGCGACGACGCGCACCGGCGCGCGCAGGTCGTGGGACACCGAATAGCTGAATCCTTCGAGATCCTTGTTGCTGGCTTCGAGCTCCGCCGTGCGCTCGGCGACGCGGCGTTCGAGCTCGGCGTTGAGCTTGCGCAGCGCGTCCTCGGCCATGCGCTGGTCGTGGATGTCGCTGACCGTGCCTATCCACTCGTGCACGGTGGCCGAGGCCTCGACGATCGGAACGGCGCGCAGGCTCACATAGCGATAGCTGTGCGTCGGCGCGTGCCAGAGCCGCAGCTCGAGCTGGAACAGTCCCGGCGCCTCCATCGCGCCGGCCCAGGCGGCTTCGAGCGCGTCGCGGTCGCGCGCCTCGAACGCGTTGCGCCAGCCCAGGCCGAGGCAGCGCGCCGTTTCCTGTCCCGTATACGCCTGCCAGGACGGCTGTTCCTCGGTCATGCGTCCGCTGCCGTCGGTGGTCCAGACCACCGACGTGATCGCTGCGACGAGCGTGCGGTTGCGCCGCTCGCTGATCTGCAGCGCCTGCTCGGCCTCGCGGCGTTCGCCGACTTCGTGCTCGAGCCTCCGGTTGGACGATTCCAGGATCTCCGCGCGCGAGCCGAGCTCGCCGAGCATCTCGTTGAACGCGTCGACGAGATAGCCGATCTCGTCGTCGCTCGACCGCGTCGCGCGCAGGCTGAAGTCGCGCCGTTCGATGACGTTGCGCGCGACCTCGCCGACTTCGACGATAGGCCGGGTTATGGCGGCGCCGAGACGCGCCGACAGCGCGAGCGCGGCGGCGAGGCTCGCGGCCATGACGAGCGCGAGGATGCCCAGATAGTTGAGCACGCGGCCGACCAGCGGATAGCTCGCGCGCAGGTAGACCGTGCCGGCGATGCCGTTGTGGTCGACGATGCGCTTGAACACGACGAGCTCGCCGCCCCGGATCGAAAAGCCGTCGGGATCGGGGATGGCCGGGAACGGCGCGGCCGCGGCGTCCTCGCGCCGGTAGCTCGCGAACAGCGCGCCGCGCGCGGTGTAGATCGCCGCTGCGAGTATCGACGGGCGCGCCTTGAGCAGCGCGAGGTTTTCGGCGGCGACCTTGGGGTCGTCGAACGCGAGCGCCGGCGCGCTGGCCTGGCCGAGGATGTCGGCCTGGGTCTGCAGATCGGCGACCCAGACCTGCTGGTAGGTGCGCATGTCGTAGGCGACCATGCCGATGCTCGTGATCACGAGCGCGGCCAGGGTCGTCGCGACGACGAGCATCTGCAGCTTGCGGCGTACGCTGCGGGCAGGCAGCAGCCTCATGTCAGCGCGCCTCCCCGGGTCGCAGGTTGTGGGCGACGGCGAGCAGCCGCGAACTGAGCTTGAGGCCGCGCTGTTCGGCGCCCGCGGCGGAAATCTCGAAACGCACGCGGCCGTCGGCAACGATGAAATTGATCACGCTGCCCTGGCTCAGCGCGCTGTCGGCTTCGGTCACGACGAGTACGGGCCGCACGCCGCTCGCGCCGAGCACCGGGGCCAGCGCGCTGCCGGCGCCGACGAACAGCACGTTGACGTCCTTCAGGTCGTCGCCGTCGCGCAGCTCGCGCACCTGCAGCGGATGCGCGTCGATGAGGCGCCCGTTCACCGCGCGACCGATCTCCTCGGCGATCGCGCGGTCGCCGAGCACGCCGAACACCAGCGGCGAATCCGGCGCGGCGAACGCGCTCGCGGGCCAGTCCACATAGGTCGCGAACTTGTAGATGAACGCCGCTTTCACGCGCTTTTCGAGCGGCGCCTCCGCATCGTCGCCGTGCGTCGCCGCAGCGGCGAGCGACAGCAGCAGGCCGAGCAGCAGAGTCAGGCCGGTGCGGAGCAGGCGCAGGTTCACCAGCGCCACTCCAGATCGACCGAGCCTTCGCGGCCGAACTCGCTGCGCTGGCTCAGCACGCCGGGTTCGAATTCCGCATGGCGCGCATCGAACAGGTTGCGCACGCGCACCGCGAGTTCGAGGCGCTGCGACGGCCGCCAGGCGTAGCCGGCGTCGAGCACGGCGTAGCCCGGAATCACCGGCGCCGGCAGCCGGCTCACGGCGCGCGCGGAGAGATCGAGCTCGTGATGCGGCGCGAGCTGCACGGTGCCGCGCAGCTGCGCCTGGTGGCGCGGGTCGTTGCCGAGATCGGTCGTGCCTTCCGGATCGCGTCCGCCGGGCTTCTGCCGCAGGTTCTTGTGCAGCTCCACGAGACCGGCGGCCAGCCGCACGCGCTCGCCGAGCCGCAGGGTGGCCCAGGCTTCGATACCCGTCGTCGTGCCTTCGTTGAGATTGACGACGAAGTAACCGCCGCCGCTCGCGGCCGGCTGGCCGCTGCGCAACTTGTCGTAGCGATGGTGGAACGCGGTCAGCGACCAGGAGAAATCGTCGCTGGGCTGGGCGCGGAAACCGAGCTCGAACACGTTGGACACTTCCGACACGAAGTCCGGTCCGCCGCGGATCAGGAACGGCGGCGCGCTCGGCAGGAAGAATTCCTTGTCGATGCGCGACGGCGCGCGCACGGCGCGCGACGCGGCGGCCCAGAGCAGATGATCCGGCGCCGTCTTCCAGGCCACGCGCAGGGTCGGCAGCACTTCGACGCCGGTATAGGTGTTGCGGTCGAGCTTGAGCCCGGCCGTCGCGGCGACCGCGTCGTTCAGATGCAGCTCGTCCTGCACGAACAGGTTGGACCACTGCAGGGTGCGGCGCGACGGAACGAACGTCGCGAGCAGGCCCTTGTCGACGCGGTCGCGCGCCTGGCGGTGGCCGCCGCCCCAGATCAGGGTATGCGCGGCGAACGGCACGCTGTGCTGGAACTCGATGTCGGCGACGTCCATGCGGTCGTGGAACAGCACCGGATCGTCGCGCCTCGTGTGGTCGAACCAGGCCTGCACGCGCCAGCGCGCGCCGCCCTCCTCGCCGTGGTTCCAGCGCGCGATCAGGTTCGAACCGGACACCTCGACCGGACCGAACGCGCGCATTTCCGATTCGGCGCGATAGCTGTCGCCCTGCACGGTGAAACCGCTGGCGGCGTCGCCCCAGTCGGCGCGGAAGCCGGCCTGCGCGCTGTCCCAGCCGTCGGTCTGCGGCGCGACGTGCGCATCGAAGGTGTTGTCGATCCGCGTGCGCCGCGCGTAGACGCGGTAGCTGCCGCTGCCGAGCGCGCCGCCCTGGCGCAGCGCGAGAGCGCGCCGGTCGCTCGCGACCGTCGCCGCGAGCAGGC
>NZ_JANFVR010000039.1 GCF_024609805.1 Tahibacter caeni | reverse complement strand
ATTTACCACCAAACACCCCCGGGGGTGCCCGCGCGGCCGCCCCCCCCCGCGACCGGCTCTTTTTCGCCCGGGTTTCCGCGGAATTTTCATCACATTCCTGAACCGAGAGCCTGCGGGTTTGCTCTCGTCCGGCGCCCGGCGTTCGCGCGCGTTTTCGCTGCGCAATTCTTCCGTCGTCCACTCTCGACACTGCGCCGGCAAAGGCATACCTTCTCGGCCGTACGGCCGCCTGGGGAGGTGGCCGACGCTGCATTGCATCGGACGTCTGCAGGCACCGCCCAGTCCCGGCGGCATCGGTTCTGCGGGTTCGCCAACTAGGGGAAAAAATCGTGAATCGATTTGCGAGTGCAATGGCGCGTGTCGCCGCTGCAATGGCGTTGACGATAGCCGTGGGCGTTCTTCCGCTCCAGGCGAAATCCAGGACGGATGGTCGCCCGGCGTCCGGCGCGAAGACCTCGGCCGCGGCGCTGCAGTTCGACACCGTGCAGTTCGGCGACGAGCCGGCCAAGGGCGTGCAGCCGCTGCGGGCGGCCGCGCCGCCGCCGCCGGCGCCCGCGAGCTATGCGCCGCGTCCGTTCGGCCAGGCTTATGCCGGCGAAGTGGAGCCCAACGGCACCGCCGCGACGGCCAGCCCGCTGACCGGCACCAATTTCGTCGTGCGCGCGAACCTGTTCCCGAACGGCGACATCGATTTCTATTCGTTCCAGGCCAACGCCGGCGACCGCGTCTACGCGGCGACGATGACGTCCGCCTCGGCCGGCAGCAGCACCGACAGCCAGCTCACCCTGCTGGACAGCGACGGCACGACGATCGTCGAATTCGACGACGACAACGGCTCCTTCGCCGCGCTGTCGTCGACGATCGCCGGCGCCACGATCCCGGCCACGGGCACGTACTACCTCAAGGTCAACGACTTCACGGCCGGCACGACGTCCGAGCGCAGCTACGAGCTGCATGTGCGCATCCAGTCCGCCACGGATACGCCGACGCCGGAAGTCGAGAGCAACGACACGCCGGCCACGGCCAACCCGCTGCCGGCCAACGGCTGGGTCAGCGGCGCGCGCAACCCGGCGCTCGCGACCGAGCAGGACTGGTACAGCCTGGCGCTCAACGCCGGCGACACGGTGTATCTGTCGCTCGATCTCGATCCCGAGCGTGACGGCACGGTCTGGAACGGCCGCCTCGGCTTTGCGCTGTTCGGCGACGCGGGCAACCAGATCCTCGTCGTCGACGATGCCGGCACCGGCGACGTCGCGCCGAATCCGAATCGCCCGTCCGAGGCCATGTTCTTCACGGTCAAGGACGCGGGCACGTATTTCGCGTTCGTCGACTCGGCCAGCGCCGCGGTCGGCGGGCCGACGGCGACGTATCACCTGAGCGTCAGCGTGCATCCGGCCACCGACGAAGGCGTCAACTGCACGACCTACACGAGCACCGACGTGCCCAAGACCATCGGTCCGGGCACGGGCCTGGTCAGCTCGACGATCGTCGTGCCGGGCAACCCGCGCATCGCCGACCTCGACGTCGCGATCAATCTGAACCATGCGCTGATGCAGGACGTCGACGTGCACCTGCGTTCGCCGGCCGGCAACGACAACGGCCTGTTCACCGACATCGGCGCGGCCGCGACCGGCGGTCAGCAGCAGATGGATGCGGTGTTCGACGACGAGGCGGGCATTCCGCCGGGCTTCACCGTGCTCAAGGGCGTGCAGATCAAGCCGGAGAACAATTCCACCGCCGGCACGGCCAGCACCTCGGGCGCGTATCGCCTGGCGTCGTTCGACGGCGAGAACGCCGGCGGCACCTGGACGCTCGACGTGCGCGACGACACCGCGGGCGCGAACGGCGGCACTCTGAACTCCTGGTCGCTGCGCATCTGCGAGGCGCCGCCGCCGCCGGTCTGTCCGACGGGCTTCGTGCAGCAGACCGTCTACAGCACCGACTTCGAATCCGGCGCCGCCGGCTTCACGCACTCGGGCACGCAGGACGAATGGGAGCTCGGCCTGCCCGCGACGGTCGCGACGACGACGGCCAACCCGGTCGCCGCGTTCAACACCTGCAACAGCGGCGTGAACTGCTGGAAGACCGATCTGGACAACACCTACAACGCCTCGTCGAACCAGGACCTGCTGTCGCCGGCCATCGATCTCTCCGGCCTCACGCCGCCGATCGTCGTGACCTGGGCGCAGCGGCACCAGGTCGAGACGGCGAACTTCGACCACATGTTCGTGGACTTCCAGCAGGTCGGCGGCGCGACGCCGGTGCGCCTGTACGAATGGCTCGATCCGACGCCGATCAGCGCATCGGCCGGCACCGGCAATCCGCAGAACAACATCGGCGGCAGCTACGGCTGGGGCGTGTTCTCGCGCCGCGCCGACAGCCTGGCCGGCCTCAACACCGAACTGCGTTTCCACCTCGACAGCGACACCACCGTGATGTTCGCCGGTCTGGCCGTCGACGACGTCAGCGTGACCGGCTGCCGCGCGCTGAGCGCAGACGCCTCGATCACGAAGACCGACGGCGTGACTACGGCGACGCCGGGCGGCAGCGTCACCTACACGATCACCGCGAGCAACGCCGGTCCCGACCCGGCGACCGGCGCGACCGTGGCCGACACGTTCCCGGCCAGCGAAACCTGCACCTGGACCTGCGTCGGCGCCGGCGGCGGCACCTGCACGGCTTCGGGCGCGGGCAACATCAACGACACGACGGTCAACCTGCCCGCCGGCGGATCGGTCACCTACACCGCGAGCTGCACGATCGCCGCGTCGGCGACGGGCACGTTGTCCAACACCGCGACGGTGTCCCTGCCGTTCACGGATTCGGATCCGGCCAACAACTCGGCGACCGACACCGACACGCTTACGCCGCAGGCGGACCTGGCCGTCACCAAGACCGACGGCGTGACCACGGCGACGCCGGGCGGCAGCGTGACCTATACGATCACGGCGTCCAACGCCGGCTCGAGCGACGCGCCCGGTTCGACCGTGGCCGACACGTTTCCGGCGAGCCTGACCTGCACCTGGACCTGCGTCGGCGCCGGCGGCGGCACCTGCACGGCCTCGGGCAGCGGCAACATCTCCGACACGGTCAACCTGCCCGCGGGCGGCAGTACGACCTACACGGCCACGTGCGCGGTATCGGCGAGCGCGACCGGCACCTTGTCGAACACGGCGACCGTCGCCGCACCGGCCGGCGTGACCGATCCGACGCCGGGCAACAACTCCGCCACCGATAGCGACACGCTGGCGGCCAGCGCGGATCTGTCCATCACGAAGACCGACGGCGTCACTTCGGCGACGCCGGGCGGCAGCGTGACCTACACGATCACCGCGTCCAACGCCGGTCCGAGCAATGCGGCCGGTTCGACCGTGGCCGACACGTTCCCGGCCAGCCTGACCTGCACCTGGACTTGCGTCGGCGCCGGCGGCGGCACGTGTACCGCGTCGGGCAGCGGCAACATCGCCGACACGGTCAATCTGCCCGCGGGCGGCAGCACGACCTACACCGCATCGTGTGCGGTATCGGCGAGCGCGACCGGCACCTTGTCGAACACGGCGACCGTCGCCGCACCCGCAGGCGTGACCGATCCGACGCCGGGCAACAACTCCGCCACCGATACCGACACGCTGGCGGCCAGCGCGGATCTGTCCATCACGAAGACCGACGGCGTGACGTCGGCGACGCCGGGCGGCAGCGTGACCTACACGATCACCGCGTCCAACGCCGGCCCGAGCGGCGCGGCAGGCACCACGGTCACCGACACCTTCCCGGCCTTGGAAACCTGCACCTGGACCTGCGTGGGGGCCGGCGGCGGCACCTGCACGGCCTCGGGCAGCGGCAACATCGCCGGTACGGTGAATCTGCCCGCGGGCGGCAGCGTGACCTATACCGCGAGCTGCACGATCTCGCCGTCGGCGACCGGTTCGCTGACCAACACCGCGACCGTCGCGGCCGCGGCCGGCGTGATCGATCCGAATCCGGGCAACAACAGCGCGACCGACGTGGATGCGCTCGGCGCGAGCGCGGACCTGTCGATCACGAAGACCGACGGCGTGACGTCGGCGACGCCGGGCGGCAGCGTGACGTACACGATCACGGCGGCCAACGCCGGTCCGAGCAACGCGGTCGGCGCGACCGTGGCCGACACGTTCCCGGCCACGGAAACCTGCACCTGGACCTGCGTCGGCGCCGGCGGCGGCACCTGCGCCGCGTCGGGCAGCGGCAACATCGCCGACACGGTCAACCTGCCTGCGGGCGGCAGCGTGACCTATACCGCGAGCTGCGCGATCTCGGCCGCGGCCACGGGCTCGCTGACCAACACCGCGACCGTCGCGGCGCCGGCGGGTGTCACCGACACCAATCCGGGCAACAACAGCGCGACCGATACCGACACGCTCGGCGCGGTCGCGGACCTGTCGATCACGAAGACCGACGGCGTGGCCAGCGTCACCGCAGGCGGCAGCGTGACCTACACGATCACCGCGAGCAATGCGGGCCCGAGCGCGGCAACCGGCGCCACGGTGGCCGACACGTTCCCGGCCGTGGAAACCTGCACCTGGACCTGCGTCGGCGCCGGCGGCGGCAGCTGTGCGGCGTCGGGCAGCGGCAACATCGCCGATCCGGTCAATCTGCCCGCGGGCGGCAGCGTGACCTATACCGCGAGCTGCGCGGTGTCGGCGGCGGCGGCGGGCACGGTCAGCAATACCGCGACCGTCGCGGCGCCGGCCGGCGTCAGCGATCCGAACGCGGCGAACGACAGCGCGACCGACACGGACACCGTGACGGCCGCGCCGGGAGCGACCTTGAGCGCGACGAAGACGGTCGCCGCGGCCGGCGGCAGCTACACGCCGGGATCGACGATCACCTACAACATCGTGATCACCAACAGCGGCACCGGCACGCAGGCCGACAACACCGGCGACGAGTTCACCGACACCTTGCCGGCCGGCCTGACCCTGGTGTCCGCGAACGCGACGTCGGGCACCGCGAGCACGGCCGGCAGCGTCGTGCACTGGAACGGCGCGATACCGGCCGGCGGCACGGTGACCCTGACGATCACCGCGACGATCAACCTGTCGGCCAGCGGGCCGATCAGCAACCAGGGCACGGTGTTCTTCGACGCCGACGGCAACGGCAGCAACGAGAGCAGTGCCGTGACCGACGATCCGGCCACGGGCGGCGGCGGTGATCCGACGATCTTCACGGTGGCCGGCGTCCCCACGGTCATCGTGCCGGTGCCCGGCCTCGGCGGCTGGATGCTGATGCTGCTCGGCCTCGGACTCTGCGCGCTGGCCTGGCGCGGGCGTCGGCAGCCGGTCTGATCGATCACCAAGCGGTCTTTCGAGCGGCGCCTTCGGGCGCCGCTTTTTTTGCAGGAATAGCCGGCTCGCTCGCCGGTACGCGCAGCGGTCGTAGGAGCCGCCGCTTCCGATTGACGCGAAGTGGACAATGCGCTTTCATGCACAAGCACAACGGGCGTCTTCAGGCCGCTGTTCGCCGGAGACGCTCGGCGCTTCCGGTTGCGGTCGGCTCGGGAGGTCGCATGACAACGTCGGGCGATGCGCCGGATTTCCGCCGGATCTTCGAGGCCGCGCCGGGGCTGTATCTCGTGCTGCGGCCGACCTTGCACATCATCGCCGTCAGCGACGCCTATCTGCACGCGACGAAGACCGCGCGCGACGCGATCCTCGGGCGCCACCTGTTCGAGGTGTTCCCCGACAACCCGGACGATCCGCAGGCCAGCGGAATGCGCAACCTGCGCATCTCGCTCGAACGCGTCCTCGCCGACCGCGTGCCCGACGCCATGGCGGTGCAGAAATACGACATACGCCTGCCCGAATCCGAGGGCGGCGGCTTCGAGGAACGCTACTGGAGCCCGGTCAACACGCCGGTGCTCGACGCCGACGGCTCGGTGAACTGCATCATCCACCGCGTCGAGGACGTCACCGATTTCATGCGCGCGCGCCAGCACGGCAAGGAGCAGGCCCGGCTCGCCGAATCCCTGCGCGCGCGCGCCGAACGCGTCGAAGCGGAAATCTTCCAGCGCGCCGCCGAAGTCCAGGAGGCGAACCGGCGTCTCGAATCGGCCAACCGCGAGCTGTCGCGGCTGTATGCGGCGAGCAAGGAGCTCGACGAGCTCAAGACGCGGTTCTTCTCCAACGTCAGCCACGAACTGCGCACGCCGCTGACCCTGATCCTCGGGCCGGTCGAGCGGCTGCTCGGCGCCGGCGGCCTGGATGCGGAGCAGCTGCGCTCGCTCGAAACGATCCGCCGCAACGCGCGTTCGCTGCTGCGCCACGTCAACGACCTGCTCGACGTCGCGAAGCTCGAAGCCGGCAAGATGACCGTGCGCGCCGACGACGTCGACCTCGGCCATCTGACGCGGCTGACCGCGGCGTATTTCGAATCGCTGGCGCAGGAGCGCGGCATCGCATTCCGTGTCGAGGCACCGGCGAGCCTGTGGGTGCGGACCGACGCCGAGAAGATCCAGCGCGTGCTCGTGAACCTTCTGGCCAACGCCTTCAAGTTCACGCCCGATGCGGGCCAGGTCCGTCTGCGCCTGGCCTGCGAGGCGGGCTGCGGTTCGCTCGAGGTCGACGACTCGGGCCCGGGCGTGCCGCCGGAATTGCGCGATGTCATCTTCGAGCCGTTCCGCCAGGCCGAGCACGCGTCGACGCGGCGCCACGGCGGGACCGGCCTCGGCCTGGCGATCACGCGCGAATTCCTCGAGCTGCTCGACGGCACCGTCGTCGTCGGCGACTCCACGCTCGGCGGCGCGGCGTTCCGCGTCGTGCTGCCGCTGCCGCCGGCGTCCGGTCCGCAGGCCGAGTTCGACATCGACGCCGTGCTGCCGTCCGCTGCCGCGGTGTCGGTCGAGGAATACCTGCATCCGCTGTCGCACCGGCGCGAGCACGAGTCGCGCGAAGCGGCCGGCACCGGTCCGCGCGCATCGCCGCTGGTCCTCGTCGTCGAGGACAACCGCGAAATGCATCATTTCATCCGCGACTCGCTGCCGCCGCAGCTCGACAGCATCGGCGCGTTCTCGGGGCGCGAAGGCGTGGAAACCGCGATCGCGTCCCGGCCCGACCTGATCATCAGCGACGTGATGATGCCGGACATGAGCGGCGACGAACTCGTCCAGGCCATTCGCGGCATCCGTGAATTCGACTACGTTCCGATCATCCTGCTGACGGCAAAGGCCGACGACGAGCTCAAGGTCCGCATGCTGCGCAGCGGCGTGCAGGACTTCCTGACCAAGCCGTTCCTCGTCGCCGAGCTCGTCGCGCGCGTATCCAACCAGCTGGTCATGTCGCACGCGCGGCAGATCCTGCAGGAGGAGCTCGCGAGCAGCGAAGCCGACGTGTCCACCCTGGCGAGGGATCTCGCCGAGCGCAAGCGTGCGCTCGAAGCCGCGCTCGCCGAACTGCGCGAACGCGATGCCGCGCTGGCCCGCCTGAACGCCGAGCTCGAGCAGCGCGTCCTCGAGCGCACCGAGCAGCTCGCGGCGGCCAATCGCGACCTGGAAATCTTTTCCTACTCGGTGTCGCACGAGCTGCGCGCGCCGGTGCGGCACCTGATCGGCTTCAGCAAGCTGCTGCAGGATCGCCACAGCCACCAGCTCGACGAAGAAGCCGGCTCGTTCCTGCGGTTCATCGCCGGCGGCGCGCGCCGCATGAACGAACTGATGGACGCACTGCTCGCTCTCGGCCGCGCGAGCCGCGCCGATCTGGCCTGGGGCGACGTCGATCTCGACGAGCTCGTCGCCGAAGTGCGTGCCGAGATCGAGCAGGAAGCGACGGGCCGGCGCATCGACTGGCGCATCGGCAAGCTCGCGCGCGTGCGCGCCGACCGGCGATTGCTGAAGGTCGTCGTCGGCAATCTGCTGTCGAACGCGGTCAAGTACACGAAGAACCGCGTCGTCGCGCAGATCGAGATCGGCCAGGCCGCATCGGGCGACGCCGGCAGCCACGTCTGGATCCGCGACAACGGCGTCGGTTTCGACCCGCGCCATGCCGGGCAGCTGTTCGGCGTGTTCCGCCGCCTGCACAGCCAGGACGAGTTCGAAGGATCCGGCCTCGGCCTCGCGACGGCACACCGCATCCTGCAGAAACATCGCGGCCGTCTCTGGGCCGAAGCCCGGCCCGGCGAGGGCGCGACGTTTCATTTCAGTCTCGGCGAAACGGTCGCCGCGACCGCCGCCTCGCCGGCGGACGGCACGCCCGCGCCCGTCGCGCCGCAGGAGGGCGAACAGCGGCGCTGACGCGCGAATGCGCGCCTGGGCCGGCGAGCGACGTCCGGAGCGCCGGCGTACCGGCCGGTGCTGTGCCGGCGCAATTCCGGAATTGCGGGTGCCGCGGGAAAACCGGATGCTTTGCTCCGGCCGATTGCGGATGCGCCCGATGCTCGCCTCGCTTCTTTCCGTGTTGATCGCGCTGGGCAGCTCCGCGACGGGCTGCGCGCCCGAGCTGTCCGTCGCCGCGACGTTGCCGCAGGACTCCACGGGCACGATGCACTACGCGGAGTCGCTGACGATCGGCATCGGCGATGCCGCGCCGTTGCGGATGCAGGCGCCGCCGGGCGCGGAGCTGCTGCCGCTTCCGGGACCCTGTCATCGGCTGGGCGGCCGGCGTTTCCTGCTGCTCGGCTGGTCGTCCTCGGGCGGCGGCATGCAGTCCATCCAGGCGCTCGTCGTCGCCGTGCGTGCCGGTGCGGTCGTGCGCGTCGATCGGCTCGACTACGTGTCCGCCCGGACGAACGCCGGTCTGCTCGTGCGGCGCACCGGCGACGGCGAAGTCCGGCTCGGCGTGCCCGAGCCCGGCGCCGATCCCGTGCACGAGCCTGCGGACTGGGCGCTGGAGTTCGGCGCCGCGCCGCGCCGGCATCTGTCGCTGGCCGGCCTGCGCGCGCTGGCATTCGACGTCGTGGAACCCGCGGCCGGCGACACGTTCTATGCGCCGCCGCTGCAGGCCGCTCCGACGCCGGCGCGCGTCGCGTGGATGGCGATCACGCCGTCGGGATTTTCGCCGGTAGCGGCTGGCGGCTAATCCTGAGCCGGATCAGCAGCGTGCCGGCATCGTGAAGCGACGCTGCGCCCGGCCGGCAACCTGTATCGCGAAGCGCGGCCGCAGCGCCGCTTCAGCGGCGCTCGAAATGGCTGCCGAAGATCGTGTCGTTCGCGAACAGGCGCAGGACGCCGAAGTCGTAGTCGCCCGCGGTCGCGCGCTGCAGCGAACCGGCGACCCAGGCCTGCCGGCCGCGGACCAGCACGGTGTTGCCGAAGTCGTTGTTGCCGTTGCCGAGGTTGGGGCCGAACGTCGCGCGGCCATTGGTGCCGAAGCTCGTATCGACGTTGCCGGCGAAGTTCAGCCGCGTCAGCGCGATGTCGTAGCCGGCGCCGGCCGTCTGCGTGTTCAGCGCGAAGCCGGCCAGGGTGATGTGGGTCGGCTGTATCAGGAACGAGGCGATCGATTCGATCGACACGGCCTTGGCGACGTCGCGGTTCAGGCCGCCGATGTCGACGCCGATCGTGCGCCGGCCGTCGCCGTCGAAGCCGGCGTCGAGCTGTCCGTTCGCGTCGAGCACCGCGACCGCGTAGTCCCAGTCGGCGCCCGAGCGGCAGCTCGTGCCGGCGACGACGACGCCGTTGCCGGCCGCGTCGAACAGATTGAAGCGCGGCGCGATCGCGGTCGCGATGTCGTCCTTGCAGGAACCGCCGAAATCGACGAGCTTCGCGCCGGTGCCGTTGCCGCCGAAGGCCGTGTCGAACGAGCCGTTCGCGTTCAGGCGGATCACGCCGAAGTCCGCGCCTGTCGCCGTCTGCCGGCTCGTGCCGGCGACGACGATCTTGCCGTCGTCCTGGATCGCGACGGCCGTGGCGCGATCGTTCAGCGGATCGTTGATCGACGTACCCCAGGAATGGATCTGGTAGCCGTTGCCGTTGAACGTGCCGTCGCTGAGGCCGTTCGCGTCGAGCCGCGCGACGGCGAAGCTCGTCAGGCTGCCGATGAAGTTGGTCGTCGCATAGCCGACCGCGACGATCTTGCCGTCGCTCTGCAGCGCGAGGCCGGCGGCGCCCGACGCGCTCTCGCCGCCGAAGCTCGGCGTCGCGATGCCGACGGACGGAAACGCGCCGAAGCTGTCGTCGAGGCCGCTGCCGTCGGCCTTGATGCGGCCCACGATGAATTCGGGATCGCCGCCGTCGCCCTGGAAGGAACCGGCGAACACGATGCGGTTGCCCACATCGACGCGCACCGCGGCGATGCGGATCGAGGCGCCGCTGCACAGCGTGTTTTCGGTATAGCGGCCGTCGCCCGAGAACGTCGTATCCAGAGTGCCGTTCGGCAGCAGCCGCGCGATCGCGATGCAGTCGTGCGTCGCATCGATGCGTGCGCTGCCGGCCAGCACGACCGTGCCGTTGCTCGCGACGTCCATCGCGAGCACATCGTCGAAGCGGTCACCGCCCACGTCGAACGGAACCACACGGCGGCCGGCGTCGCCGAATTCGGCATCGACGTTGCCGGCCGCCTGGGCGGCCGGCAGGGCGGCTGCGAGCAGCAGCCCTGGAAACAGGCGATACGACGGCATGATCGGCTCCGGCAACGGGATAGCCGGTCAGTACGCAGGATCGGCGTCGACCGTGACAGACCTGGCAGACGGTTTGCGGCAAGCGGGCTCCGGCCGGTTGCCGTCGCCGTCTGCGACGCGGAGTCGCCGAGCACGACCGGTCGCGACGGAGCGACACGAATGAGGCTGCGCATCGCGGGTGTGATGCCGATCGATGATCCGTGACGTGGCACGAGTGATCGTTTCGCTGCTGCCGTCACCGGACATCGACTCGCCGCGGGTATGCTCCGGGCGGTCGAATCGGCCCGTGTCTCGGATCACCCCGGTACGGATGGCGAGCGGCGGTTCCTGTGCCCCGGCTTTCTTGCGCCACGTATGGAGATCCCGGACATGCAAGACGACGAGCAGCAGATCCGCGAACTGGTGTCGGCCTGGATGGCCGCGAGCAAGACCGGCGACGTCGACACCGTCCTGTCGCTGATGGCCGACGACGCGGTCTTCCTCGTCGCCGGCCGGCCGCCGATGCATAAAGCCGACTTCGCCGCGGCGGCCCGGGCGCAGGCCCGCGGCGATGCGCCGAGGTTCGACGGAACGAACGAGATCCAGGAACTGCGCGTGCTCGGCGACTGGGCGTTTCTCTGGCAGAGGCTGACCGTCACGGCCGTGCCGCCCGACGGTGGCGAGTCCACGGTCCGCAGCGGCCACACCTTGACGATCTTCCGGCGACAGGACGGCCGCTGGGTGCTCGCGCGCGACGCGAACCTGCTCGCTCCGGCGGCGCAGTGAAAGCGCGTGGACGCGTCGCGGAGATCCGGATGACGCGCCACGACCGGAGCGGTATGCCTGCTCCCGGCTGAACCCGGTGTTTCGCGAACCGGGGCGCCCACGCGTTCGTCGGCGTTTGCCCGGTCCGTGACCCGGTTTTCACGCGACGCTTTCGAGGCCGCACAGATACTCGGCCCGATGAGGCACGGCGCCGGAGTCCCGTGGCACTCGGCGGTCTCGACGATCGATTGCACGTATCGCCCACGAACGGAGAGCGACATGACCGGCAAGAACACGATCTGTCTCTGGTACGACGACGACGCGCTCGAGGCGGCGCAGTTCTACGCGAAGACGTTTCCGGACAGCGCCGTCGGCGCCGTGCATCGCGCACCCGGCGACTATCCGTCGGGCAAGGAAGGCGATGTGCTGACCGTCGAGTTCACGATCGCCGGCATTCCGTGCATCGGACTCAACGGCGGTCCGACGTTCAGGCACAGCGAGGCGTTCTCGTTCCAGATCGCGACCGACGACCAGGCCGAGACCGATCGACTCTGGAACGCGATCGTCGGCAACGGCGGGCAGGAAAGCGCCTGCGGCTGGTGCAAGGACAAATGGGGACTGTCGTGGCAGATCACGCCGAGAGCGCTCAGCGAAGCGATCGCCGATCCGGATCGCGCGGCGGCCAGGCGCGCATTCGAGGCGATGATGGAAATGGGCAAGATCGACATCGCGAAGATCGAGGCCGCGCGGCGCGGCTGACTGCCGCCCGGTCTGCGCCGTCCTGACCGGAGCGCAGGCGTGCCGAGTCTGCGCTCCGCAACGGACGCCTTTGACCCGGCGCCGGCCCGCGTCCTAGCATCGTCGATCCCGTTCCGTCGCGGAGTCTGCCTTGTCGTCGTTCTCCGATCCCCAGGCCGTAGCCCGCTATGCCGAAGGCCCCGTCCGGCAAGTGCCCGGTTTCTCGGCGCTGCAACAGATGGCGACCTTGCTGCTGGCCGAAACCGTGCCGGACAGCGGCCGGGTGCTGGTGCTCGGCGCCGGCGGCGGTCTCGAGCTCAAGGTCTTCGCCGAGGCGCAGCCGGGATGGCGTTTCGTCGGTGTCGATCCGTCCGCCGAGATGCTGAAGCTCGCGCAAGCCACGCTCGG
Organism: Tahibacter caeni; assembly: GCF_024609805.1. Lineage (GTDB taxonomy): Bacteria > Pseudomonadota > Gammaproteobacteria > Xanthomonadales > Rhodanobacteraceae > Tahibacter > Tahibacter caeni. The sequence continues at coordinate 12,588 of NZ_JANFVR010000039.1, read as the reverse complement.
GCCGCTCGCGTCGCGCGTGCAGTTCCACGAAGGCTATGTCGACACGGCGCCGTCGGGCCCTTTCGACGGCGCGGCCTGCCTGCTGACTCTGCATTTTCTCGAAGCCGGCGAGCGTCTGCGGACATTGACCGAACTGCGCCGCCGCCTGAAGCCCGGTGCGTCGCTCGTCGTCGCGCATCACAGCTTTCCGCAGGCGGCCGGCGAGAAGGTCCGCTGGCTCGAACGCTACGCTGCGTTTGCGGCGGCCTCGGGCATTCCCGCCGCGAACGCGCGCAACGCCATCGACGCGATCGGCGCGAAGCTGCCCGTGCTCAGCCCGGACGATGACGTCGCTCTGCTCGGTGCGGCGGGTTTCGACCGGATAGAGCTGTTCTACGCGGGGTTCACGTTCAAGGGATGGATCGTGCGCAATCCGCCGTAGCCGCCGCAACGGCATGCGTCGGAGTCATTGAATTTCGCGGCCTTTTTTCTACTGCGGCTTGCGCGGCCGCGAGTGACCGTTCTCGTCGACATAGTCCGAATAATCCGGCTTGGTCGACAGGCTGACGGGCAGGCGATGCTTCATGACGAGCTCCAACGCCGACATCGCCTGTTCCGGCGGATCCGATTGCGCATTTTCGCGGTAGTACCAGACCACGCCCTTTTCCTGCTGCAGTCTGTTCAACGCCTCGTCGAGTCCGGTCAGCGAGATCGTCGTCCCGTTCAACCGCAGCTCTCCGGATGCCAGCGCGGCGACGCGTGCGACCGGAGGTTCCTGGGCGACGGCCAGACCCGCCCATTGCAAGGCCGGAAACAACAGCGCGAAGAGGCGTTTTTTCATGGCCGGTCCTTGTCGATGACGTCGGAAGAGAGGCGTATCGCGAAGGGACTGCCGCGGCGGCGCCGGTCCTCTCATCCGCTCTTTCATCGCATCGCCCGACGAGCGCGCGGGATGCCCTGATCGGCAGCGCGGCGGCCGCCGCCGTCCGCTCACGAACCGGCAACGAGGAAGCGGGGCGCCGGCAGGCGTCGGAAAACAGCCCGCCGGAACGATCCTGGCCGGGATCGCACGAGAATCGATCACGCCGGCGATCGACTCTCGAGAAGGCGCGCGAGCGTCGCCGGCGCCGTTCGATCGGGAAACGGATGCGAGTCCGTTTCCCGACACCCCGCTAGATCCGGATGCACGACGCCCAGGCGCCGACATGATCGGCGTCGGGGCTGGCCGGCAGCGCGCGCAGGCGAATGTCCTTTCCGGGTGTCGTATAGATTTCCGCGCGCGGCACGACGGCGCCGCCGCTGCGCGTCGTCGACCAGGCGCCGGAGATGCCGGTCAGGAAACAGCGCGCGTTCTTCGCGCTCGCGGCCGGGACGAGCAGGGTGTCCGTCGTCGTGTAGGCATCCTTGACGATGAAGTCGGGCTTCCACGCGTTGCAGCCGTAGCCCCAGGCTTCGGCGGTCATCGCGCCGGGCACGAGCGGCGGCGGCGGTGTCGTCGTATGCCGCTGGCCGAGGAAGAAGCGGCCGGCACTCTCGCTCAGGCGTACGTGGTCGTAGCCGTCGCCGTTCGCCTGCGAGACGTTGCCGATCAGGCCCGAGATCGCATTCATCGGATTGGGCGCGATCGAGACCTCGATGCGGCTGTCCGGATTCGCGCCGTCGCGCTCGACAAGCTGGAACGGACTGCCGAAGCAGGCGGTCGGATCAGGGACTTTCTCGATGTCGTCGACGCCGACGCATTCGAGCACGCCGCCCGGCGCGATCTGCGGCGGACCGCCCATCGGATTGCTGTACCAGCGCGCCTTCCATTGGCCGCCGTCGGCGAAGAAGCGCAGGAAGCTGCCGCTGTAGCGCGGATCGTCGAACGGCACCGAGCCGTCGCTGCGCTGCCAGAACGGACCGTGAACGGCAGCCCAGTAGCAGAAACCGACCGGACAGTCCGGCGTGCCGGGCGGGCAGGTCGGCACGGGGACTTCGCCGCCGGTCGGACCGGGATCGGGAATGCCGGTCGGCGGATCGTTGACCGGAATCTTGACCGGCGTCTTGCAGGTGTTGCCCTGGCCGTACTGCGTCCAGCGGCATTCCGCCGGCGGCGGCCCCGATACGGGATTGTTGCCGTAGCGCGCGACTTCCTGCGCGCAGCGCTGTACGTCGAGGGCTTCTTCCTCGACCGACTTCACGTACGTCGTCTGGCCTGGCTTCATCCAGATCGGCGACGCGGCGGAATGGGGGTTCTTGTGCGACTGCATCGCCGCGGTCGCGGTCGGCCCCAGTTTCAGCGAGGTGCCGAAGCGGGTGTCGAAACCGGCCTCGGTCGAGCTGAGCCCCATGCGATGGCAGACGGTGCAGGCGCGGCCGGGCGTTTCCGGCGCGATCGAATACACTTTCCACGACTGGAAATTGGCGCCGATGAACTTGTACGGCAGGGTCTTGTTCCACGAGAAGCGCTGCTCCCATGGGCCGCTGCCCGGATGGGTGCCGGGCAGGGCGTTCTTCGGATCGTCGCGCAGCTGCGCCAGATACGGCGAGCGGACGAAAGGCCCGTTGTCGTGGCAGCGCACGCAATTGATGCCCGCCGTCTCGATCGGCTCCTTCCAGTAGCGGCCGGCCGGATCGGACGGCGCCGGTGCGGCGGCGTCGAGCACGCCGAGCGCCTGGTAGAAGCAGGTCGCGCCGTTGAGGCGGTTGTACTGGATCACGGCGACGTCGCCGTACTTGCGGCTCGGCAGGCCCTGTTTCCGGCAATGCGCGACGATCGTGACGTCCGGCGTCTGCACGAGCCGGTGGAAGCGGCTGCCGGGATCGCAGACGCCGTTGAGGACGTTCGGAAAATCGCAGTTCGGTCCCGGCGTCTCGGTGCCTTCCGGCACCGCGGTCGCCTCGGGATCGTCGCAGTCGAAGGCCGGCACCGTCCGGCCGATCGCCGCATCGCATTTGCGCGCGAATTCGACGAGCGCCTCGGGCTGGGCCGTGACGTCGCAGTATTCGGCGGAGCCGATCGTTTCCGACAGTTCGGCGGGGCCCTGGGGCGCGCGTTCCGGCGCCGGCGGCGGCGCCATGTCGCCGAGCGGCGGTGGTTCCGGCGGCGGCCGCGACATCTCCGGCTGGCAGCCGCTCAGGAGTCCCGCGAGCGAAGCCCGCCGTCGTCGCGAAAAAGGCGCGCAAGCGCGCGCGTCCGTACAAACGACCCGATCGACGCATGACACTCCCCTGTCGCTACGAAGTCTGTCGGCTTGCCGCTTTGGCGACAATAAATCAATGTTCATCTGTCTTCAATTTGTTGTTTGTGCATAACTGGCGAAGGATCGGCCGTATTCCGTCCGGCCGTCGAGCCCCGCAGTCAGATCGGACGCGGGTGTCCGCCGGGCGGACGGCGACGAAGAACGACTCCGGGCCGCCGCAGGGCGCGCCGGCCCGAGAGGAGAAAACCATGAAAGTACGTCTTACGTCGGCCGCACTCGTCGGTTCGCTGGTCGCCGCGCCGGCGTTCGCGACGGACTTCTGCGGCACCTGCCAGAGCTGCTGCGGCGGCGGTTCTGCCTCGTGGCTGGCTGCCCGCCGTCGGCGTGGCGCAGGCGAACGGCGTGGCCGCGGGCGACGCGCTGCTGCCGTGCAAGGATTTTCCGGGCGGTTCGTCGGTGGTCCACGGTATTCGGTGGACTCGGCGCCCGTCGTCGATTCCGGCGACACCACGCCGGTCGATACCGACGGGTTCGAAGGTCTGACGTGCGCGGACCTGGGCTTCTGAAAGAACGCCGCCGCCGCCGGCGGTCGCGGCAGCGGCTTCCCGCCGGGAGCAGTCCGACGACGGCCGTTTCCTGCCTGCGGGCGTTTGGCCAAGCCGTAAAACCGCATCGGCAGGACGGTCGCCGCGCAGCGACGGAAGCGCGTATCGCAAAAGCGGGCGGCGCGGAGAGCGGCAGGCTCTCCGCGCCGCGCGCGGTCAATCCACCTGGAACGACTGCAGCGACACCGGCGTCGACGTCGTTGCCGTCGCGGCCTCGTTGCCGGGCAGCGGATCCGCCGTCGCCGACGTGACCGTGGCCGTGTCGCTGATCACGGTGACCGGCGCCGACGCATCGACGGTCACGGTCAGGCTGAAGGTCGCCGTGCCGGGCGGCAGGCTCGCGATGCTGCAGCTGACCGTGCCGGTCGCGCCGACGGCCGGCGTCGTGCAGCTCCAGCCGGCCGGCGACGTCAGCGCCGTGAACGTGGTGTTGGCCGGGATCGCGTTGGTCAGGCTCACGCTGGCCGCCGCGCTCGGGCCGAGGTTGTTCACGACCAGCGTATAGGTGATGGGCTGGCCGTTGATGACGCTCGCTGCCGACGCGGTGTTGCCGACGGTCAGATCCGCCGCCGTGGTCACGTTCGTGGTCGCCGTCGCCGAGTCGTTGCCCGGTGCCGGGTCGGCGGTCGCGGAGGACACGTTCACGGTGCCGGTGATCGTCGCGGCCGTGGTGGCCGGATCGACCGTGACGACCAGGGTGATCGTGGAGCTGCCGGGACCGAGGTCCGCATTCAGGCAGCTCACGTTGCCCGTGCTGCCGATCGGCGGCGTGGTGCAGAACCAGCCGCCGGCGCCCGACACGCTCACCGAAGCGAACGTCGTGGACGCCGGGATCGCGCCGGCCACGGTGGCGTTCGACGCGTTGCTCGGGCCGGCGTTCGTGACCGTGATCGTATAGCTCAGGGTCTGGCCGGCGGCCACGCTGGACGGGGCGCTGCTCGTGATGCCCAGGTCGGCGCTCGCAGTCAGCGGCGTCGTCGCCGTCGCGGATTCGTTGCCGGTGTTCGGATCGGTCGTGGACGACGACACCGTCGCCGTGCTGCTGATCGTCGCGGCCGTCGCGCCCGGATTCACGTCGACGACGAGCGTGAACACGGCCGACGTCGCTGCGAGGCTCGCCGTCGTGCAGTTGACGGTGCCGGTCGCGCCGACCGCCGGCGTCGTGCAGGACCAGCCGGCGGGCGAGGCCAGCGAGGCGAACGTGGTATTCGTCGGGATCGCATTGCTCAGCGAGACGCTCGCCGCGTTGCTCGGCCCGGCGTTGGCGACGGTGACGGTATAGGTGATGGCCTGGCCGGCGACCGCGCTCGGCGGCGCCGCCGTATTGGTCACGCCGAGGTCGGCCGCCGCAGTGACGGTCGTCGTCGCCGTCGCGCTGTTGTTCGCCGGCACCGGGTCGCCGCTCGCGGAGCTCGCGGTGACCGTGGCGCTGAGCACCGTGCCCGCGGCGACGTCCGGAGCGACTGACGTGACCAGGGTGAACACGCTGCTGCCGACGGCCACGCCCGGATTGCTGCAGTTGATCGTGCCGCCGGCGCCGACGGCCGGCGTCGTGCAGGACCAGCCGGCTGGCGGCGACAGCGAGACGAAACTGAGCCCGGCCGGCAGCACGAAATTCCAGCTTGCATTCGCGGCCGGATCCGGGCCGGTGTTGCTGACCGTGATCGTGTGGGTCAGGTTGGTGCCGGCGACGACGGGATCGGGCGCGTCGGTCACGGTGATCGCGAGATCGGCGATCGCGAACAGGCCGACGAGCACCGGATCGTGGTCGGCCGCGCGATACGGCGAGGCCGGCTGGAACACCACGCGCGGCGGCACCAGCGCGGAACCGTCGGGCTTCTCCTCCGCGGCGGCCTCGCCCGTGTCGGCGACTTCGTCGTTGTAGTCGAGCAGCGGCGCCTCGTCGGCGTTGATGTGCCAGGCGGCTGCGCCGATGACCTGGCCGGCCAGCGAGGACGAAGCGAACGCGTAGTCGAGATGGCCGACCGTGCCGCCGAACACGTAGGAATAGGCGTTGGCGCCCTGGAACGTGGTTTCGAGATCGGCATAGCCGCCGCCGAGCACCGCCGCGATCGGGTCCTCGTTCGCGTACGCGTTGAAGTCGCCGAGCAGCAGCACGTCGGGATCGCCGGCGGCCGGCAGCACGGTCGAGCTGATCCAGCTCAGCAGACGATTGGCCTGCGCCGTGCGCGTCGCATTGAAGCAGGCCTGGCCGTCGCCGGCGTCCGCGTCGGCGCCGCTCGCGCCGCCGCAGCTCTTCGCGCGCAGGTGGTTGGCGATGACCGTGAAGCGCTGGCCGAACGCCGCGTTCGTCGCATCGACGACGTCGTAGGTCTGCGCGGTCGGCGGGCGGTTGTGCACTGGGTCGAGATCCGACAGCGGCGCGCCGACTGGCGAGACCACGCCCGTGCGATAGATCTGCTGCACGCGGACCGCGTCGGTGCCGAGCGTGCCGCCGGTGTTGACGAACGCATACGGATGCGCGCCGCCGCAGCGCGCGTTGATCGCGCCGAGCAGGTCGGTGATCGTCGCGCTCGGCGTGGTGTTCTCGAGCTCGATCAACGAGACGATGTCGGCGTCGAGCGTGCAGGCCACGATCGAGGCACGCTCGCGCTGGCGATTGAGCTCGGTCACGCTGTCGGCGCCGCGGCAGTCCAGCGTGCCGCCCGGGCCGCAGGGGCCGCTGCTCGTGCTCGGCGTCGTGTCGATCGTCGTGAAGTAGTTCTGCAGGTTCGCGCCGGCGACCCGGATCGCGCCGCCGACGATCGGCGGCGTGGCCGGGCGCGGATTGGCCACGGTGAACGTCACCGGCGTCGCCGCGGCCGGGCGCAGGCGCCAGCTTGCGGCGGCGACGCCGTCGGGACTCGCGAAATCGAGCACGCCGGTCAGGCCGTTGACGAGATCGCCGCCGCGGAAGAAGTCGACGCCCTGCGTGCCGACGGAGAAGCCGCCGTTGGCCTGCGGGTGATAGGCGGCCTGGAAACCGTCGCTCAACGCGAGGTAGGGCGTCTCCGCGTTGTTCTCGTCATCGAGCAGCACGCGGCGGCGCGCCAGGGTGTCCTGATAGGCGGCATAGCCCGCGACGCTCGGCGCCGAGAACTCGGTGAAGCTGCGCGGCCGGCCGCCTTCGCTCAGGGTGACCTGGCCGTAGTGGCCGAGCTCGAAGCTGTCGCTGACCGTCAAGGTGTCGACGAAGGTCACGCGCATGCTTTCGCGCGCCTCGTAGAACGCGTCGATGCCGCCGGCGACCGGCAGGTCGATCGGCGTCGGCGTGACCTGGGCCAGGTTGTTGCCCGCGCCGGTCACGACGACGCTCGGCGCCGTGCTCGCGGTGATCTCGGTGAGGTTGTTGAATTCGCTGACCGTGCCGCTCACGCGCACGCGCTGGCCCTCGGCCACCGGCGTCGGACAGGCCGAGCAGAACACGAACACGCCTTCTGAGGTGTTCGGATCGGCGTCCGCATCGGCGTCTTCTTCCTGCAGGAAGAAGCCGCGCAGGCGGCTGGCGCCCTGGTAATTGCCGACGACGATGCCCTCGACCATGACGGACGCGCCGGGTATCGGCGTCGCCGCGCCGTTGCCCTGCACGTCGTGGATCTTGCTCAAATCATCGTTGACGATGGTGCCGCGGCCCTGTCCGTCGGTGACGATGGCGTTCGTCGCGTTGGTCACGTTGACGAAGAAGGTCTCGTCGGCCTCGGGCGTCGTGTCGCCGTTGACGGGCACGTCGAACGCGTAGGTGCTGCTGCCGGCCGGAATGGTCTGGCCGGTCAGCGACGTCGCGGCGTAGTCGCCCGGCGCGGTCGCGGTGTCGTTGGCCGTCGCGATGTCGAACGTCACGCCGCCGGTCGGCGCCGGCGCCGACAGGCTCACGGTGAACGTGAACGTCGTCGTGCCGGCATTGCCTTCGTTGAGCGCGACGTCGTTGATCGTGAGGTTCGGAGCGGCGTCGTCGTTGACGACGGTGCCCTGGCCCTGGCCGTCGGTGACGGTCGCGCCGGTCACGTTCGTGACGTTGACGAAGAAGGTCTCGTTGGTCTCCGGCGCGGTGTCGCCGTTGACGAGCACCGTGAACGAATACGTGCTGCTGCCGGCGGGGATGGTCTGGCCGGTCAGCGATTTGGCGGTGTAGTCGCCCGGCGCGGCCGCCGTGCCGTCGGCCGTCGCGATGTCGAACGTGACGCCGCCGGGGCCGGCCGGCGCGGACAGGCTGACGGTGAACGTGAACGAGGTCGTGCCCGCGTTGCCCTCGTTCAGAGTCACGTCGTTGATGCTCAGGTTGTTCGGGATCGTGCCCTGCGGCGTCAGCGAGAAGTCGTCGACGGCCAGGCCGTCGTCCGCGCCGCTCGCATCGACGTCGTTCCAGCGGATCCAGAACGTCGCGCCGTTGGCGATGCTCAGGCTGGAAATCGTGGACGACAGCGCCGTGCGTTCGCCGGCCGCGTTGCCGTTCTTGGCGCCGGCGGTCACGGTGTCGGGCGTCACGAAACTCAGCGCCGCGACGTTGGTCCAGGTGCCGGTGACGAGGTCGGTCGCGTTGGTGCTGTATTCGAAGTTCAGCTGATCCGTGCGGTTGATCGTGCCGAGGCGCCATTCCTCGCCGGTGAACGCGACGGCGAGGCTCGTCACGGTGCTGCCGGTGTTGTTCGTGAAGCAGGCGCCGAACAGCGGGATCAGCGTGCCGCTGCGCAGCTCGCCGAGCGCGCGTTCGGTCGAGCCCGCGGCGCCGTAGCTGTAAGTGTCGCCGGTCGTCGAGGCGCCGGTGTCGACCGCGTATTGCTCGTTGTCGCGCGCGCCGCCTCCGGATTCGGTCATGAACCAGCCGGGGATCGTGAGATTGTTCGTCGTCGAGCCGGCGGTGTTCGACAAGGTGTCGAAATTCTGCGTCGACGCCGAACCGAGCGTGGTCAGGCTGACGCATTGGGCCAGCGCCAGCGAGGGCAGGCAGGACAGCAGGCTGGTCAACAGCCAGGCGCCGAGCAGGCGCGGCAAAGCGGATGAAGACATCGACGATCCCCGTGAGCGTGCGAAACGGACTGCCGCCGCGCTTGCTTCCCCGGGCCGCGGCCAGTGCCCGGCACTATACCGCCGGCGGATTACGCGGGTAATGCACGGCGATGGGCCGAGCGCTGCGCCGGTCGGCAGTGGACTGCTGCCGTAGCGGGAAACGGCGGGCCGGCCTATCGGTCGCGGACGGCGCGGGGCCGGCCGCGCTGTCAGGTCTCCGCGGCGACGGCGTATGCGCACGGGAATGCGCGGATGTCCCGCGCCGGAGCCGCGCCATGTCCCCGTCCCGTCTCGTCCGCTTCGCGGCCGCTTCCCTCCTCTCGTCCCTGCTGCCGCCGCTCGCGAGCGCGCAGGTCGACGGCAGCCTCGACCCGGCCTACGGCAGTCCGTCCGATCCGGGGCGCATGGCCTTCGCGATCGTCTCGCGCGATCCGGCCGAGACGCCGGGCGCGCCGGACTGGGCGCAGGTCACGCCGTTCGAGGTGCTGCCGCGCGGCGACGGTTCGGCCATCGTCTGGTCGAACGCGGCGACTCCGTACGATCTGCCGATCAGCACGCCGTCGGTACCCGTGGCGGTGCGCATCCTCGCGGACGGCACCTGGGATCCGTCCTGGGGCGCGAGCGGCGGCGGCCGCACGGTGATCTACGTCGGAGAGGACTACGCGTGGCGCGCGAACGACGCGGTGTCGACGCCCGACGGCGGCATGGCCGTCGTCGGCACGATCGACAACCCCGACGGCAGCAGCGACATGGCGGTCTGGAAATTCACCGCGAACGGACTCGCCGACATGGCCTTCGGCAGCGGCGGCGTGCGCCGGCTGCGCCGCGGCGGTCTGCCGTCGGATGCCGGCAAGACCGTGCAGCTGGCCGATCTCGACCTCGTCGGCAACGGCATTCCGGTGCCGGACCTGCTGATCGTCGGCGGCAATCTTCGCGACGGATTCGCCGGACCGCACGGGCTGGCGCTGGCGATCCTCGATCTCAACGGCAACCTCTGTCCGTCGTCCATTCCGGCCTGCGGCAACGTCGTCGGCGGCGACGTCGGCCTAGCCTCCGAATGGCGCCTGCTGCGGATCGGTACTGGCCTGTGTCCGAACGGCGCCGACATCGACGTGGTCGACCTGACGAAGTTCGACGCCGGCGTCGGCGACGCCATCCCCGTGCTGATCCGCGGCTGCGGCGACACGGCCGTGGTCAAGCACACGATCATCGGCAACGTCGGCGGCAACGTCTGGGGGGGGACCGTGAATCCGGCCTATGCGAACGACGGCCGCTCGCTCGTGACGTTCGGGCCGGGTTTCCTCGTCGACGGCAACGCGATCGTGCATGCGCCGCTGCGGGACCTGCCGCTCGGCAACGAATCGCTCGTGATCGCGGGCTTTCGCGCGCAACCCGATCGCACCCAGCCGCTGATACTGGCCGCGCGCCTGGGCCGCACCGCGTTCGATGCGGTGATCTATGATGCCGATCCGCCCGCCGATCCGTGGCTCAGTCCCGGCGCGTACGCCGACACCGTGCTCGTGCAGCCTGACGGCAAGCTGATCCTCGGCGGCGGCACGGCGTTTTCGTCGTGGACGTTCGGCGACGCGCTGCTGATGCGGCTCAACGCCGATCTGACGCCGGACGCTTCGTTCGGCAACCTCAGCGCGAGCCTGCCGGAACGCCAGGTCTACGGCTATCCGATCGGCGGCACCGATCGCGACAACCGCGTCAACGCGACGGCGCTGACCCCCCGACGGCAAGCTGCTGTTCGCCGGCTACGCCTATGCGAGCAACGACGGCAACGCGCGCTACGGCTCGGTCATGCGCGTGCGGCTCGAAGGCGACCGCCTGTTCGCGAACGGGTTCGGCGCGCCGTGACCGATCGACGGCGGACGTCGCAGCAGGTTTTGAAATTCCGGGAGATATTTCGACAGTACCGGCAGGCGGCGAGAGCGCTTCTGAGCGCTCGCCGAAACGACGGATTCGCGCGACGGAGCCCGGAAAGCGCGGCAACCTGGACGATCGTCTCGATTGACCGGGTTTCCGCGCAGCTGCCATGCTCGCCGTTTTTGCAGGCGCATTCGTGCGTGCTGCAGCGAGACGAGGAACGGCATGGCGAACCAGTACGACGACCTCCAGGCCAGCTACGGACGCTGCCTGCGCGCGAACGGATTCATCGAACGGTTCTACGAGGTATTCCTCGCGAGCCATCCCGACATCGCGCCGATGTTCGCGAAGACCGATTTCCGTCAGCAGCGGCTCGCGTTGCGGCGCGGCATCTCGATCGCGATCTCGCATGCCGACGGCATGGCGATGGTCCGGCGCGGCGTCGACGAGATGGCGCAGGCGCATTCGCGCCAGGGGCGCACGCCGGTGCGGCCGTCGCTGTATGCCTATTGGATCGACAGCCTTCTCGCCGCCGTGCGCGAGAAGGACCCGCAAGCGACGCCGGCCCTGCTCGAGCGCTGGCGCGCCGCGATGAGCGTGACGGTCGGCAGCTTCACGGCGGGCTACTGAGCCGACGAACGCAGCGCCGGTCCGACACGGCGCGCGGTCGAATCACGGCAGCGCCGACGCATCGAGCGCCGCCGCGAACGCGAGACCCGACACCACGCCGAGCGACGGATCGCCGATGACGAGGGGCACGTCCGGGAACAGCGCGCGGATCGCATCGCGGATCGCCGGCGCGCGCGACGAGCCTCCGGTCAGGAAGATCGACTCGGGACGTTCGCCGATGTCGGCCTGCGCGCGTTCGAGCAGGCTGCGCAGACGATCGAGGAATTCCGCATAGGCGGCGTCCCGATGCGTGCGGTCGAGATCGGCCGCGAGGCCGGGTTCGACGAACGCGAGGTCGGCGCGGCCGCGCGCGTGCTCGCCGAGGTGGATCTTCATCGCCTCGGCCCGGCGGTTGAGCTGCGAGGTCGCGCCGAGACGCTGCAGGGTGGTCAGGCGCTGGCGGAACGGCGCCGCCGCGTTGCGGTAGTCGTGGCTGCGGAATTCCTTCTGCTGCGGCGGGCTGTGCACGCTCGCCGCTTCGCGGAAGTGATGCACGGGGATCGCCGGATCGCCGCGGCCGAACAGCGGCATGAACGCCTGCAGCGACAGCTCGATGTCGATGTCGGTGCCGCCCCTGGGCAGGCCCCAGCTGCCGAAGATGCGCGGCGCGGGCTCGGCGCCGCCGACCCGCGCATACGCGACGTCGGTAGTGCCGCCGCCGACGTCGACGATCAGGCTGCGTTCGGGCGTCGCGCGCTGCGTGTGGTAATGCATCGCCGCGGCGGCCGGCTCTTCGAGGAACGACACATCCTCGAAACCGGCCGCGTTCGCGGCTTCCGTCAGCATGTCCAACGCCTGCTGCGTGCCCTGCGGTCCGAGCGCGCTCTTGAACTCGACCGGCCGGCCGAGTAGCGCCGCGCGCACCGGCGTGCCGAGCTGCCGCGTCGCCGACAGCCGGATGTGCTCGAGCACGTGCGTGGCGATGTGCAGGATGATCTTCTTCGCGTTCGGCAGCAGGTTGTAGCCGAGCATCGACTTCGGCGACTCGACGAGGTGGCCGTAGCCGTCGCCGATGTAGGCCACGATCGCCTCGTCGCCGAACACGGCGTCGTTGACGCGCACCGCGGCGCCTCGCGCCTCGCGCACCTGCCGGTCCATCCAGCCGGCACGCACGCTGCGCATTGCGGCTGCGCGCAATTGGTCCTCGCTGCGCTGCACCGGTTCCGACGCGAGCGCGAGCGCCTCGGCGCGGCGCTCGGGCGGCAGCGCGTCGGCCTCGGCGACGCGGCGGCGCCAGGCGTCGAACGCGTGGCGCTGCGCGGCGCGCGCCGAGCGCA
>NZ_JANFVR010000389.1 GCF_024609805.1 Tahibacter caeni | reverse complement strand
AACCGGGCCGGCAGCGACACCACGGCGCGCGCACAGCAGGCCGCGGCGCGAGTGACGCCGGGGCTGCAGCGCGACCTCGCGGCGCTGGGCCTGCAGCTCGGCGCGCCGGCCTTCGTGCGCATCTTCAAGCGCGAGTCCGAGCTCGAACTCTGGCTCGGCGGCAAGGCCGGCGACTACCGCCTGTTCCGCACCTATCCGATCTGCCGCTATTCCGGTGCGCTGGGCCCGAAGCGGCGCGAAGGCGACAACCAGGCGCCCGAGGGTTTCTACCGCGTCGCGCGCGGCCAGCTCAATCCGGCCAGCCGCTTCCATCTCGCATTCAACCTCGGCTATCCGAACGCCTACGAACGCGCGAACGGCTATACCGGCGACTTCCTCATGGTCCACGGCAGCTGCGTGTCGATCGGCTGCTATGCGATGGGCGACGCGGCGATCGAGGAGATCTACACCGTCGTCGATGCGGCGCTGCGTGCGGGCCAGCCCGCGTTCGAGGTGCATGCGTTTCCGTTCCGCCTCGATGCGGCCGCGCTGGCCGCCGAGCACGCTTCGCCGTGGTTCGATTTCTGGTCCGGGCTCAAGCCCGGTTACGATGCGTTCGAACGCACGCGCCGGCCGCCGCGCATCGCCGTGCAGGACCGGCGCTACCGTATCGACGGTTAGCCGACGGTCGGACACGGGACGGCGACTGCCGTCCAGGACTGCGGCGACGCAGCCGTCGTTCGCAGGATTCGGGCGGGCGATGCTTTCCGGATGAACGATGCGGACCGCGGCGGGCCAGACAGGGGTAGGACGATGTTGGAGTCGGAGCAACTGGATTCGATCTGCGCCGCCTGGCCGGGCGTGAGCTCGGCGCTGAAGTGGGAGGTCGATCTCGTCTACAGCGTGGCCGGCAAGATGTTCGCCGTGTACTGCACCTTGGGCCTGGAGCGCGGCCGCGTCTCGTTCAAGGTCGACGCGGACCGCTTCTTCGAACTGACCGAGCAGCCGGGCTTCATGCCGGCGCCGTACCAGGCGCACGCGTTCTGGGTCACCCTGACCGAGCCCGAGCGGCTCGCACCCGGCGAACTCGAAGCGTTCCTGCGGCGCTCCTACGAACTCGTCGTCGAGAAGCTGCCGCCGAAGGCGCGCCGCGAACTCGGCGATCCGGCCTGAGCCTGTCCCGCACCGTGGCGGCTGCGCCGGCCGCCCGGACGGATCGCGGCCGCCGCATTTCCTTCACCGCGCCGCCGTTGCGCCGCCGGCCGTTTCCCGCCGACCATTCCGCCTCCCCGAGCGACCTGCGCCCATGGCCAAGACCTACGACCGCGCCTATTTCGACAAGTGGTACCGCGACGAGCAGCACCGCGTCGTCTCGCGCGAGGTGGTCGCGCGCAAGGTCGCGATGGCCGTGGCCATGGCCGAGTACTACCTCGGCCGGACGATCCGCAACGTGCTCGACGTCGGCTGCGGCGAAGGCGCCTGGCACGCGCCGCTGCACGCGCTGCGGCCCAACGCGCATTACCTCGGCCTGGATTCCAGCGACTACGCGATCGCGCGCTGGGGCCGCACGCGCAACCTGCGCCTGGCCACGTTCGCCCAGCTCGAACACCTGCGGTTCGACGAGCGCTTCGACCTGATCGTCTGCGCCGACGTGATGCACTACCTGCGCGCGAGCGAGCTGCGCAAGGGCCTGAGCGGCATCGTCGACCAGCTCGAAGGGCTGGCCTACATCGAGGTCTATACCGCCCGCGACAAGCTCGTCGGCGATCTCGAGGGCTTCCACAAGCGTTCGCCGCGCTGGTACCGGCAGACCTTCGCCGAGGCCGGGCTGATGTCGGTCGGCTCGCTGGGCTGGGTCGGTCCGCGCCAGGCGCCCTGGGTCACGGCGATGGAAGCGGCCGGCGACTGAGATCCGGAGGAGTGGCAGGTGAATGCCACGCCGCCCGTGTCGGCGGCGTGGCATTCGGGCGTGCCGCACACCGGGGGGTAGGGGACTCGGCGGCACGCCGCAAACGGACGGACGGCGGCGCGGGAGCGTCGCAGCGGCGTCGGCGAGGATTGGCGCGCGACGCCGCACAGTCCGGCAAAGTAGAAAAAGCGATAAGTCCGGCGCCGGCGCGAAAGGCGCGCCGGCGCCGCGCCGTCATTCCAGCGAGTCGGCGAACAGCCGGTCGGCCGCGTAGACGTAGACGCCGGCCAGGCCGGTCATCGCGTAGACGCGCGCGTCGGCGCCGACCTGCACGCGCGAGGCCGGCATCGGCAGGTCCCAGTGCTGCAGGCGCTGCGGCTGCGCCGGCGCGGCGAAGCTGACTTCATCCAGGCCCGTCTCGCCGCCGATGTACGCGCGGTCGCCCTGCAGCGCGACCGTGGCGCCGCCGTCGGCATAGACGCCGAGCTGCTGCGGCTGGGCCGGATTGCTGACGTCGACGAGATGGGCGCTGTCGCCGCAGGCCAGCAGCGCGCGGCGGCCCTGCGCGTCCAGCGCGACGTCGAGCGCCGAATCGCAGCCCGCATAGCGCGCGACCTCGACCGGCGCGGCCGCATTGGCCACGTCGATGATGCGCAGGCCGCCGATGTCGAAGGCCTGCTCGTCGGCGACGAAGACGTAGTGGTCGTGCAGCGCCATGCGCCGGATCTTGCTCGTGGTCACCGCGCCGAGCGGCTGCGGCTGGGCCGGATTGGCGACGTCGAGCACGACGAGTTCGCCGCCGTTGGTCGAGCGGCCGACGTAGGCGCGGTCGCCGCGCGCGACGATCGCCGTCGCGAACGGATACGGCCAGAAGCCGGTTTCGTGCGGCTGGGCCGGATTGCCCACGTCGGCGATGACCAGGCCGCTGCCCCAGCTCGTCAGGTACGCGCGCGAGCCGTCGACGGCGAGCTGCTCGAATGCGCGGCCCTGCAGCGACGGTTCCAGGCTCGTGACGAAGCGCGAGACCGGCGCGAGGTCGGCGCTCCGCGCGACGTTCAGGCCGTAGGCGTTGCCGAGCAGCAGCGCCGTGTCGCCGCGCACGGCGATGTCGTAGGCAGCCGTGCCGGCCGGCAGCTGCGCCTCGCCGCGCAGGGCCGGGATCGCCGGCAGGCTCGCATCGAGCCGCACGAGGCGGTCGGCGCGCGTGGCCAGCAGCGCGTCCGTGCCGAGCACGGCGCTCGCGTCGGTCGCGAAGGTGTCGATGGCCGAATGGCCGGCCGCGGCGGGCAGGTCCGGATCGGCGATGTTCCAGATGTCGATGCCGTCGAGGCCCAGGCCCCAGGCGTGGCTGCCTAGCAACAGCCCGTCGTAGGCGACCGGCGCGTCGGCGCGGCCGCGCGGCGTGATCTGCGCCGGATCGCTGACGTCGCTGACCGCGAGCGCGAGGCCGAAGCCGTACGCGTACGGCGGCTGCACTTTCAGGCGGAAATAGTCGTAGCCGTCGAGCGTGGTCTCGCCGAGCAGCTGCGGCGTCATCGGCGTGGCCAGGTCGAAGATCTTCAGTGCCGTGCCGGACAGGAAGGTGCGGCCGGTCGCGTAGAGCCGATCGCCGTGGACGAAGGCGTAGTCGTAGTTGCCCCAGCCCGTGAACACGCGGCTGAAGCTCGGCACGGCCGGGCTCGTCAGCGGGCTCGCGAACACGCCCTGCTCGTTGTCGAGCACGTAGAGATGGCCGTTGGCCACGGCGACGCTCTGCGCCGACAGGAAAGTTTCGTTGCTGTAGGCGTACTGGCCGAGCAACTGCGGGTGGTCGCGGTCGGCGATGGAATAGACCGCGACGCCGGCGACGCTGCTGACGTAGCCGCGGTAGCTCGCGTAGACATAGTCGCCGCTGCGCGCGAGGCCGTTGAGCTGGCCGTGCGCCGGCGCCGCGCGCGTGTCGCCGGCGAAGCTCAGCGAGCCGTCGGCGCTGCGGGTCCAGGCCGTCAGGGTGCTGCCGGTGGCGAGGTAGACATGGTCCTCCGCCGCGACCGGCGCGCTGACATTGCCGCCGCGCGCGGCGAC
>NZ_JANFVR010000388.1 GCF_024609805.1 Tahibacter caeni | reverse complement strand
GCCCCCAGACGCGCACCTGCGCGATGTCGCGCACGCGCGAGATCGCCGCGAGATGCGTGGCGGCCTGCTCGCCGTAGCCGAGCAGGGCCAGCACCCGCGCATCGCGCCGCGCGAGCGCATCGGTCGCCAGCGCCGATGCGGCCGCGGTGCGTAGCGCGGTCACCGCGCTCGCGTCGACCACGGCCTGCGGCGCGCCGCTGTCGCGGTCGAATAGCACGATGACGCCCTGGTGCGATGACAGGCCGCGCTCGAAGTTGCGCGGGAACACGCTGATGAGCTTGGCGCCGAACGGGCCGTCGGCCAGGGCGCCGGGCATCACGCCGAAGGCGTCGCCGGCATCGAGATCGAGCACGCTGCGCAGCGGCTGGTGCGCGCGGCCCTGCGACAGCGCGATCATCGCCGTGCGCAGCTCGGCGATGCAGGCGCCGAGGTCGAGCTGCGCGCGCACCTGCGCGCCGTCGATGAACAGCAGACTCATGCTGCCGCCGCGGCCGCGGGTGCGCGCCGGCGCAGCCAGCGCACGAGCAGTCCGGCGTTGACGATCATGATGATGCCGTAGATCGTCGGCGTGATCGCGAGCGCCATCTCCTTGAGCACCGACAGCGACAGGAACGTCGCCATCGTCGCGTTGTGGATACCGACCTCGATCGCGACGGTCAGGCTGTCGTTGCGCTCCAGCCGCAGCAGCGCGGCGATGCCGAGGCCCAGCGCCATGCTCGCGGCATTCAGCAGATACGCCGCCGGGCCGGCCTGCAGCAGGTTGGCGAGCACGAGCTCGACGCTGGCCAGCACGGCGAACGCGATGACCGCGATCAGCACGATCAGCGAAGCCGGCCGCAGCCAGACGGTCAGGCGCGCGGCCGCGTCAGGCCAGAGACGGTTGACGAGCATGCCGGCGAGGATCGGCGCCAGGGTCATCTGGGCGAGCTGGCGCATCGTCGCCGGCACCGACAGCGGCGGCACTTCGCCGGCGACGAAATAATGCGACAGCGCCCAGTTGAGCAGCGGCGGAATCGTGAACACCGTGATCAGGCTCGACACCGTCGTCAGCACGACGGCGAGCGCGACGTTGGCCTTGGCCGCATAGGTGATCGCGTTGGAGGTGATGCCGCCGGGGCAGATCGCGAGGATGAACAGCCCGGCGGCCATCGCGGGCGGCAGGCGGAACAGCGCCGCGACGGCCACGGCCAGTGGCGGCAGCAGCACGAGCTGGCCGAACAGGCCGCCGAGCACCGCGCGCGGATTGCGTGCGACCTCGGCGAACTCTCGCGGCCGCAGCGACAGGCCCATGCTGAACATGATCGCGATCAGGCCCAGCGGCACGACCACGCGGTTCACGAGCACGATGAATTCGTCGGACATGGAGGCGGCTCCGTCGGTCCTGGCGTCACCGCCAGATCTGGCCCGCATAGCGCAGGAAGTTGCCGCCGAGGATCTTCTCGATGCGCGCGGTCGGATGGCCGCGCTTCTCGAGCAGCACGGCCAGCTGGAAGAACTGGCCCGCGCCGCGCAGGTCGACGGCGAACGGCAGGGTGTGCGGGCCTTCGCCGGCCGCGGCGATGCCGGCCTTGCGCCGTTCCTCGACTTCGCGCGCGAGCACGGCGCGGTACGCGTCGAGGTCGTCGATCTGGGTCACCGTGCCGTCAGTGCCGATGCCGACGGCGTCCTCGCCGCAGATCTTGACCGCATGCTCGATGTGCGCGACCACGTCGGCTGCGGTCACGATGCCCTTCGCGTTGAGAAACGGCATGAAATAGATGCCGACGAAGCCGCCGCGCTCGGCGACGAGACGCAGCTCCGAGTCGGTCTTGTTGCGCGGCAGGTCGACCAGCGCGCGGCAGCCGGTGTGGTTGATCGAGATCGGCTGCTTGGACACGCGCGCCGCTTCCAGGCAGGTGTTCTCGCCGCTGTGCGACAGGTCGACCATCAGGCGGTTGTCGTTGAGCCGTGCGACGAGCTCGCGGCCGAACGGCGTCAGGCCGCGGTTCTCCTTGGCCATCGCGCCGTCGCCGACCGCGTTGGCCGGGTTGTAGGTCAGCTGGATCACGCGCACGCCGAGGTCGGCGAACACGTCGACACGCTCGAGCTCGTCGCCGATCATCAGGGTGTTCTGGAAGCCGTAGATCAGGCCGACCTTGCCCTCGCGCCGGGCGCGCTCGATGTCGGCCGCGCGCAGCACCTTGGTCACCGCGTCGGGGTAGTCGCGCAGGAAGCGCTCGTAGCGCGCGATGTCCGAAACCGTGCTGCGGAACGGATCGTCCGGACCGGCGACGTGGCCGAGCGTGCAGTTGACCGCGCTGAGGCCCGAGGCGCGCAGGTCGGCGCGCTCGCGCTCGTCGAGGGTCAGCCGCTCGCGCTTGCGCCCGCCGAGACCCGAGCCCTGGTCGGCGTCCGGCACGTTCGGATTGCCTAGGGAGCCCAGCGCGTTGACCACGAGGCTGCCGCGCCAGCGCGCGTGGGTGTCCACGACCGTCGTCGCCCAGGCCGGGATCTGCGCGGCTGCCAGCGCGGCCGCGGGCAGCATCAGGAAGCGGCGGCGGTCCATGGGCGCGATCGTGTCGGACATGCGGGGCTCCGGGCAGGCGAAAGCCCGATCATCTCCGAGCCTCCCGGGCGGCGCCAGGGCCCTGGACGGGAGTTCGCCCAGGCGATTCGGGCCGCCCCGCTACATTGCTGGCGAGTTTCTCAGCAATGATCCGCAGGGAGCTGTTTCAGAAGGGTTTTGCCGCTTATCCACAAGCCCTGTGGATAAGCTTGTGGAAGACCGCCCGGCAGCAGCGTGCAAAGGCCGTAGATACGCGCTCCGCCCGCCGTTGGCGAATCTTTAATCAATTCGCCATATTCCTTGGAAATCAATGCGTTAAATTGTCTTAAAAAGGTCATATGCAGCACTTTGCCGGTTTGTGAGCCGCGTCGCGCCTGGCACTCCGGGGCTGTGCACAACCCTTGACAGGACCGCCGCGCTCGCTCCACCGCACCATTGCTGGCTTTGCCGCCTGTCAACCGCCTGCGGCTGCCCGCGTTAGGAGGGTTCGACATGCCGCGAGAACCCGCAGAGGCCTGAACCATGTGCACCGCACGGCTCCCGTTCCAGGTCCGTAGCCGTCACGGCTTCGCCTCCGGCAGCTGGGGTCGACACCCGGCCGCGTCGGCCCGGACGACCGGCGCGGCCCGACACCAAGTCCCTGCCGGTCTGGAGGTTGCCTAGAATGACGGCTCAGCCGGCGAAGGGTTGCGACTGGATGCCATTGGACGAGGCGCGAGCGGCCACCGCGAAGACCCGGCTCGACGGCTTCCTGCGCAGCGTCGAGCGGCGCGCACTGCGCATCGCCGAGCTCTCGGTCGGCAGTCGCGACGAGGCCCTGGACCTCGTGCAGGATGCGATGCTGGCCTTCGTGCGCAACTATGCCGGCAAGCCTGAGGCCGACTGGCCGCCGCTGTTCCACCGCGTGCTCGACAGCCGGGTGACCGACTGGCACCGGCGCAGCCAGGTCCGCGGCCGCTGGCTCGGCACCTGGTGGCCGGCGGCGCGCGAGGACGACGACGAGGATCCGGTCGCGATGGCGGCGGACCCGGCAGAAACCGGCCCGCTCGCGCGCCTGATCGGCGAGGATGCGGGACAGGCCCTGGAAGGCGCGCTGCGCGGCCTGCCGCTGCGCCAGCGCCAGGCCTTCCTGCTGCGCATCTGGGAAGGACTGGACGTGGCCGACACGGCCACCGCCATGCGCTGCGGCGAAGGCAGCGTGAAGACCCATCTGTGGCGCGCGCTCGCGGCGCTGCGCACGGCCCTGGAGGCACACCGATGAAACCCGACGACTGGACCGAACGGGCGCGCGCCGTGCTCGACGCCTCGGCGCAGAACCTCGACGCAGCGACCCTGTCGCGGCTCAACCGCGCGCGTCAGCAGGCCCTGGCCGCGGCGACGCCGGCCCGGCCCGCGCTGCGCTGGACGCGC
>NZ_JANFVR010000387.1 GCF_024609805.1 Tahibacter caeni | reverse complement strand
CCGCGGTGTCGCCGCTCGCCGCCGCCGCCGGCGGCCAGGCCTTCGCGGCGCTCGCGCTGGCCGCGCCGACGATCCGTCACTGGCCCGCCGCCCTGCCCTCGGCCCACGCCTGGCTGGCCTTCGCCGCGCTCGCGATCGGCTGCACGGCGCTGGCCTATCTGCTGTTCTTCCGGCTGATCGCGCGCATCGGCGCCGCGCGCACGATGACGGTTTCGTTTCTGATCCCGCTGTTCGGCGCGCTCTGGGGCTGGCTGTTCCTGCACGAGACGCCGGATCGCCGCATGCTGCTCGGCTGCGCGGTAATCCTGGCCGGCACGGCGCTGAGCACGGGTCTGGTCGACGAGCTGCTGCGGCGGCGACGCGCCGTGCAGGATGCCTGCCCTGCGGTAAAACTTGCCGCCGGTTGAAAACCTTTCCACATCTACAGCGGTGCAAACGCCGGCATTCCGCTTCACGCCGCGATGGCATGCAATCTGCTGAACTGTGGGGGTAAGTCCCCTGTTAGATGGTTCCGTTCATGCTCGCTCATCTCAGCTTCCGCATCTGTCCGCAGCTCCACGACGGCACCTGGAGCATCCTCGCCGGCAATCAGCTGCTCGCGACCCATACCACCTGTTCCGACGCGATCGACTCGGCGCTCGACATGGCCGAGACCGGCTGGCGCGACAGCGGCATCAGCACCGACGTCGCGCTCGTGGACCCCGAAGGCGAAGTCTGCCTCTGGTGCGCCTACGGCGTACGGCTGCACTGATCCCGCGGCGCACGCGATCGATGCCCCGATCGAGGGCGGCGCCGCAACGGCGGTCGTCGTCGACCTGCGCGTGATCGCCACGTGAAGGCGCGCGCGCAAAGCCGATCTCGATCGCCGCGTGCCGTTCGCGCGCCGACGCGACGCGACGTGGCGGGCAACCCGCGACCCGGCGAACGCGCGTCCGAGCCCTGCGCGGCAGGGTTCGGGCGAGCCTGGCTTCCGCGACGCCGCTATTCCAATGGCCGCAGTTTCGGCACCGGCGGCGCCTCGACCGGCAACGGTTCGGTGGGCTTGGGTCGGTGGCCCTTGCGCGGTTCGAGCGGATCGGCGAGATGGCCGGGCTCGACGTTCTCGTCATCGCGCTCGGGCGTCGACTGCGCCTGCGGCGCATAGGCCGAATCCACGAGCGACGCAGCGAGCGCCTCGAGTTCGAGGTCCGCGCCGTCGAAGCCCGCGCCGCGCGGACCGCAGCCGTCGGCTTCGCCGCGATTCATCGCACGTATCCGCCGAAAAACAGCACGGCGACGACGACGATGACGACGAGCAGTCCGCCGCCGGGCGCATAGCCCCAGTTGCGGCTGTAGGGCCAGGTCGGCAGCGCGCCGATCAGCAGCAGGATCAGGACGATCAGCAACAGGGTCGACAAGGTCATGGCGTGCTCCTAGCGGTGGGAAAAGAAGGCCGCCGCATCGGCGGCGGCCCGGGGAGTCGGGATTCAGTGCTTGTCGTCGCGGCCGGACCAGTACGCGTTCCATTCGTCGCGCGAGACCATGCCGTCGCCGTCGCGGTCGAGACGGCTGAAATCGACACTGGCGTCCTTGCCGGCGCCGAGCTCGTCCTTGCTGAGCCTGCCGTCCTTGTTCGCGTCGAGCTGTTCGAAGGATTTCGTCGCGGTATCCGTCTGGCGTTCCTCGACCAGCGGCTCCATGGGCTTGCGCGCCGGCGCCACGCGGCGTTCGGGGTCCTGCTGCGCGCGCGCGGAATCGACCGGCTGCGGTCGTTCGCCCTGCAGCGGAGGCTGCTGCTGCGACAGCGCGGTCGCCGCGCCGGCGAGCAGAACGATGGCGGTGAAGGGAATCGCGCGTTTCATGCGGACCTCCGTCGGACAGCCGATGCCACGACGTGCCACGCAGAAAGCGTGCCGACGCGGTGCGCCGGAGCGCGGCGCGCGTACACGCGTGAAAACCCGTGCGGCGAGCGGCGTCGCATTGCCTTGAAACCCGACGGCGCCCGGATCGCAGCGCGGCCGAGCCCGGCTCCGCACCGCGCAGCCTGCATGCCGCGGGCCGCCGATCGGTCGAACTGCACGAAACCGCGGCCGATACTGCCGCGCGGAGCGACGCCGCGCGCGGCACAACGCGGCTGGCACCGCTCTTGCGTCGCAGCCGTGACCGTACTGCACAGGAGCGATGCCATGCCCCGCAAGCCACCGGCTTCCCGTCCCGCCGCGAGCGACGCCGAGCAGACCGTGCAGCGCCAGCGCCGGATACAGGACGAAGTCGCGCGCAGCGAACAGTCCTCGTCGGCCGGCAACGGCAAGAGCAACGGCGGCAAGAACGACGGCGGGCACGAAGGCAACGGCAGCGCCAAGCCCGCCGCCGTGCAGGCCGGCACGCGCCAGCAGCCCGAGAACCCGCTGCCGCAGCAGCACCTGCGCAAGCCGGGCTACGAGCACGAACTCGATCCGCTGCCGCGCTTCCTCGCGCCCGACTACGTCGGCAGCGACAAGCTCAAGGACTTCGTCGCGATCGTGACCGGCGGCGACTCGGGCATAGGCCGTGCCGTCGCGGTGCTGTTCGCGCGCGAAGGCGCCGACGTCGCGATCCTGCACCTGAACGAGCACGAGGACGCCGAGGTCACGCGCCGCCACGTCGAGCTCGAAGGCCGGCGCTGCCTCGTCATCGCCGGCGACGTGCGCGACCCGGGTTTCTGCGAGGACGCCGTGCGCCGCACCGTGGATGCATTCGGCCGCCTCGACGTGCTCGTCAACAACGCGGCATTCCAGCAGCACTGCGAAACCCTGGAAGCACTCAGCGAGACGCACCTGCAGGAAACGCTGCAGACCAACATCGCCGGCTATTTCCACATGGCGCGCGCCGCGCTGCCGCACCTGCGCAACGGCGCGGCGATCATCAACACGGGTTCGGAAACGGGCCTGTTCGGCAGCAAGGAACTGCTCGACTATGCCGCGACGAAGGGCGCCATCCATGCGTTCACCTTGTCGCTCGCGAGCAACCTGGCCGAACGCGGCATACGCGTGAACGCGGTCGCGCCGGGGCCGGTATGGACGCCGCTGAACCCGGCCGACCGCAGCGGCGAGGACGTCGCCACGTTCGGCGCCGACAGCGCGATGAAGCGTCCGGCCCAGCCCGAAGAGCTGTCGCCGGCCTACGTGTTCCTCGCCTCGCCGGTCTGTTCGAGCTATGTCAGCGGCGCGATCCTGCCGGTCATGGGCGGACCACGCGGCTAGCAGGCAACCGGAAAAGCGGCCAGCGCGGCGGTCCGCAGACAGATTGCCCGGCAGCCGGTCGCGCAGGCGATCGACTGCCGGAGATCGTGCGCGAGCCGTGCCGGTATCGTTCGATCGGGAAACGCGCAGGAGCCCGTTTGCCGACAACTGCGCTGCGACGAACCGCCGCAGCGCCATCACTCCCGCGACGACCAGGAGACGACCATGCCACGCGGCGACAAATCCGCCTATTCGGGCAAACAGAAACGCAAGGCCGAACACATCGAGGAAGGCTACGAGGCGCGCGGCGTCGGCAAGAAGGAGGCCGAGCGGCGCGCCTGGGCCACGGTCAACAAGCAGGACGGCGGCGCGCGGTCAGGCCCCAAGGCCAAGCATCCGCGACGCGCGGCGACCAAGAAGGCCGCCGCGAAGAAGACGACGCGGCGCAGCGCGGCGAACCGCGGCACGGGCGCGCGCAAGTCTGCCGCGACGAAGACGTCCGCGACGAAGAATGCGGCGACGAAGAAAACGGCGGCGAAGAAAGCCGCAGCAAGGAAGTCCACGGCGAAGAAGGCGACGGCCAGGCGCTCGACGACGCGCAAGCCGGCGACGAAACGCGCGACCGCGCGCAAGTCCACCGCGAGACGCACGCCGGCCGGCCGCGGCGCCGCGAAGAAGGCGACCGCGAAGAAGCGTGCCGGCACACGCAGGACGACGACGGCGCGCAAGCGCGCCGCACGCTGAGGCGGCGGTCGCGGCCGGCCCGACCCGGC
>NZ_JANFVR010000386.1 GCF_024609805.1 Tahibacter caeni | reverse complement strand
CCGTTCGCCTGCCGCCGTTCCGGCGACGGCCGCAGAGCACGCCGGATCCGCTGCGGCCGGACGAGGCGCGAAAGCGGCGGGGACGGCGCGCATCGGCCGCGGCCCGGACCGCGGCCCGCCTGCGGCGATCGACGCGCCTTCGCATTGCCCTCCGGACAGCCGCTGCGGCTTACGCGTCGACGCGCCTGGCGCCGGCTTCCAGACCGAGCTTCAGGCTGGCCTCGATGTATTCGTCGAGATCGCCGTCGAGCACCTTCTGCGTGTCGGTGCGCTCCACGCCGGTGCGCAGATCCTTGATGCGCGACTGGTCGAGCACGTAGGAGCGGATCTGGCTGCCCCAGCCGATGTCCGATTTCGTCGCTTCGAGCGCGTCCTTCTCGGCGTTGCGCTTCTGGATCTCGATCTCGTAGAGCTTGGCCTTGAGCATCTTCATCGCGCGGTCGCGGTTGGCGTGCTGCGAGCGCTCGGTCTGGCAGGCCACGACGACGCCGCTCGGCACGTGGGTGATGCGCACGGCCGATTCGGTCTTGTTGACGTGCTGGCCGCCGGCGCCCGAGGAACGGTAGACGTCGGTCTTGAGGTCGGCCGGATTCACGTCGATGTCGATGTCGTCGTCGACTTCGGGCGAGACGAAGATCGAGGAGAACGAGGTGTGGCGGCGGTTGTCCGAATCGAAAGGCGATTTCCGGACCAGGCGGTGCACGCCGATCTCGGTCTTGAGCCAGCCGTAGGCATAGTCGCCTTCGACGCGGAACGACGCGCTCTTGATGCCGGCCACGTCGCCGGCGGAGACCTCGAGCAGCTCGGTCTTCCAGCCCTTGCTCTCGCACCAGCGCAGGTACATGCGCAGCAGCATCTCGGCCCAGTCCTGCGCCTCGGTGCCGCCGGCGCCGGCCTGCACGTCGACGAACGCGTTCGCGCCGTCCATCTTGCCGGAGAACATGCGCTGGAATTCGAGCTTGTCGACCTTGCCGGCCAGGCTTTCGACGTCGTCGGCCACGGCGAGCGCGGTGCCCTCGTCGGCTTCGGCGACGGCCATGTCGAGCAGCTCGGCGGCGCCGGCCAGGCCTTCGATCAGGCTCTTGATGCCGTGCACGATCTTTTCGAGCTGCGCACGTTCCTTGCCGAGATCCTGGGCCCGTTGCGGGTTGTCCCAGACGGTCGGACTTTCCAGTTCGCGACTTACTTCTTCGAGACGTTCGGCCTTGGTCTCGTAGTCAAAGATACCCCCTAAGCGACCGCACCCGACCCTGGAGGTCAGTGATGCGCGCGGCGATCGGATTCGTCTCGATCATGGCGTGGACGGCTTCTGCATGGAAAAAGAGCGGCAGGATAGCAAATCCGCGCCGCGGCCGGCGACGCGGCTACAGCGCCTCTATGTGCCGCAGCAGCAGGCGCAGCCGTTCGCGGCCGTTCCAGTCGTCGATGACCAGCTCGAACGCCGCGCGCAGCCGAGTCGGCGGAGGCGTGCCGGCGTAGCCGCCGAACATGACCGCCTCGAGCGGTTCGCGCCGCTGCGCGTGCTGCAGGGTCAGGCGCAGGTGGGTCTCACCCATGCGCTTCCAGTCGAGCACGCGGAATTCGTCGTCGAACAGCGGCTCCGGAAACGCCTGGCCCCAGGGGCCTGCATAGCGCAGCTGGCGCGCGAGTTCGAGGTCGTAGTCCTGCGCGGCGAGGCAGCCGTCGGTCTGCAGCACCGGATCGAGCAGGCGCGCGTCGAGCCGGCGCCGCGCGACCGCGTCGAACGCCGCGGCGAACTCGGCCAGGCGTTCCGCGGCGAGGCTCAGGCCGGCGGCCATCGCGTGGCCGCCGAAACGCTTCAGCAGGCCCGGATGGCGCGCGTCGACCTCGGCCAGCGCGTCGCGCAAGTGGAAGCCGGCGATCGAGCGGCCCGAGGCCTTGATCTCGGCGCCGCCCTCGTCGGCCGGCGCGCAGGCGATGACCGGCCGGTGCAGGCGTTCCTTGAGCTTGGAGGCGACGAGACCGACCACGCCGACGTGCCAGTCGGGCTCGTACAGCACGACGCCGACCGGCAAGGTGTCGCCGCCGTGGCGCGCGAGGAACTGCGCGACGTTGGCCTCGCCCTGCTCGACCATCTGCGCCTGCAGCTCGCGCCGTTGCGCATTCATGGCCGACAGGCGGTCGGCCAGTTCGCGCGCGCGCCGCGGCTCGTCGCAGAGCAGGCATTCGATGCCCAGGCGCATGTCGTCCATGCGTCCGGCGGCATTGATGCGCGGCCCGAGCGCGAAGCCCAGATCGCTCGCGCAGAGCGTCGCCGCGCTGCGCTTGCTCGCCTCGACCAGCGCGGCCACGCCGGCGCAGGCCTGGCCCGCGCGGATACGGCGCAGGCCCGCGTCGACGAGCACGCGGTTGTTGTAGTCCAGCGGTACGAGGTCGGCGACCGTGCCGAGCGCGACGAGATCGAGCAGCGCCGACAGATCCGGCTCGGCGCGGCCGGCGAAGCCGCCGTCGGCGCGCAGGCGCGCGCGCAGCGCGAGCAGCAGATAGAACACGACGCCGACGCCGGCCAGCGCCTTGCTCGGAAACACGTCGCCGGGCAGGTTCGGATTGACCAGCGCGGCCGCATCCGGCAGCGAGTCGCCGGGCAGATGGTGGTCGGTCACGATCACGGCGATGCCGTGTGCATTGGCCGCGGCCACGCCCGCATGCGCGGCGACGCCGTTGTCGACGGTCAGGATCAGGTCCGGCCGGCGCGGCAGCAGTTCTTCCACGAGCGCGGGGCTCAGGCCGTAGCCGTGCGTGAAGCGGTTCGGCACCTGGTAGTCGACGTGGCGCGCGCCGAGCAGGCGCAGGCCGCGCACGGCGACGGCCGTGCCGGTCGCGCCGTCGGCGTCGAAATCGCCGACGACGACGATGCGGCGGTCCTCGCGCAGCGCCTGCGCGAGCAGCCTGCCGGCCTTGTCCAGGCCGCCCAGCTGCTGCGGCGGCGTCAGCCGCGCCAGGCGATGCTCGACGTCGGCCGCTGCAGCGACGCCGCGCGCGGCGTAGATGCGCCGCAGTACCGGATGCACCTGTTCGGGCCAGATACCGTCGACGGCCGCCGCGGCGCGGCGTTCGATGCGCCAGCTGCGCAGCATCGCTCAGCCCTGCAGCGGTCGCACGCGGCGCCAGAAGCGCCAGCGGTTAGCGGGGCGGTAATGCGCACGCGCGCCGTCGACGAAACGCAGCGCCAGCGCATCGATGCGGCCCTGGGCCAGCGCCTGTTCCACCGCCGGCAGCCAGTCCCGCGCCACGGTCGGAAGCGCGGCCGGGTCGTCGAGATCGAGCAGGGTTTCGCCGGCGAACCCGGCCGGCGCGCCGGGCTGCGGCGCGAGCACGGCGCAGGACGTCTGCGCGGCCAGCGCGGCGAGCACGCCGTCACGGGTCAGCACGCGCGCGAGCGGCGTCCTGACCCATTGCGGCAAGCTGCCGGCGCCCCAGAACCAGAGGCTGTTGACCGGCAGCTGGCCGCGCGCGATGCGCTGCGCGTTCAACGGATGGTTGTGCAGCACGATCTGCGCTTCGTTGAGCAGGCTGCGCCAGCGGCGACCTTCGTTGCCTTCGGGCAGATGCCGGCGCAGATCGTCGCCGAGCACCTGCTCCGGCGGCTGGAACGTGGGCAACTGTGCGCCGGCCGGCGCGCGCAGATACCAGCGCGACGGAACCGGCGCGTCGATCGGAAAACCGCTGTCGCCGAACAGCGGCTTGAGCGGACGCAGCAGCTCGTCGCAATCGGCCGGCGTCAGGCCGAGCTCGCCGCAGGCGAGCAGGCGCGCCGTCGCCATGTCGGCGCGTACGTGGGCCGGATCGGCCCGCAGCCACAGCGCGCCGGCGGCGTCCTTGCAGTCGGCCTGGCGCGTCAAGGCGGCGACCGGCAGCGCGGTTCCCGCAAACTGGAAAAGTTCCCGGAGCGCCGTCTCGCGACCGGCCGCCGCGGCCGGCAGCGCATCGCCGCGGCGCAGCCAGAACGCGAGCAGA
>NZ_JANFVR010000385.1 GCF_024609805.1 Tahibacter caeni | reverse complement strand
CGCTCGACGCGGCGCTCGCCGGGCTCGCCGCGCACCAGCCGCTGGCCGCCGCGACCGGCGCGACGCATGCGGCGGCCTGGGCCGACTGCGACGGACGCATCCGCCTGCTGCGCGAAGACGTGGGCCGGCACAACGCGCTCGACAAGCTGATAGGCGCTCTTCGGCGCGGCGGCCACGACCGCAGCGACGGCTTCGTCGTCGCGACCAGCCGCGCGAGCTACGAAATGGCGATGAAGGCCGCGAGCGCCGGCATCGCCGTGCTCGCCGCGATCTCGGCGCCGACCGCGCTCGCGATCGCGCTGGCCGACAGCGCCGGCCTGACCCTGATCGGCTTCGCACGGCCCGGCGGCTGCGCGGTCTATACCCACGCCGACCGCTACGTCGGCCGCTCCGGAGACGCCCCCTGAACGTCGAACCCCTGGTCCGCATGGCCAACGACATCGCGCGCTATTTCGCCTCGGAACCCGACCGCGCCGAAGCCGTCGCCGGCATCGCCACGCACCTGCGGCGCTTCTGGGAACCGCGCATGCGCGCCGGACTCATCGCGCACTGGCGCGCGACCGGCGGCGAGGATCTGCACGAACTCGCACGCGAAGCGGTCGCACGGCTGGCCGAGGGTTGAGCGGCTACGAAGCATGGGACGGCAAACCCGTCCACGCGTAATGCCGAGCGACCAGCTGCGCGAAAACTCCATGATCAGCATCAACGATGCCGACCCGACAGCGCAGTCGCAGCGCCGCTACCGGAGCCCCCTTGAGTCAAGGGGGCGGCCAAACGCGCAGCGCTTGGCAGGGGATGTGGAGGTATGGGTGGTCATCGAAACCCAGGAATCAGGGCTCATGGCGCATGACCCGACAAGGGTGGCAACTCCGCCAGCCACATCCCGGCACCCGAATCACTCACTACCGTTGCTCCCTTCCGGGCCTGGCGGGGTTTGCAAGCTATCGTCGCGAGAGGACCGACGGAGTCGCCATAAAACGACGCTGGAGCGGCGGCGCACCGCTCAGGCAACTGCAGAATCTGGCGGAGAGAGAGGGATTCGAACCCTCGATACGGGGATAAGCCGTATACACACTTTCCAGGCGTGCTCCTTCAACCACTCGGACATCTCTCCAGCCCGCAGCGGCGACCCCATCCGTGGAGCCCGCAAGCGGGGCGCGGAGGATACAAGGAAGGCCCGGCGCAGACAAGCCGCGGGCGGCGGCCGAGGGGCGATCTGCCGCTATCCCGTGCCGTTGCGCACCTCCGGCCCTGCGGCGCCAAAGGCCGCTGCGACAGGCCGCTTCGACACAACCGACGAACACGGCGGCGTCCCGGAAGACGGCAAGGATGACGGGCGCAGCCGGCCCTTTCGTCGAGCGCAGTCAGCTCCGCCGGGACTGCCGCGATGCGCGGCACGGCAGGTGTCGGGAAACGCGCTTGCGGGCGCGCTCGATCGAACGGTGCCGGCGAAGCCCACGGATTCTCCGGGAACCCGGCGTTCGCGGGATCGACTCTCGTGCGGTCCCGGTCGCGATCGCCCCGGCAGGCCTTTTCTCGGACCGCCCGCCAGTATCCTGCTCCGTGGTACGGCAAAGAAACGCCCGGGTTCGCCTCGAGACGAGGGCTGGGAGAGGGTCTAGTCACGTCATCGCGTCTCCCGGCAACGACGTACCGGGGCGAAAGGCCCAGGGTCATTCGATAGTTCGTTGCGGGACAGGACGCTAGACCGGCGTGCCGTCCGGATGCAGCCAGCCCGAGGCGCCGTCGGCGTAGAACTCGTTCTTCCAGATCGGCACGCGGCGCTTGATCTCGTCGATGACGTAGCGGCAGGCCGCGAAGGCCGCGTCGCGATGAGCGGCGCTGACGCCGACCCAGACCGCGAGCTCGCCGATGGCCAGCTCGCCGGTGCGGTGCACGCAGCGCGCGCCTTCGATCGCGAAACGCTCGCGCGCCTCGGTCAGGATGCGCTCGCCTTCGGCCAGCGCGAGCGGCGCATAGGCCTGATAGCCCAGGCGCAGCACGGCCTTGCCCTCGTTATGGTTGCGCACCCAGCCCTCGAAGTTTACGCAGGCTCCGGCGCTCGCGCTCGCGAGTTCACGCGCGAGCGCCGCGGGATCGAGCGGCGTGTCGGACAGACCGAACGCGCTCATCCGCCCGACACCGGCGGCAGGAACACGACTTCGTCGCCGTCGCGCAGCGAGCGGTCCCAGCCGGCGAATTCGCCGTTGACCGCGACGCGCAGCCGCTCGGGCGGGAGGCTCAGCCCGTGTCGTTCGGCGACCTGCGCATACAGCGCGCGCGGATCGGCCGCGGTCGAGACGAGGCTCTCGGCCGCGCAGCCGGTGCGGTCGCGCAGCGAGGCGAAATACAGCAGGCGGTACTGCATGGGCGGATTCACTCCTCCGTGCGTCCGGCGACGACGTCGTGCTTGCCGCCGGACTTCTCCAGCAGCGCGATCTCGCCGATGACGATCTCGTGGCTCAGCGCCTTGCACATGTCGTAGATCGTCAGCGCGGCGACGCTCGCGCCGGTCAGCGCCTCCATCTCCACGCCGGTCTTGTGGGTGAGGCCGACTTCGCAGCGTATGCGCAGCTCAGTCGGCGAGACGAATTCGATGCGGAAATCGCAGCGCTCGAGCGCGAGCGGATGGCAGAACGGAATCAGCTCGTGAGTGCGCTTGGCCGCGAACGTGCCGGCGACGATGGCGGTGTCGACGATCGCGCCTTTCTTGCCGCGCAGACCGGTGCGCTGGAGCTCCGCGGCCACGTCGGGCGGGAAGCGCACGCAGGCCTGGGCGACGGCGCGGCGGAACGTCGCCGCCTTGTCGGCGACGTCGACCATGCGCGGATGCCCGTCCGCGCCGACGTGACTCAACCGATCCGATTCCACCTCAACCTCCGATAGCGAACATTTCCACGCGCGCCTCGTTGCCGCCCGCGCGCAGCTCGGCGCGGCGCTCGCTGTAGCGGTCGTCGCGGCTGCGCCATTGCGCGGCGATCGCCGCGGCCAGTTCCTCGTCGCTCGCGCCGCCGCGCAGCAGCGCGCGCAGGTCGTAGCCGTCGGCGCCGAACAGGCAGGTGTACAGTTTGCCGTCGGCGGACAGGCGCGCGCGCGTGCAGTCGCCGCAGAAAGGCGCGGTGACCGAGCTGATGAAGCCGATCTCGCCGCCGCCGTCGGCGAAGCGATGGCGCTCGGCCACGTCGTGGCTGGCCGCGCGTGCGAGCGGCTGCAGCGGCCAGCGTTCGGCGATGCGCGCGATCAGCTCGGCGCTCGGCACGACGCGATCGCGCTGCCAGCCGTTGAGCGTGCCGACGTCCATGTACTCGATGAAGCGCACGACGTGCGGCGTGCCGCGGAAATGCGCGACGAGATCGAGCACGCCGGCGTCGTTGATGCCGCGCAGCACGACGGTGTTGATCTTCAGCGCCGTGAAGCCCGCGGCCTCGGCCGCGGCGATCGCCGCGAGCGCCTCGCCGACTTCGCCGCGATGGCCGGCGAGCTGGCGATAGATCGCCGGGTCGAGGCTGTCGAGGCTCAGGGTGATGCGTCTGAGGCCGGCCTCGCGCAGCTCGCCGGCGAAGCGCGGCAGCAAGGTGCCGTTCGTGGTCAGCGCGATGTCGTCGATGCCGGGTACGCGCGCGAGCCAGCGCACGAGCAGCGGCAGCTCGCGGCGCAGCAGCGGCTCGCCGCCGGTCAGGCGGATCTTGCGCACGCCGAGTCCGGAAAACACGCGCGCGAGGCGTTCGATCTCCTCGAACGACAGGCGCTCGCGCTTGTCGAGAAACGGATGATGCTCGGGATACTGGTCTTCGGGCAGGCAGTACGGGCAGCGGAAATTGCAGCGGTCGACGACCGAGATGCGCAGGTCGGTCAGACTGCGCTGCCAGCGGTCGGCCGGCGGCGCGGTCTGCAGGGTCAGCGGGATGCGCTCGCCCATCAGACGACCCGCAGCCCGGGTTCGGCCGCGCGCGCGGCCTGGGCCGGATTCAACGCGACCGGCTCGCCGGCGCGCGCGACGCGATAGCCGCGCGCCG
>NZ_JANFVR010000384.1 GCF_024609805.1 Tahibacter caeni | reverse complement strand
GCCGACGATCCGGCCGCGGCGCGCCGCCTCGGCGCCGCCGCGCGCGCCTCGCTGCGGCAACGGCTGGGTCCGCAGGCCGGCGCACAGGCGATCCGCCGGCGTCTGGATCACGTGCGCCGCCAGCGCCTGCGATAATCGCGGCGACCCGAACCCGAGGCCGTCCATGTCCGCACCGCTGCACGTCATCGTTCTCGCCGCCGGCGAGGGCAAGCGCATGAAATCCGCCCGCTCCAAGGTGCTGCTGCCGCTGGCCGGACGGCCCATGCTCGCGCACGTCATCGAGGCGGCGCGCGCGCTCGCGCCGGCTGCGATCCACGTCGTCTACGGCCACCGCGGCGATCAGGTGCAGGCCGCTTTCGCGGCCGCGCAGGACCTGCACTGGGTATTGCAGGCCGAGCAGCACGGCACCGGCCACGCCGTGGGCCTGGCTCTGCCGGCCGTGCCCGATTCGGCGCGCGTGCTCGTGCTCTACGGCGACGTGCCGCTGATCACGCCGGCCACCCTGCGCCCGCTGGCCGGGTCCCCCGCGAGCCTGGCCGTGCTCGGCGCCGAGCTGCTGAATCCGACCGGCTACGGCCGCATCGTCCGCGACGGCCTCGGCCAGGTCCGCGCGATCGTCGAGGAAAAGGACGCCGACCACGAACAGCGGGCGATCGGCCTCGTCAACACCGGCATCGTCGCGGCGGACGCGGCACGCCTGCGCGGCTGGCTCGCGCGCGTCGGCAACGACAACACCCAGCGCGAGTACTACCTGACCGACGTGTTCGCGCTGGCCGCGGCCGACGCCGAGCCCGCCGCCTGCGCGCTGTGCAGCGATCCGCACGAAGCGTTCGGCGCGAACGACGCCTGGCAGCTCGCCGAACTCGAGCGCCACTACCAGCGGCGCCAGGCGCGCGCGCTGTGCCGGGCCGGCGTGCGCCTGGCCGATCCAGCGCGTTTCGATCTGCGCGGCAGCGTGACGCTCGGGCGCGACATCGAGATCGACGTCGACGTCGTATTCGAAGGCGAGGTGCAGCTCGGCGACGAGGTCGGCATCGGTCCGTTCTGCCGCATCAAGGATTCCACGCTCGCCGCCGGCACGCGCGTGCAGGCGCATTGCGATCTCGACGGCGTCGTCACCCACGGCCCCTGCGTGATCGGCCCGTTCGCGCGCCTGCGTCCGGGCACCGAACTCGCGGCCGGCGTGCACGTCGGCAATTTCGTCGAGACCAAGAAGACCGTACTCGGCGCCGGCAGCAAGGCCAATCACCTGACCTATCTCGGCGACGCGGTCATCGGCGCCGGCGTCAACGTCGGCGCCGGCACGATCACCTGCAACTACGACGGCGTGAACAAATCCACGACGACGATCGGCGACGGCGCCTTCATCGGTTCCAACAGCGCGCTCGTCGCGCCGGTGTCGATCGGCGCGAACGCGACGATCGGCGCCGGCTCGGTCATCACGAAGAACGCGCCCGACGGCGAGCTCACGATCGCGCGCGCACGCCAGGCCACGTTGCCGGGCTGGAAGCGGCCGCAGAAGAGGCCAGTCTGATGGTTCCCGCTCGGCCGAAGCTCTATCACATCGTCCATGTCGACCGGCTGCCGTCGATCATCGGCAGCGGCGGTTTGTTATGTGACGCGAAAATGGCGACTCTTCCCGGGCGAGGAACAACGATCGGTATGGCCAGCATCAAACAGCGCCGCCTAAAAGAGCTAACCCTCAATAGCCATCCAAGCCTGCATGTCGGCGAATGCGTGCCGTTCTATTTCTGCTCCCGCTCGATCATGCTTTTCTTACTCTATCGGGCGAACCATCCCGAACTGACCTACCATGGCGGCCAGGAACCAATCGTGCACCTTGAAGCTGATCTCTACGACGCTGTCGATTGGGCAAACAATGCAATAGGCGTTGGGCCTTCACTCTTTCCAATGCGGGCGCACGCTACTTTGAAGATCGCGCCAACCTCTCCCAGCTAAACGAGCTCAACTGGGGAGCTATCCAAACACATCGCTGGAGCGGTAATGGGATAGACCCCTCCATCAAAGAAGGAAAGCAAGCAGAATTTCTTATAGAGCAAGAATTTCCCTGGCACTTGATAGAGCGGATCGGTGTTCGGTCGCGGACGACTTATCAGCGGGCGATGGACATCCTTTCTCTGCAAGAACATCGCCCGAAAGTCGAAATCAAGCCAGACTGGTATTACTGAGGGGACCGTCGTGATCGAGTACACCACCGGCAATATTCTTTACGCCGAAGTCGAAGCCTTGGTCAATACGGTCAACTGCGTCGGCGTGATGGGCCGTGGCATAGCCTTGCAGTTCAAGAACGCTTATCCCGAAAACTTTGAGGCATATGTCGCAGCGTGTCGGCGCGAAGAGGTACAGCCTGGCCGCATGTTCGTTTTCGCTACCGGAGAGCTGGGCAACCCCAAGTACATCATCAACTTTCCGACCAAGCGTCACTGGCGCGGGAAAAGCCGCATGGAAGACATTGACGCCGGCCTCAAAGATCTGATTGAGGTCATCAAGCGCTTTGACATTCGCTCCATCGCTATTCCACCGCTCGGAAGCGGTCTGGGCGGTCTTCGATGGAACGACGTCAAACCGCTGATTGAAGCGGCGCTACAAGCTATTCCCCAGGTCAGTGCTCTCGTCTACGAACCTACTGGAGCGCCGGTATCGGACAAAATGATTCACAAACGCGAGGCACCGAAAATGACGGCAGGCCGCGCCGCCTTAGTGGAGCTGATTTCTCGCTATCTGAAAGGACTCCTCGATCCCGCCGTGTCGCTGCTTGAGGTGCACAAACTGATGTACTTCTTGCAGGAAGCTGGTGAGCCATTACGCCTGCAGTTCAAAGAAGCTCACTATGGGCCTTATGCAGAAAACCTTCGTCATGTGCTGAACGCAATCGAGGGTCATCTGGTTGTCGGATATGCCGATGGCGGAGATTCACCGGACAAAACATTGGAACTAGTTCCAGGAGCCGAGACTGAAGCAAACCGATTTCTGAAAGCACATCAGGAAACGCTCGCTCACTTCGTCCGGGTGGTCGATCTCGTCCAAGGCTTCGAATCACCGTTCGGACTCGAACTCTTGTCGACAGTACACTGGGTTACCAAAGTCTATGGCGCATGGCATTCAGATGAAGTCATGCGGCGTGTTTATGCGTGGAATGAGCGAAAGCACCAGTTCAGTCCCCGGCAGATTGAGCTGGCGATGAGCGTCCTGGCTGAAAAAGGATGGATCACGCAGCCCGTCGCTGCGTGATTCTGCAGCGCAGGATCTTCGTGCTCGACACCGCCGTCCCCGACTTCTTCGACCGCTTCCCGATGCAGCGCGTGGGCAGCGCCGGGCTCGACGCGGTGCTCGGCGACGGCGCTGCGGCGCTCGATCTGCTGTTCCTCTGGGGCCGCGACTGCCCGAACTGCGACATCGCCAAGCGCGCGATCCTCCTGCGGCCCGACGCGATGCGCTGGCCGCAGGTGCGCTGGCTGCACTGCAACGTCTACGACGACGCGGCGATGGCGACGCGCTTCGGCCTGCACGGCATTCCTACGTTCCTCGTGTTCCGCCACGGCAAGCGACTCGGCCGCATCACGAGCTGGCCCGGCATCGAGGCATTCCGCACCGCGATCGACAGCATCCTCACGCGCGACCCTGCGTAAGCCCGACGCGACGTGCGGGACAGATGGCCGTGACCGCGCCGTGACCCTCCGCAGCGGCTTGCCGTGCGGCCGACGGCCGACTGCGATAGTGCCGCGCGCAAGTACGGCGCCTAGGCCGGCCTGCAACGCGTCCCCGCAAAGGCGCGCCGCGTGTCGAGACCCGCGCCATCGGCGACTGTCGAAGGCAAGGCCGCAAATCCCTACCCGCACTTCGTCCCATACGTTTCTGGATACTTTTCTGTTAGGTTCTGGGTAAGCGTCCGGCGGAGCCACATTCCACACCGCCACAACACCAGCGATAGTCAGCTCGCCGGCGTCCAGCGGTGCGGCAGCAGCTCGACGATGCGGCGATCGGGATGGGTCGGCAGGCGGG
>NZ_JANFVR010000383.1 GCF_024609805.1 Tahibacter caeni | reverse complement strand
GCGGTGGTGACGGCGGCTTCGGCGGCGGCGGACTTGCCGGCGCCGGGCCTCGTGGCGGCCGCGGCCGTGACGGACGCCGCTGCGAAGCCGCTGCCGAACAGCAGCGCCGCGGCCAGGGTGACGGATCGGTAACGCGTGGTGCGGAACATGACTTCCCTCCCGAATGATGGATTCCCCCGTGCTTCGGAACGGCTCGTCGCGGCCTTGGTCCGGAGCGGCGGCAAATCTAGGAGGCGCGGCCGTCGCCGTATTGTCATATCCGCGGACAAAATCGTCCGGATGTGAACAAAAAATAACTGAATAAAAAAGATAAAAATAAACATGACGCGCGGCGCCCTGCGCCGGGCCGCGCAAGGCCGGAATGCCAGTGGGGAACCGCAGCGGAAACGTGGCGGACGCTTCGCGGCCGGCTTCACGAATCCGTCTTCTCATACCGAAATCGACGCTCGGCGCGACGGTTACGGCATGACAGCGGCGCGGCGCCGCGCGAAAGTCGCGGCGCCGGCTGCATTGGACGCGATCGCGGCTGCCGGCGCCGCCGCCGAATCGGACCTGGTCGCCGCCATTTGGCCGGTGCCGCCGGCGGGTCCTGCGGCGGGACGGATGCGGACGTCGCCGGCAGCGGACGCGATACGCAGGGGCAGGGCAGGGAGCGGCGCAGCGGAGCGCGCCGGAGCCGTCCATCGAGAACCGGCGCGGCAGGGCATCGGAGCCGTGCCGCCGCAACCCTACGCAGAGCCCGCCGCCATGCCCGCCATCGACGCCAAGGACCGCCAGCTGCTCGAACTGCTGTACCGCAACGCGCGCCTGCCGCTGAAAACCATCGCCGCGCGCGTCGGTCTCGCGCGCAGCTCGGTCCGCGAACGCGTCGCGAAGCTCGAGAGCAGCGGCGTGATCCGCGGCTATCGCGCCGAAGTCGCCTGGCCGCAGACGCCGGAATCGGTGCAGGCCTATTTCCAGGTGCGCCTGCGCCAGACGCCGGCCGCCGCGCTGGTGCGTCGCCTGCGCGAGCGGCCCGAGTTCGAGCGCTGCTGCTCGATCGGCGGCGAGATCGACCTCGTGCTCAGCGCCTGCGCGGATTCGCTGGCCGCGCTGAACGGCCTGCGCGACTGGCTCGCCGTGCAGACCGAAGTCGCGTCGGTGTCGACCTCGGTCGTGCTCAGCGAGGATTTTCGCCGCTGAGACGGGGCGGTTGCGGCGCGTTTGCGCCTGATAGCTTTTGTCGCAATTTTGCGATTGTGTTAGCGTGGCGCCGCGTCAGGGGCAGCGCGTCCAACCGGGCCGCCAGGTCCGCTTCCAGGGCTCCAAGGGGAAAATCCGATGAAGGCTGACGGTGCGTTCGTAGCGCGGCGCGATGCGGCGCGGGTCCTGCAATCCATGGCGCGCCGGGCCTTGCCGGCATTGCTGTTCGCCGCAGCCGGTGCGGCCGCCGCGGCCGAGCGCATCGATGCGCCGCCGGTCGCCGCACAGATCCGCCGCGGCGCCGATCTCGTACGCAAGACCACGGCCGAGCTGGCGGCCACACCGGCGAATCCCTGCCAGCGGCCGCTGGGCTCGCGCGAAGTCTGCATTCCGCTGGACATCGAGTTCACCGACTCGACGATCTTCAATCCGGCCACGGGCCAGGACGACCACGTCCATCTGCGTTCCTACCGCAGTCCCGGCACCGATCCCAAGGTGCCGTTCGTCGCGCCGCTGATCGAGGTGCAGCCCGGCGAGACCGTGCGCATTCCGCTGCACAACAAGCTGCCGGCCGAGCCCGACTGCGCGAAGGGCGTGCCGAACATCAACGTGCCGCACTGCTTCAACTCGACCAACCTGCATTCCCACGGCCTCTGGGTCAGCCCGGCCGGCAACAGCGACAACGTGCTCATCGCGCTGCTGCCGAACGTCAAGTTCGAATACGAGTACAACATTCCGCCGGACCATCCCTCGGGCACGTTCTGGTATCACCCGCACATGCACGGCTCCACGGCCCTGCAGGTCGCTAGCGGCATGGCCGGCACCCTGATCGTGCGCGGCAGCCGCAAACCGACCGACAATCAGACCGGCGACATCGACACGCTGCTGTTCGAGCCCGGCGGCGTGCGCGTGACCGAGCGCGTCGTGCAGCTGCAGCAGGTCCAGTACGCCTGCCGCGACAAGGACGGCAACATCAAGAAGAAGACCGTGCGCCGCGACGGCAAGGACGTCGTCGTCGCATGGATCTGCGACAAGGACGACGAGGGCAAGCCCGACGTCGGCAAGGTCGACAAGTACG
This sequence comes from Tahibacter caeni, assembly GCF_024609805.1. Lineage (GTDB taxonomy): Bacteria > Pseudomonadota > Gammaproteobacteria > Xanthomonadales > Rhodanobacteraceae > Tahibacter > Tahibacter caeni. The sequence continues at coordinate 1,775 of NZ_JANFVR010000383.1, read as the reverse complement.
ACCAGTTCGGCCAGACCACCTGGACCGAGTCGGGCCGCTATACCAGCGTCAACGGCCGGGTGCTGCCGACGTTCGCGAACGCCCGCGCCGGCGCGCTCGAACGCTGGCGCGTCGTGCACGCAGGCGTGCGCAACAGCGTCAACCTGCAGTTCCGCAAGATGAAGCGCGGCGCGAAGGCGTTCGATCGCCTGAAGGTCGCCGAACAGCAGTCGTGGATCGACGCGAACTGCACCGGCGAGCTGCTGCCGCAGTGGGAAATCGCGAGCGACGGCCTGACTCATTCCCGGATCATCCGCAAGACCGCGAACGTGCTGCAGCCGGGCTATCGCAGCGACGTGCTCGTGGTGTTCCCCGAACCCGGCGACTACTGCGTCATCGACGGCGACGCGAAGGCCGACGACAGCGTGAGCTGGACGGCCGAGAGCCGCCAGCTGCTCGGCAAGGTCGCCGTCGGCGCCGGCAGCGACGTGACTGGCGACGTGGAGCAGTACCTGGTCACGACGCTCTCGGCCATGGCCGACGCGACGCAGGACCCGGCCATGGCCGGCAGGATCAAGGACGGCATCGCCGGCGGTCTGCGCCTGGATGCGTTCGTGCCGCATCCGGACGTCGACGAATCGGAGCTCACACCGCCGGGCCAGACCATGCAGTTCAGCATCGTCTCGGTCGACGTGCCTGATCCGGCCGCTCCGGACAAGAAGACCAAGCGCACGGAATTCCGCGTCGACGAACACGCCTACGACCCGAAGGCCTCGCGTACCCTGGTGCTCGGCCGCAGCGAGGAATGGAAGCTGACCTCGGCCACCGGCGATCACCCGTTCCACATCCACGTCAACCCCTTCCAGATCGACCGCATCCTCGACACGAAGAACGGCAATCGCGACGTCAGCGTGCCCGGCAGCGGCGACAGCTCCTACGACGGCCTGAAGGGCGCCTGGAAGGACACGCTCTGGATCAAGCAGGGCTTCGACGTCTACGTGCGCACGCGCTACGAGCGCTACATCGGCGAATACGTGCTGCACTGTCACATCCTCGACCACGAGGACCAGGGCATGATGCAGAACGTCAAGGTCGTACTGCCCGACGGCAAGGGCGGCGGGGTGTACGGGCATCATTGATCTACGAGGGAATCGGGAATGGGGAACAGGGAACAGGGAATAGGGAACAGGGAATAGGGAATCGTTCGAGCGCGAATCCCGGTTCCCTCGCTTCGGTCCGACCAAGCGAGTTACAGCAGAGCGCGAAGCTCTGCTGTCACGGCTCCCTATTCTCGATTCCCGGCCTTTCACCCATTCCCGATTCCCAAAAAAAAAAACCGGAGAGCGACGTCCGTCGCTCCCCGTTTCTTCACCGCGAAGCCACCACGTTCTGCACGATGACCTCGACGCGGCGGTTCTGCAGGCGGCCGCCGCTGCTCGCGTTGTCGGCGACCGGGAAATCCGGGCCCATGCCGCGCACGGTGATGCGGGACGGGTCGACGCCGTGGCCGACGAGATAGGCCTGCACCGATTGGGCGCGGTGCAGCGACAGGTCGAGATTGAAATTGCGCGACCCGGTCGAGTCGGTGTGGCCTTCGATCGCGACCTGGCTGCGGCCGTCGCTGCGCAGCGCCTGGGCGAGCTGGTCGAGATTGCGCGCGGCGCCGGGCTTGAGCTCGGCGCGGCCGGTCTCGAACAGCACGTCGCCGAGGGTCACGACCATGCCGCGCTCGGTCTCGCGGGCCTGCAGCTCGGCGAGCTGCGCGCGCGCGGACTCCGCGTCGAGCCGCGCCCGCT
>NZ_JANFVR010000382.1 GCF_024609805.1 Tahibacter caeni | reverse complement strand
CGCGCCGAGCTCGACGGCGACGCGGCGGCCGGCCAGCGCAGGCAGATCGCCGGCGCCGAACCGCGCCTGCTGCGGGTCCAGCGTGTGGCGCCGGCCGGCGTCGTCGACGAGCGTGGCGCGGAACTGGGCGGCGCCGCCGGTTGCCGGGTCCGGATCGCCCCAGGTCAGTTCGAGACGGCCTTCGAGCGGCGCGGCCGTTGCGGCGACGGCGGCGAGCAGCAGGAGAGCGGGAGCGAGGCGGAACGCGGTCATGGCACGGACAGGCAGGAAGGAGCAGGGCGCACCCTAGCGTCGCCCTGCGCCGCCGTCTGTTAAGCCCGACCCGGTTCGACGGGCGGGCCGGAGCCGCCGGCAAATCCCGGCGTTGCGGCGTTCCGTGGACCGGTGCGCCGGACTCCCGGCGAGCATCGGCCGCGACGCCGGCCCGGGCGCGGTCCGTTCGCCGCATCGCGCGCGCGACGCCGCGGCTCACCCCGGCCCGCGCGGCGAATCTGCCGTCAGGCGCGCGCCTTCAGCGCGGTGACGGCCGGCAGTTCCTTGCCTTCGAGGAATTCTAGGAACGCGCCGCCGCCGGTAGAGATGTAGCTGATGTCGGCCTCGACGCCGTATTTCTCCACGGCCGCGAGCGTGTCGCCGCCGCCGGCGATCGAGAACGCCTTCGATGCGGCGATCGCCCGGGCCAGGGTTTCGGTGCCCTTGCCGAACGCATCGAACTCGAACACGCCGACCGGGCCGTTCCAGACCACGCTGCCGGCCTTGGCGATCAGCGCCGCGTAGCCGGCCGCGGTCTGCGGGCCGATATCGAGGATCATGTCGTCGGCGCCGACCGCGTCCACGGCCTTGATCGTCGCCGGCGCATCGGCGGCGAACGCCGGGGCGACGACGACGTCGCTCGGAATCGGCACCTCGGCACCGCGCGCCTTGGCCGCGGCGATGATCTGGCGCGCCGTGTCGAGCAGGTCGTTCTCGACCAGCGACTTGCCGATCGCATGGCCGCTCGCGGCGATGAAGGTGTTGGCGATGCCGCCGCCGACGATGAGCTGGTCGACCTTGCCGACGAGGGTCTGCAGCAGCTCCAGCTTGGTCGAGACCTTGGAGCCGGCGACGATGGCGAGCAGCGGACGCTGCGGATTTTCCAGCGCCTTGGCCAGCGCATCGAGCTCGGCCATCAGCAGTGGACCGCCGCAGGCGACCTTCGCGGCGCGTATCGCGCCGTGCGTCGAGGCCTGCGCGCGGTGCGCGGTGCCGAACGCGTCCATGACGTAGACGTCGCAGAGCGCGGCGTACTTCGCGCTGAGCTCGGGCGAATCCTTGCCTTCGCCGACGTTCATGCGGCAGTTCTCCAGCAGCACGACTTCGCCGGGCGCCACGTCGACGCCGTCCAGATAGTCGCGCACGAGGCGCACCGGGCTGCCGAGCGCCTCGCCGAGCCAGGCCGCGACCGGCGCGAGCGATTCGGCTTCGGAGAACTGGCCTTCGACCGGCCGGCCCAGGTGCGACATGACCAGCACGGCGGCGCCGGCGTCGCGCGCGAGGCGCAGGGTCGGCAAGGCGGCGTCGAGGCGCTGGGTCGCGGTGATGCGGCCGTCCTTGATCGGCACGTTCAGATCCTCGCGGATCAGCACGCGCTTGCCGCGCAGGTCGAGGTCGGTCATGCGGAGAATGGACATGGAAGCTCCGGAACGGGAAGGGGCGGGCGCAAACCGCGGATTACAGCCGCGCCCCGGAGGGTTTGCAAATCACGAAGCCGCGCGCGCGGCGCAAATCGTGCCGGCGGCCGCGCCGGCCGCGGCCGGCATGGATTAGGCTTTGCGCCCCTGTCCGCGCCCGGCGGTGCCATGTTCGTGCTGATGACCAAGGCGGTGTTCGCCTACGCGCTGGGGTCGGTCTCCGGCAGCCTGCTGCTGGGCCGGCGCCAGGGTTTCGACATACGCCGGGCCGGCAGCGGCAACGCCGGCGGCACGAATGCGCTGCGTACGCGCGGCTGGCGCTTCGCGCTGGGTGTCGTCGTCATCGACATCGGCAAGGGCGCGCTGGCGGTCTGGCTCGCGCTGCTGGTGCCGACCACCGCGGCGTCGCCGGGCCTCCACGTCGAAGCGCTGGCCTGCGGCTTCGCCGCGGTGCTCGGCCACGTGTTCCCGGTCTACTACGGCTTTCGCGGCGGCAAGGGCGCGGCCACGGTCGTCGGCACCCTGGCCGTGCTGCAGCCGCTGCTGCTCGCGCCGCTGCTGCTGGTTTGGCTCGCGATCCTGACCACGACCGGCTATGTCGGGCTCGCGACCGTGATCGCGGGCCTGAGCCTCGTGCCGCTGACGGCCTGGATCGCGCCGCACGTGCATGGCCTGCTGGCCTATGCCTCCGCCTGCGCCGTGCTGCTGACCCTGACGCACGCCGGCAACCTGCTGCGCCTGTACCGCGGCACCGAGCACCGCTTCGAGCGTGCCCGCGTGCTCGCGCGGCTGTTCGCGGAGCGGCGCTGATGCAGACGCGCGATCTCGTCGCCGCGCTCGCCGACGGGCGCGGCTGGTCGGGCAGCGAACTCGCGCGCCGCTTCGGCGTCACGCGCGCGGCGGTCTGGAAGCGGCTCGACGAGCTGCGCGAAGCCGGCCTGCCGCTGCAGGCCGCGGCAGGCCGCGGCTATCGCCTGGAGCTGCCGCTGGAACTGCTCGATGCGACGGCCATACGCGCGGCGCTGCCGCCGGCGCTGCAGGCGCGTTTCGGCGATATCGCCGTGCATTGGGACATCGATTCGACCAGCAGCGAGCTGCTGCGCACGGCCGTCGCGCACGGCGACCTCGCCGTCTGCCTCGCCGAGCAGCAGAGCGCCGGCCGCGGCCGGCGCGGACGCCAGTGGCAGTCGCCGCCGCTGTGCAATGTCTATCTGTCCGTGCTCAAGCGCTTCACGCGCGGCATGGGCAGCCTGGCCGGGCTCAGCCTGGCCGTCGGCGTCGCCGCGGCCCGGGCGCTCGAACGCTGCGGCGCGCCGGCGCTGGGCCTGAAATGGCCGAACGACGTGCTCGCCGGCGACGGCAAGCTGGCCGGCATCCTCGTCGAGCTCGGCGGCGAGTTCCTCGGTCCTTGCCATGCGGTCATCGGCATCGGCGTGAACGTCTATCTCCCCGCGGTCGTGCGCGCGGCCATCGATCAGCCCGCGGCCGACCTCGCCGCGATCTGTGCGCCGCTGCCGTCGCGCAATCGCGTCGTCGCCGCCGTGCTGGGCGAACTGGCCGAGGTGCTGGACCGCTTCGAGACCGACGGCTTCGCCGGCCTGCGCGCGGCCTTCGTCGAACGCGACCGTCTGTTCGGGCAGGTGCTGAACCTGACCGACGCGAACGGCATGCAGCAGGGCATAGGCGCCGGCGTCGACGCGCGCGGCGCGCTGCTGCTGCGGCAAGGCGATACCATCGCCGGCTTCGACAGCGCGGAAGTGACGGTAAGGCGCGCATGAACCTGCTCGTGGATCTCGGCAATACGCGTCTCAAGTGGGCGCTGCAGGACGACACCGGGCTGCAGGTCGGCACGCCGGTCGATCATTCGCGGCCGCTGGCGCAGCAACTGGCTGATGCCTGGCGCGACGCGCCGCCGCTGCGCCGCGCGCTCGTCGCTTCGGTAGGCCGGCCGCGCCTTGAGGCCGAACTCGTGCAGGCCGTGCGCACGCGCTTCGGCGTGGAGCCCGAATTCGTCGCGAGCGCGGCGGAGGCCTGCGGCGTGCGCAGCGCTTATGCGCGGCCGCAGAAGCTCGGCGTCGACCGCTTCGTCGCGCTGATCGCATTGCACACGCAGCAGGCCGAGGCCGTGGTGCTCGCGAGCGTCGGCACAGCCCTCGTGCTCGATGCGCTCGACGCCGGCGGCGGGCATCTCGGCGGCCTGATCGCGCCGAGCCCGATGCTGATGCAGCAGGCGCTGCTCGGCGCGACGGCGCGGGTCGGCGCTTCGGATACGGCGCGCATCGTCGAGGCCGCCGACGACACCGAGGACGCCGTGCGCTCGGGCTGCTGGCTTGCGGCGGCTTCACTTGTGGAAAGGTTCCATGCGCAGATCGGCGCGCGCCTCGGCGCCACGCCGGCGCTCGCGCTGGCCGGCGGCGCCGCCGG
>NZ_JANFVR010000381.1 GCF_024609805.1 Tahibacter caeni | reverse complement strand
GCGTGCGCGCGCCGGCCGGCGATCCCGACGAATCCGCCGCGGCCTGGGCGCGCGCCGTCGAGGCGGCGCGCGCGATCGCCGCGACGCCCGAGCGTTTCCGTTATCCGGGACCCAAGCCGACCTCGCAGCTGCTGCAGGCGCTGCGCGCGCTCGTCGCGGCGGCCGACGCCGCGGCCCTGGACGGTTTCGACGTCGACGACGTCTGCGCGCACGCGGCCAAGCTCGAATCGCAGTTCCGCAGAGGCCAGCTCGACGACGCGCTGAACGCGAGCCTCGCCGCGCTGTTCGCCGATCTGCAGCGCTGCGCCGGCGCGCGCGCGAACAGCAAGGCGGCCGCGCTCGAACGCTATCGCCAGCGCCTGCTCGCGCGACGCCGCGAGCAGCTGCTGCGCGAATCGCGCCAGACTTTCAACACCCTGCTCGAGAACGCGGCGGCCGCATTGAGCGACCGCAGCGGTCCGCTCGCGGCACGGCTGCGCGCGCAATGGCCGGTCGCGCTCGTCGACGAATTCCAGGACACCGACGCGCTGCAGTACCGGATTCTCGATGCGATCTATCGCGACACCGACGGCGCCGCGTGCGGCCGCCTGGTCATGATCGGCGACCCGAAGCAGGCGATCTATCGCTTCCGCGGCGGCGACATCCACACTTACCTCGCCGCGGCCGCAACCGCCGACGAAGTGCTGACCCTCGACACGAACCGGCGCTCGTCGGCAGCCTACGTCGCCGCGCTCAACGAGCTCTACGCGACGGCCGGTCCGCGGCTGAGCATGCAGCCCGACCATCCGATCCGCTACGAGGCGGTGCGCGCGGCCGGCCGCCGCGAGCCGTATCTCGACGCCGACGGCGAGGCCTTCGCCCGGCCGCTGCAGCTGCATTACTGCGGTGCCGATCCGCTGAATCTCGACCGCCGCCGCGAACAGGCACTCGAGGCATGCGCGCGACACGTGGTCGCTCTGCTGCGTTCGGGCGCGCGGATCGGCGAGTCGCCGCTGCAGCCCGGCGACATTGCCGTGCTCGTGCCGAAGAACCAGCAGGTCGAGCGCCTGCGCGAACTGCTGTTGCGGCAGGGCGTGCCCTGCGTCGGCGCCGGCAAGCGCAGCGTGTTCGACACCGAGCTCGCGCGCGAGCTGCAGCTGCTGCTGTACGCGGTCGAACACGCGCACGACGACGCGGCGGTGCGCGCGGCGCTGGCCACGCGTTTCGGCGGCCTGACCCTCGCGCGGATCGCCGCGCTGCGCGAGGACGCCGACGCCTGGCAGCAGCAGCGCCGGCGCTTCGTGGAGCTGCGCCGCGAATGGCAGCGCCACGGCGTGCTCGGCGTCGTACTCGCGCAGTCGGCCGATCTCGCGCTGCGCCTGCCGCAGTCCAGCGAGCGCGAACGCGCGCTGACCGATTTGCGTCATCTCGGCGAGCTGCTGCAGGCGCAGAGCGAACGCCTGGCCGGCGCCGAGCAATTGCTGGCCTGGTTCGCCCAGCAGCGCGAATCGCCCGACGCCGGCGAAGCCGACGACTGGCAGCTGCGCCTGGAATCCGACGCGCGCCGCGTACGCCTGCTGACCTTGCATGCGAGCAAGGGCCTGGAGTTTCCGCTCGTGCTCCTGCCGCTGATGTGGGATCACACGGGCCGCGAGCCCGGCCTCGTGCTCGCCTACGACGAGGCCACCAGGCTGCGTGTGGCCGAGCTCGCGGAAGGCCGTGCCGCGGCGCTCGCGCGCGTGCGCGAGGAAGACCAGGACGAACGCTTCCGCGTGCTCTACGTCGCGCTGACGCGCGCGCAATATGCCTGCCATGTCTATGCGCTGCCGCCGCTGCGGCCGCGCGACGGCAAGAAGGGCGCGCCGGAAGCGGCCGATCCGGAACGCTCGGCGCTCGATGCGCTGCTGGCGCGTCTCCAGGCGGCCACGACCGGCGTGGCGCTCGCGCAGCAGGCGCCGCACCTGGCCTGGCAGGCCGACGACTGGGCCTGGCCCGAGCAGGACTATCGCGCGGCCGCGGCGAACGCGCTCGACCATCTCGCCGCGCGGCGCGAGCCGGCCTGGCCGGTGCTCGAGCACACCTACAGCTTCACCGCGCTCGTCGCCGGCCGCGGTCGCGGTGAACAGGAGGAATCGGCCGCCGACGACGAGCGCGCCGCACGCGACGAGGCGCTCGCGCCGCTGCCGCTGGCGGCGGTCGCCGCGGCGCCGGATCCGCGCCTGCTCGCGCTGGCGAACTGGCGCGGCCCGGAATTCGGCAACGCCGTGCATGCGGTGTTCGAACGCCGCGATCCGCACACCGCCGTGGCCGCGCAGACGCGGCTGATCGAACATAGCCTGCGCGACTACGCCGTGCGCGTCGTGCCCGCGCAGACCGCAGCCGCGGTCATCGGCATCGGCGCGCTCGTGCAGCGCACCGTGGAGCTGCCGCTGTTCGACGGCACGAGCCTGCAGGAGGTCGCCGCGACGCGGCAGCGCGCGGAAATGGGCTTCCAGTTCGTGCTCGATGCGGTGTCCCTGCGCGCATTGCGCGACGCCTGCGCGCGCCACGGCGCAGCCGACCTGCTGCCGCGCGATCTGCAGGGTTCGACCCTGACCGGTCTCATGAGCGGCAAGATCGACCTGATCGTCGAACACGCCGGCCGCTTCCACGTGCTCGACTACAAGACCAACTATCTCGGCGACACCCTGGCCGACTACGCGCCCGTGCGCCTGGAGCAGGCCATGGCCGAGCATCACTACGGCTTCCAGGCGCTGCTCTACACCGTCGCGCTCGAACGCTATCTGCGCCAGCGTCTGAGCGGCTACCGGCGCGAGCGCCATCTCGGCGAGGCGATCTATCTGTTCGTGCGCGCCTGCGGACTCGCGCCGGAACTCGGTGTCTGGCGCCGGCGCTTCGATGCGGCGCTGCTCGATGCGGTCGACGCCGCGCTCGGAGGCGCCGCATGACCTTGTATACCTGGCGCCGCGGCGGCGACGCCGAGCTGCCGACCGTCTGGCGGCCGCTCGATCGCGCCGTCGCGCAATGGGTGCAGGTCCACGGCGGCTCGGCACGGCTGGCCGACGTCGCCGGCTGGGCCAGCTATGCCGACGGCCTCGGCGACGCGGCGCTGCCGCTGCTCGGCGCCGATGCGGGCCGTCACGGCATGACGCCGCCGACGCGCGACGACGTCGACGCGCTGCGCGCCGAGGCGCTGGTCGGCGACGGCAAGGCGCGCACGCCGTTCGTGCTCGACGCCGACGGGCGCTTCGCGTTCTGGCGCAACCATGCGCACGAGACCGCGATCGCGTTGCACGTCGCGCAGCGGCGGCAGGCGGCCGCGCCGGCGGCAGCGGCCTCGATCGCCGCCGATCTCGATGCGCTGTTCGGCCACGACGACCCCGCCGCGCAGCGCCAGCGCGATGCCGTCGCCGCGGCCGTCGGCCGGCGCCTGTTCGTGCTGACCGGCGGTCCCGGCACCGGCAAGACCACGACGGTGTTGCGCCTGCTGCTGATGCTGCAGCGGCACGCCGCCGCGGCGCCGGCGATCCAGCTCGCCGCGCCGACCGGCAAGGCCGCGCAGCGCCTGCTGCAGTCACTGCGCGCGGGCAAGGCCGCCTTGCGCAGCGGAGCCGGCGCCCTGCCGGCCGAATGGCAGCCGCTGCTCGAGCGCATTCCCGAGCAGACCGCGCTGACCTTGCACCGCCTGCTCGGCTACGAGCCGCGCCGCAACCGTTTCACGCGCGGCCGCGCTCGCCCGATCGCCGCGGATATCGTCGTCGTCGACGAAGCGTCCATGCTCGACCTGGCGATGCTGCGCAGCCTGCTCGACGCGGTACGCGACGACGCAGCGCTGATCCTGCTCGGCGATGCGGACCAGCTGGCTTCGGTCGCCGCGGGCTCCGTGCTCATGGATCTCGTCGCGGCGCTCGAACGCGAACGCGCGCCCGAGCTCGTACGGCTGCAGCACAGTTTCCGTGCGCAGCGCGAACTCGCGCGCTTGAATGAAGCCGTGCGCGAAGGCGATGCGGCCGCGTTCTCCGCGGCGCTGGCCGCGGCCGCGCCGCGCGCCGTGCTGCGTCCGGTCGCGGACACGGCGGCCTTGCGTGCGTTCGCGCAGGAATGGGCTGCGGCGCTGGCCT
>NZ_JANFVR010000380.1 GCF_024609805.1 Tahibacter caeni | reverse complement strand
CCGGCGCCGGCCGCGCCGCTTCCGCCGGTCGAGACGTTGCCGGTCGGCGCAGCGGTGCAACTGCCGCTGCGGGCCGACGAATCGCGCCGTTTCGCGCTGCGGGACCCGGGCGCGCCGCTGCGGCTGCGCATCGTCGAGCACGGCGTCGACGTCACCGCCGAACTCGTCGCCGGATCTGCGCGGCTGCAATTCAGCGAGAACGATCTGCTGCGCCGCGGCGAGCATCGACTCGCGCTGGCCGAGGCCGACGGCCCGCTGGAATTGCAGGTGCGCGGTCCGCCGAAGGGCTCGCCCGACGGCGCGATAGAGCTGTCGCAGGAGACGTTGACGCCGGCCGCGGCGGCCGAGCCGCGCTTCCGCCTCGATCTGGACGAAACCGAACTCGCGCAGCGCCTGGCCGACCGCAAGCGCCGCCGCGAGCCGGCCGCGTCCGATCTGGCCGCGGAACTCTGCGCGAAGCGGCTCGCGCTGCAGGACGACGACGGCTATCTGCGCTGCGTGAGCCTGCACGAACGCCTGCTCGGCTGGCGATCGCAGCGCGAGGCGGCGATCGCCGCGCTCGAGCGCGCGCTGCCGGTCTGGCAGCGGCGCGGCGATCCGCACGGCCTGGCCACGGCGCTGAACAACATCGGCATGCACCACTACCACAGCGGCGACCTGGCGGGCGCCGTGGCGCCGCTGCGACGCGCACTGGCCGCGCTCGACGGCGTCGACGATCCGCTGCTGGAAGCGACCGTCCGCAACAACCTCTGTCTCAACAGCGCGCCGCGTGCGAGCAACGCCGACATGCGCCGCTGCTACGAGGATGCGCTGGCCCTGTCGCGGACCAGCGGCGACGCCCCGCGCATCGCCACGGCGCTGAACAACCTCGGCGGCGCTTACTGGGTGCTCGGCGAGGCCGACCGCGCCGAGGACTATTTCGAGCAGGCCGTCGCCGCCTGGAACGCGATCGATGCCACGCACCGCAGCGGCGACGCGTTGAACAACCTCGCGCTCGTGCAGCTCGGCCGCGGCCGCCTGTCCGACGCGGCGCGCGGCTTCGAACGCGCGCGCATCGCCTACGACAACGACACGTCGAGACTGGCGCTCGCGCTGCGCAACCAGGGCGGCGTGCAGCTGCTGCTCGGCGAGACCGCGCTGGCCGTGGATCTGCAGCAGCGCGCGCTGGAGCTCGTGCGCAGTCAGAACCGGCCGGACCAGATCATCGCGTCGCTCGGCCGACTGGCCGAGGCGCAGCTCGCCGACGGACAGGTCGCGCAGGCGCGCGCGTCGATGGAGCAGGCCGTCGCCGAAGCACAGAAGGCCGGCGGCCGGCCCGAACTGTCGGTCGAGAGCCGCCTGCGCGCGGCGCGCATCTATCGCCGCAGCGATGCGCCGGAGCAGGCGCTGGCCGCGGCGCAGCAGGCCTACGACGCGAGCGCCGGGCTCGAGCGCGGCAAGCTGCACGATCTCGCGGGCATCGAGCTCGCCCATGCGCAGCTGCAGCACGGCGACGCCGCGCTGGCCCGGCGCCTGAGCGAGGCGGCGTTGAAATCCCGCCAGCTCACGCCGCTGCAGCGCATCGAAGCGCAGGCCCTGCGCGCCGGCGCGCTGCGCGCGCAGGGCCGTCGCGGCGCGGCCGAAGCGGCCTATCGCGAGGCCATCGCCGAAGTCGATGAGGCCGGCTCCTACGTCTACGACCTGGAGCAGCGCGCTACGTTTCTGGCGAGCCAGCGCGACGCGCAGGTCGGCCTGCTGTCGCTGCTGATGGAAGACGTCGACGCTGCCGGCCGGCCGCGGCGTGCGGCCGATGCGCTCGCGCTCAGCGAACGCTTTCGCGCGCGGAGCCTGCGCGCGCGCCTCGACGCGATGCCGCTGCCGGCGGCGACCGACGCCGGCGCCGAGTCGCAGCGCGAGCGCACGCAGGCCCAGCTCTCGGCGCTCGCACTGAATCGCTGGAAGCTTGGCGAGGATGCGAACGCCGACGAAATGCGCCGCCGCATCGAAGCCGACATCCGCGCCGCCGAGGCCACCCTGCGCTCGCTCGACGCGGCCGCGGCGCCCGATCCGGCCGCGACCGTCGCCGGCGTGTCGCTGGCCCAGCTGCAGCGAGTGCTGCCCGAGGACACGAGTCTCGTCGTTTATCGCACCTTGCCGCAGGCCAGCTTCGCCTGGATCGTGCAGCGCGGCGCGTTCCACTCGACATCGCTGGCCGCGCAGGAAGTGCTCGCCGCGCGCGTGCAGGAAGCCCGCGTGAGCCTCGGCGCCGACGGCGCGGCGCCGGGCGCGGACTGGCGCGAAGCGCTGGGCCGCGCCTGCGCGGCGATCTGGCAGCCGATCGCCGCGCAGGTCGACACGCCGCGCGTGCTCGTCGTCGGCGACACCGCGCTCGACGGCCTGCCGTTCGCGGCGCTGCGCTGCGGCGAGACGCCGGGCTATCTGCTCGAGCATCACGAGATCGCGCTGCTGCCGGCGACCTGGCTGCTGCTGCGCCCGCCGCTGCGCGAGCTGCGCCCGGACTTCGCCGCGCTGCTGATCGGCGACCCGGTCTATGCGCGCGACGATCCGCGCCTGGGTCTCGCGCCCGTCGCGTCAGAGTCGGCGATGTCGCGGCGCGACGGTCCGGGCCGCCTGCGCGGCAGCGGCGACGAGATACGCCGCGTGCGCGAACGTCTCGGCGCCGAACGCAGCACCCTGCTCGCGGGCTTCGACGCGTCGACGGCGGCGCTGCAGTCAGGCCATGTGGAAAAATACGACATCGTACATTTTGCAACACATGGAACCGGCGACCGCGGCGGCGCCAGCGGCTCCGGCCTCGTGCTGTCGCTGTTCGACGCGCGGGGCAACGGCGTCGACGGTTTCCTGTCGGCGCGGCGCATCGGCGCGAGCCGCCTGCCCGCCGCGCTCGTCGTGCTCGGCGCCTGCGACACGGCGACCGGCCGCGCGGTGCAGGACGAGGGCACGTTCGGCGTCGCGTATGCGTTCCTGCAGGCCGGCGCGCGCCACGTCGTGGCGACGTTGTGGCCGGTCGACGACGCGGCCATGCCCGAACTCATGGACCGCTTCTACGCCGACCCGCGCCTCGCGGCGGAAAACCCCGCGCGTGCGCTGCGCGAGGCGCAGCTCGCGCTGCTGCGGCAATACCCCGCGGCCAATCCGGCGCTGTGGGCCGGCGTCGCCGTCTGGGGCTGGTAGCACGCCAGGTGAGATGTTGCGCGCGCTGCGTGCAGTAGGTTGCTGTCCCACAGGCAGCGCGCGGAAATTCCGGACGGACTCCGCCGCCTGACCGGCACGCTCTGCGACGGGCGCCGCGTGGCGGCTGCCCGGCACCTGCGCCTGGCTGCGGGACGAAACCGCTGCCGCAGTCTTCCTGCGGCCATTCCGTCATCGAAGCCGTGCACTAGGGGGCCCTCATGCCGCTGACCTCGTTCGAAAACAACATCTACCGGATCAACCACACCATCGACTATCCCGAAATCGTCTGTGTCGAGTACGAGGACACGATGGAAGTCGTCCTCGCGGTCGACCCCGTGACCAGCGAGAAGGTCATCGACGAGCTGAAGCTGACCAGCAACAACTCCGACTACGTCAGCGTCTGGAAGAATGCGACCGGCGTGACGTTCGATCCGCTGCACGACCAGATCACCGGCAACATCATGACCCCGGATCCGCCCGATCCGGTCACCAACGAAATCGCCTACCACAACCGCGCGTTCTGCCTGAGCCTGACCGGCAATCCGACCCAGCGCACCAGCACCATCCACTGCTTCATCAGCAAGACCATCGGCGGCGGCGGCGGCGATCCCGACGACGGCAGCTGGGCCGGCGACGTCGACTGAGCGCACGTGGCGCAGGCGGAGCCCGCAACGCCTGCGCCGTTCTCCAAGGGGGAAAGGTCATGATGTTGCTGAACCGGTCTGCCGCGCTGGCGGCGATGGTTTTCCTGCTCGCATCCTGCGGCGGCCGCATCGCGACACCGGCCGGCGCGCCGCCAGGACGGCCGGCGGTTCAGACGGCCGATGATCCGACGCACAAGCCGCTGGCCGACGGCGGCGAGCCGGCCGGCGCGCGTGCGGCCGACATCTGTGCACGGCCGCCCGACCATGTCGTCGAGGCGGCCGACAAG